>NZ_CADFEF010000012.1:0-194337 GCF_902833125.1 Burkholderia sp. BCC1640 | reverse complement strand
GGCATGCTTCGGCAATGGCCCATCAGGCAAGCCGGATACATGCATGCAGACCGTTTCGACATCACGAACAAGAGGCTTGCAAAAGGCGTCGGGTCCATACATGCACGAAAAGGACGATTACCCCAAGTGGCTGTCGATCGCCGCGGGCCGCGGCGACAAGGAATCGAAAAAGCTGCTCGAGCTCGCCCGCAAGGCGAAGAAGGAAGACGAGGAAGACTGGAAATGGCGTACGCAATGGCGTGACGTCTATTACGGCTACTGGTACTCGGGCTATCCGTACTACGGCGTCTGGCATCAGACGTACTGGTACTACTGACCGGACCGAAAGCAACGGGGGCGGCTGCGGGGAGACCACCATCGCGCGCCACGCCGGGGGGCTTATCGAAGTTCGCACGAACACATAAGCCGAACAACGACTCTATCGAGCGACAACGACATGAAGACCATCCTTTCCCAACGTCTCACTCAAGGTGCGCTGGTTGCAGCGCTTTGCGCTTCCGTCGCCGGCTGCGGCGGCATGGTGACGCCCGGCGGCCAGAACGCCGGCGTCACGGGCGCTGCCGCGGGCGGCGCGAGCGCCGGCGCGGATTCGCAGTTGCAGCGCTGCGCATCGCCGCTCGGCACGATCGCCGTCGACGACGGCCGCAACGCCGACTGGTGGGGCCCGTTCGGCAGCGCGACCAAAGTGACGAGCATCGACCCGCTGTTGCGCCTGGCCGTCCAGCAGTCGAACTGCTTCGTGATCACGTCGATCGGCAACCAGAAGAGCGACGCGCGCCTGTCGCGCATCACGCAACTGCAGCGCAGCTCGGGCGAGTACCGTGCGGGTTCGAAGCAGCAGAAGGGTCAGCGTGTCGCGGCCGATTACTACATGGAACCGCAGATCGTGATCAACGATTCGCCGATCGCCGGCATCGGCAGCATGATCGGCGGGCTGACCGGCAACAGCGCGGTGGCGGCGGTGGCAGGCCACCTGCAGACGAAGGCGTCGGTCGTGACGCTGACGCTGTTCGACGTGCGCTCGGCCGTGCAGATCGCGGCATCGGAAGGCAGCTCGACGGCGACCAACTACGGCGCGGCGCTGGGCGGCCTGGGCGGTGGCGTGGGCGGCGGTCTCGCCGGCTTCTCGACGACGCCGGAAGGCAAGGCGACGGTCGTCGCGTGCATCGACGCATGGAACAAGATGGTCGTCGCGCTGCGCAGCTACAAGGCGCAGGACGTCAAGGGCGGCCTCGGCCGCGGTGGTCAGTTGCAGGTCAACTGAGCGATGACGCGACACCGGAGCTGCGTCACTCCGGTGTTCGCATCGACCGGAGGGTGCGCGATTGCGCCCTTCCCGCAGCCGCACGCGTCACTGATCGGCGAAACGATAAAAACCTTCGATGAGCATGGTGTTCAACAGACCTGAGAGAACAAAGATGAAGAACAGGCAATGCGTGTGGTTTCCGATCGCCGTATTGATCGGTCTGATGCTGGCCGGTTGTGGCGGCAACGATTCTCCGGCTCCGGGCGCCCAGGGAACGTCGAGCGAAACGACCGGCACGATGCCGCCGCCGGGGGCTCCGAGCGGAGGGTCCGGCACGACCGCGACCTCGAATCTCGAGTGCGATCCGGTCTATCAGCAAGGTGACACCGTGAAGCTGCACATGTACACGCAGGCGACGTCGCAAAGTCCGGCCGTCGACAATGGCCTGTACACGCGCACCTACGGGCCGGCAACGTTCGAAGGCGTCGCGCTTACTCAGCAAGCCGAAACATCGACCGGCTCGCCGATCCAGACGAATCACTATTATCTCGTCGGCAACGGCGCGCGTGCGAACTACGGCGGCGAGGTTTACAGTTCGGGCGCCCTCGTGTTGCGGGACGCCAACTCGCCGCCGTATGTCGAGACGATCGGGTTGACGGGAAGCGAGACGGCGAACTACGTGGATACGCCCGTCATTCCGTCAGGCGGCGCCCAGACGGCGGTATCGATCCAGCGCGCGTACGTCGCGCGCGAAACGGTCACGCTGAAGAACGGCAAGGTGTTCGCAAGCGCGTGTCACTATCACGTCACCGAGACGTTCTCCAATCCGGCGCCGAACAGCACGACGGTCGCCGACGACTGGCTCGCGCCAGGCGTCGGTCTGGTCAAGTCGGTCGCCAATGTCGGCGGCACCCAGATCATCACTCGTGAGCTCGAGTCGGCGACCGTTGGGGGCAAATCGTATTGAGCGAGGGAGCCCTGACGCTCACGCGCGTGCCGTCAATGATGCGTGTACAACCGAGGCGCCGCGGCGTGACTCTGGATCGCGGCTCCCGAGTCAGCCCCCGCCCCGTATGCAGGCCCATAGCCCGACGCATCGGCCTGCGGCGACGATTCGGAAGACCGGATGCGTGCCTCGGCCTGCTGGATCGATTGCGGATAGTGAATGTCCTTTCGGGCCGGGTTGTAACCGGCCTGCTCGACCTGTGTGATCTGGGCGCGGACTTCCGCGCGGGTCAGGCCGCTGCTCGATTGAGCTGCCGATGCGAATGCGGGGATGATGGCCGCCGCCAGCACGATGGTACGGATAGCGAATTTCATGATCTCGACCTCCAGTGAACAGGGTCGGCATCCGAGAACATCTCTTCTGCCTTGAGGACAGCATGCTCGCTAAAGCTGAAGGCAATGTTAACTTCGCATTCTTGAACGCATCGGATATGAAAGACAGGGGCGGACTCGGAATCGCCGCTTCAGTCGCGCCGATCACGGCAATGTAACGCGCACGCCGAACCCGCTGCCGTTCAACCCGTCGATGTACGTCAGACTCCCGCCGAGTTTGGCCACGATGCGCGCGATGATCGACAGCCCCAGGCCGCTGCCGCTTTCGTCGTGATCCGCGCCGCGAAAGAAGCGATCCTGCAGTCGGGACAGATTTTCGTTCGAGACGCCGGGTCCGTCGTCCCGTACCTGCAGGTGGATCGCGCCGGCATCCTGCCACGACGTGATTTCGACGCGCCCTTGTTCGCGACCGTACTTGATCGCGTTATCGACGAGATTGTCGAGCAGGACGCGCACCAGCGTTGACGGTACATGTGCGATAACCGGACCGACGACGCGTGAAATCAGTGAAATCTGCTTGCGATCCGCGCGCGCCTGATGGTCGTCGATGCAGGTCTGCACTACGCGTGCGAGATCGACCTCCTCGCCGGGCATCGGGACGGCTTCGTCAAGTCGCGCCAGTGCAAGCAACTGGTCCGCCAGATGCGTGCTTCGGTCGACGCCCTCGACGACCCGTTGCATCGCGCGCCGCTGACGTTCCGGATCGCGCGCGGTGAGCGCGACCTGTGCCTGAACCTTGAGCGCGGCGAGCGGGGTCTTGAGCTCGTGTGCGGCGTCGCTGGTGAATGCGCGTTCGCGATCGAGCGAGCCGCGCAGGCGTTGCAGCAACGCGTTCAGTGCGGTAACCAGCGGCCGCACTTCGTCGGGAATGCCCTTCGTGCCGATTGCATCGAGGCTGTCGGGCGAACGCGCGTCGATTGCCTCCGACAGCGTCCGCAGCGGCGTCAGGCTGCGTCCGATCGCCAGCCAGATCAACACGGCCAGCACGGGCAACGCGAAAGCGAGCGGCCGGGCGACACGGCGCGCCACCTCCGCGGACAAGTCCGAACGGTGCGTGCGTTGTTCGAAGATGCGCACGGTACGACCGCGCGCGGCATCGGTCAGCACGTACGCGTGCCATTTCGGATTGCCGAACCGGATCGGGCTCGACGCGGCAGCGGGAAACACCGGCAGATCGAGCGAGTCAAGCCCCGGACTGGCGGCCAGGATGCGTCCGCCCGCGTCACTGATCTGATACAGCATGCGCGGTGATGCATCGTTGTCGCCATCGTTGTCTTCCCCCGAGCCGAGAACGATGTCCGCGAAGACCGGCAGATCGGATGCATCGAGCGCGACGAACGCTCTTGCGATCTGCTCGAGGCGGGTTTCGTCCCATTCCTCCGCTTCGTGAATCGCCTGGCGATAGCTCGACACCAGCGAATACGCCCAGACCACCACGACACCCGACAGCACCAGTAAGGTCAGCCGTTGCCGGATCGAGCGCATCACGACGCTTTCTCCACCACGTAGCCGACACCTCGAATCGTGCGGATCAATTCGGCGCCCAGTTTCTTGCGCAGATTCGACACATGCACTTCGATCGCATTGCTTTCGATTTCTTCGTTCCAGCCATAGAGGCTGTCCTGGAGCTGCGTACGCGAGAGCGGGCGGCCCTGATTCGCCAGCAGTTCGACCAGCAACGCGCATTCGCGCGACGTCAGCGCGATCCGTTCGGTGCCGCGCGTCACCGTCATCAGCGAGGGATCGACCGACAGGTCGCCATATTCGATCGTCTCGGTGCTGCGGCCCTGCGAGCGTCGCACGAGCGCGCGGCAACGGGCGATCAGTTCGGTCAGGTCGAACGGCTTGCCGATGTAGTCGTCGGCGCCCGCGCTCAGGCCGCTCACGCGATCGGCCACGGTGTCGCGCGCGGTCATGACCAGCACCGGCGTATGGTCGCGGCGCTTGCGAAGCCAGTCGAGCAATTCAACTCCCGACATGCGGGGCAGGCCGAGATCGAGCACGACGAGGTCATACGGCGTGGTTTCGAGCGCGAGCTGCGCATGCCTGCCGTCGTGCGCCCAGTCGACCGTCATGCCGGCCTCGATCAGGCCATCCTCCACCCCGCTGCCGATCAGCTTGTCGTCTTCCACGAGTAACACCCGCATGGTGTCGCGTTCCTTTTAGTCGGGACATGGCGTCCATTGGCGCACGATAACCGCAGGAACCGACCGGCATCAAGCACGACGAGGAATAATCCGGTCCTTAAGAATCCGTTAACGTCGGCGTTCTATGGTCGCCGTCACCGACACTCGCAACCGAATCGACGACCATGATCAGGCTACCGTTCCGACTCCGTTTTTGCGCAACGCTGGGCGCGTTGCTTTTCGTGGCTGCCGCGCCGGCGTCCGCAGGCGAGATCAAGACGCTGATGCGAGACATGAAGCACGCGATGCAGGGTGCCATGAACAGCCGGACGATTCCGGAAATGAACGGCTACGTGGCCCGGCTCGAAAGCGATGCACAGCAGGCAAGCCGCCAGCGCTATCGCGATGACCAACCGACATACGACGAAGGCATGCGCACATTGCGGGATGAATTGACCGCGGTCGACCGAGCCATCCAGGCCAACGATCTACCCGCCGCAAAGCAGGCGTTGCGCCGGATCGACGGTACGAGAAAGCACTATCACAACCTGCTCGGATAACCCGAGAGCGTACCCTTTCGCCACTGAAAAGGCATTTCCGTCATGAAAAATGTTACCCGCTATCCCATGTCGATGAGTTTGCTGCACTGGCTGCTGGCCGCCGCGCTGATCGGCAACCTGATCGTCGGCTTGCTGCTGGACGACAATGAAGACCTCGTCGGCCTGCACAAGTCGATCGGCATTGTCATTCTTGGACTCGTGGCGGTTCGTATCGTGAATCGGCTGCGCATGCGACGCAGCCTTCCGCCATCAGTCAATCCGGCCGGTACGCTGAACCATTTCGCGGAACGCAGCGTCCACGGGCTGCTTTATGTGCTGATGTTCGCCATCCCCGTGCTCGGGTGGATGAAGACGAATGCGGCCGGGCACACGGCCAGTTGCTTCGGGCTCTTCTCGCTGCCTACCCTGGTGCCCAAGAGTCGCGAGCTGTCGCATTGGCTGGGGCAACTGCACGCGCTGACGGCTTACGGGCTGGCCTCGCTGGTGAGCTTGCACGTGCTGGGCGCGGTGGCACACAAGCTGTTCAAGTCCGAGAACGTGTTTCCGCGCATTCTGCCTTTCCCGATGCACGTAGTGCGGCAGAGGATTTCGTCCGGTGACCGGAATTGAGTGTCGAGCACGACGTCACGCGAAACGCTACCGGGTAACGCCGTCAAGTCAGACGAATGACACGTGGGTGCTGTGGGCCATGAGGTGGCGGAAGCAGCCTCAGTGATCAGACTGGAAAGGAGCCGCGACTTTCAACGCGCCACGTGTGCCTTCGTTCGGGCCCTGGAGGCCGGTGAGGTCATCCTGGCAAGGATCAACGCGGCGTCGTTTCAATGCTGCTGCGTGAGGCTGGCCCCCCGCTTGACTCATGTCAATGTGGCAGCGGCCAGGCACGCGACGCGATCGAGCCGTCGTTCCGCCCGGCATTGCGAAGACGAATGTGCTTGACGAAGGTCAAGCCGGTAGACTGTCCTCGTGCGAAAAATTGCCGTGTACAAGACCGTCGGCAGCCACCGGGAGACATTCATGAGCGCCAGCACTTCATCTTTCCAGGCGGCACCCGCTCCTCAACGGGTGCTGATCGCCATCGACGGTTCCACCGCATCCGCGCATGCACTCGCGTATGCCAAAGCTTTCCTTCCATCGAACGCCGCGGTGCATATCGTCAGCGTTGCGGACAATCCGCGGACACTCGTCCCGCGCGGATCGAGATCCGCGGCATTTCTCGAATCGGCACGCGACGAATTGCTGCGAGACGCATCCGACGCGCTGTCGCGCGCCCAAAGCGCGATTCCGCGCGACGACATCACCATCGACACGGAAGTCATCGACCTGTCCACGCACGGCGGGGATGTCGTGCATGCGCTGGCCGACAGCGCGCAAGCCTGGCAGGCCGAACTCCTGATCGTCGGCGCACGTCAGCATCATGGCCTGCTCGGATGGATCGAAGGAACGGTTTCCGGCCCGCTCGGCAAGCTGGTCGGTTGCCCGCTGCTCATCGTTCCGGAAGGCTTCGCGTCGGTCGCCGAGCACCTGCCGCGGCGGATGCTGTTCGCGGTCGACGGCAGCCCGATTGCGCTCCACGCATTGCGAACGGGGTTGAAATTTTCGCGGCCCGAGACCGAATTTCGGGCGATTCACGTGCTCGATCGCCCCACATCGCTGGGTGATTTCGTCCCCGTCGAAACGCTGGAACAGGCGTTGACCAGCGAAGGCAATCACGTACTGCAAAAGGCCATGGCCCTGCTCGACGGCGCCCCCGCCGGGCGCTCGCAGTCGCAGCTGATTCAAACGGATCGCACTGGCGAAGACGTGCCTCACCTGATCGTGCGAGACGCCATCGAATGGAGCGCGGACATGATCGTCATGGGCACCCACGGGCGGCGCGGCGTCACGGGCTGGCTCGTCGGCAGCGTGGCCGGACGTGTGGCGCGCATCGCGAAAACGCCGGTTCTTCTGGTCAGTGCTCCGCAAGCGTGATGCGTGTCGTCGTCACGCATCCGCCCCGACGGCGTGAAACAGTTCCTCCTCCTGAGCGCAATGCAGGCGCACGATGGCTTCCAGCCCGTAAAGCAAACGCTGTATCGCCTGCACCTGCATGGTGTTCGTGCCGTCGCGTGGCAGGTCCGCGACCATCTGCCTGAGCGACCGGACCATCTTGAAGATCTCCCGGTGTGCGCCGCTCATCGCCGCGAGCGGGTCCTCGCCGCCGAGAAGCGGGGCGAGACGCGCATAGACGTCCCGATCGTCGGCGCGTTCGTGCGGCAGCAGCCGTTCATCCAGCGAATCGATCATGTGACCAAGCTCGCTGGCGATGGCATCCACCGATAGTTGCGGCATGCGATCCGCGAGATCCCTGATCTGATCCAGCAACGGTGACAATGCGGTGTGCTCGCGCTTGAGTTGCTCGACGTCGACATCGGCCAGCCGCGCGTCCGTCGGCCTTGGGCGAACCAGCAACACGCGTAACGCATTGACGATGACGACGACGTCGATGACTTCCTGAATCACCGCGCCGGCAATCGGCTGCAGGAATCCGGCCGCCGCGATCGTCATCGCGACGACCGACAGCGACATGCCGGCCACCACGCTCTCGAGCGCGATCCGGCGTGACCGTCGTGCGATACGTATCGCATCCACGAGTCGATCCAGCCGATCCACCAGCAGTACCACGTCGGCTGCTTCGGATGACGCGGCCGCCCCCCGCGCACCCATCGCGATCCCGACATCGGCCGCCGCCAGCGCGGGTGCGTCGTTCACACCGTCGCCGACCATGATTGTCACGCCCTCCTTGCGCGCGGCCTGAATCGCGGCGAGCTTGTCCGTCGGTGTCTGCTCGGCGCGTACGTCGGTCACACCCAGCAACTCACCGACGGCCTGGGCGATGTCTCGCCGGTCGCCGGTGAGCATGACGAGGCGCTCGACGCCTTCTCGTTTCAACAGCCGCAATGCCCGCGGCGTTTCCAGCCGCACCTGGTCGGCCATTTGAATCGCGCCGATCATGACGCCATCGACGCCGACGAACACGGCGGCCCCGCCCTCGTTGCCGACCCGCTTCAGGAACGCGTCGCCCCAGGGGGCGATCGTTGAACACGCGGAGACGTATCCGAACTGGCCGATCGCGACGGTTCGGTTGTCGACCCGGCCTGTCACGCCCTCACCTGCCGTTTCCATCACGAAGGACGGCGGCGACAGATCGATCCCACGTTCCCGCGCGGCGACCGTCAGCGCATCCGAGATGACGTGGCCCGAAGCCTGGGCCAATGACGCGGCGAAACGCAGCACGCCGTCCGTACCGACGTCCGTGCCGCATTCGATCGCGACGATGCGTGCCCGCCCTCCGGTCAGCGTCCCGGTCTTGTCGAAGAACAGGATCGTCGCTTGTGCAAGCCGTTCCAGCGCGCCCCCGCCCTTGACGAGGATGCCGCGTTTCGAACAACGCGACATGCCGGACACGATCGCGACCGGCACGGCGAGAATCAACGGACAAGGCGTGGCCACGACCAGCACGGCGAGCGCACGCGCGACATCTCCGGCCAGCAGCCAGGCGATGCCCGCGACGATCAGGGAAGCGAGTACGAAGAATGACGCATAGCGATCCGCAAGACGCACGGACGGACTTCGCTCGCGCTGCGCGCGCTCGACCATGCGGACGATGCCGGCAAACGTGCTGTCGCCTGCCGTCGTGCGGGCAACCATTTCGAACGGTGGGCCGGCGTTGACCACGCCGCTGCATGCGCTTTCTCCGGCGCGCCGCCGCTGGGTGGACGACTCGCCCGTCAGCATGGATTCGTCGAGTTCCGCGTCATCGGTCAACGTGCCGTCGACCGGCACGAACTCGCCGCTTCGCACGAGCAGCCTGTCGCCGGGAACGAGCGTTTCCACGGCAACGGAACGCCATTCATCGTTCTCGAACCGGGTGGCCTGCCGAGGGGCACGGGCGAGCAGCGCGGTCATCTCGCGTTGCGCGCGGTCTTGCGCATACCGCTCCAGCGTCCGCCCGCTCGCCAGCATCAATGCGATGACAGCTGCCGTGAGCGTCTCGTCGAGCGCGATCGCCAGCGCGATGGCCAGCCACGCGAGCACATCGATGCCTGCCCGCCGTTTCGCCACGGCCTTGACGAGCGATACCGTCAACGCCAGCAAGACCGGCAGCGTGCCGAGCAACCAGACGAGCCGCGCGATTGAATGCAGACCGAACGCCGCGCACACGCCCCCTCCGGCGAGCGTTACGGCCGCCAGAACCAGCAACGCGAGATCGATCGACCAGGGGATTCGCGACATGACGATTGTTCCGATTGCCGTGCAGGGAGGCGTTCACTGCATCCGGTTCCGGTTGCAGACGGCGTGGCATCAGTCTAGGAAACGCCACGACTCGACCGTTGACATGGGTCAGCGCGACGCGCCTCGCGCCACATGCCGGCGCGGCGCCTTGCTTGACGTGAGTCAAGCCGCCGGCCCCTTTCCTCAGCAAAATTGAAAAGTGACACTGGACGCCCTGGAGTCGATATCGTGCTGACGCTGGCTGTACTCTTTCTGCTGATTCTTCTGCTGAATCTCATGCCGGCGTTTGCCCCGCCTACCTGGATGGCGATGTCGTGGGTCGGGTTCAACCTGCCCGACGGCAATCCATTGATCTTTGCCGTCGTGGCGGCAGGCGCCGCAACGACCGGCCGCGTCATTCTGGCGACCTTCGCAAGATCGCTCGTCCGCTCCCGCTGGATGCGGGAATCGGATCGCGAGAATATCGACGTCGCCACACGCTGGCTGCGCAAGCACCGGACGCTCACTGCCGGCGCGTTTTTCTTCTACGCATTGAGCCCGCTTCCGTCGAACTATCTGTTCATCGCGTACGGACTGTCCGGGTTGCCGCTGAGGATCATCGCGGCGGCGTTCTTCATCGGTCGTGCAACGACCTATGCGATCTGGGCGCAACTCGGCCGCTTTGCATCGACCCGACTGGACCTGGAATCCGAACTCGAAGGCACTTACCTCGGCGGATACTTCATCGTCACCCAACTGGTGTTGCTCGGCCTCGTGTTCATGTTGATGAAGCTCGACTGGCGCGCGCTCTTCAACGAACGTCGGTTGACGTTCCGGCGCGGCCATCACCCGCGCAGTTCCGAATGACACCGGCATGCGCGATGTGTTGAGCGGCCGCGCCGGCTGACCGGTGCTTCCTAGCGGCCGCGAATCCCGGACGTGACTTCGACGACGCGTTCCCGCTTGCGCGGATCGACGTGCGTCATCACGTTCAGGACGCGGTGATGCTTCATCACGCGAGCACGCGCGTCCACGGCGATGTCGTGCCCTTGCGCGACCGTGAGATCGGCGTCGATGTCGAGATGCACGTCCACGAGGATCAGATCGCCGGTCTTTCTCGTGCGCAGGTCGTGCACGTCCAGCACGCCCGGCGTCGCAATCAGTGTCGCGCGAATCGCCTGTACGTCTTCGGCATCGGCCGCTCGATCCATCAGGTCATGCAATGCGTCCCAGCCGAACGTCGCACCCATTTTCACGATCATCCCGCCGACGATCAGCGCGGCGACAGGATCCAGCAGCGGATAGCCGAACAGGTTGCCGACGATGCCGCAGGCGACCACGAGAGACGATGCGGCATCCGAACGCGCATGCCATGCGTTCGCGACCAGCATGCTCGACTTCACCCGCGTTGCCACGGCAAGCATGTAACGGAACAGGCTTTCCTTCGCGGCGAGCGCGACGAGCGCTACCCATAGTGCCGCGACGTGGACGCGCGCGATCGTTTCCGGATGCTCGAGTTTCTGGATGGCGGACCAGAGCATCCCGCCACCGACCAGCAGCAGGATTGCGGCAAGTGCCAGCGATGCGCCGGTTTCGAAGCGCTGATGTCCGTAAGGATGCTTTTCGTCGACGGGTTTTCGGCTATGGTGACCGGCCAGCAGGACGACGAAATCCGCGATCAGGTCGGATAACGAATGAATGCCGTCCGCCACGAGGCCCTGCGATCGGGACAGGATGCCGATCACTACCTGGCCGATGCTCAGCGCGAGGTTGACCGCGACGCTCACCCAGGTGCTTCGGGTGGCCGCAGCGGCCATCGCGGGCGTCGCTTCAGCGACGGTTTCCGAAACGATGTCGGTGTTTGTTGGTATCACGATTCAGGTTACGTTTCAGGATTGAAGGATTGGTCAACTTCGGGCAGTCACAGGCGACCGGGGCGGCCCACGTGGCGCGCCTGCGCCGGACGCGTTGACATTGCGACGTGGAATGATGCGTTGCACGTCTGACAGTTGCGTGTCTGCGGCATGTATTCGATGGTATTGACGGTCACTCCAGGGTACTTGATCTGAGGCAAAGGATCGACCACCCGTTTTGCGTACGGTTGAACCCATGCAAACGACCTGGAGACCGTCATGTCCAGAGCAAACAGGTTCACCGTTTCGTGTCTGATCGGCGTCGCCATCGCGATCACGTCCGGTCTGGCCGATGCCCAGCCACGCCAACCGGCTCGCGATCCTACCGTCGAGTGGGGCGGCATGATGTACGGTAGCCAACTGATGACGCCTGCCGAGCGGAATGAATACCGCACCCGCATGCTCGCCGCGAAATCGGATGCCGAGCGCGAGAAAATTCGCGCGGAGCACCACGCGGAGATGCAGAAGCGTGCGAAGGCGCGCGGCATCACGCTGCCTGACGTTCCGCCCATGAGGGGCATGCATCGAGGGCAAGGCATGGGTATGGGCATGGGGCCGGGCTACATGCGCGGCCAGCCTGGCGGCCCTGCAAGCGGCGCTGCCGGCAAGTGATCGCACGGTTCGGCGTGTTCGGACACGAACACGCCATTCCGGCCACGATTGACCGCTCGCGTGACCTCCGGCCACGCATCGAGCTCGTGCAGTCTGATCGGTGACGTGCATGATCGACTAGCACCTGGCCGCACCGGCTTCATCGGCAGCCGGCCACGAAATGGCTACGCGCAGTCCGCCAAACGCGGGCGATCGATCCACCTGGATGTCGGCCTCGTGCGCCGCAGCGATTCGCCGCACGATCGACCAGCCGAGGCCGCTCCCGCTCGGTCGGGTGCCGGCCGGCCGAAAGAAGCGTTCGCCCAGTCTGCGCAGATCGTCGTCGTCGATGCCCGGCCCGCTGTCTTCGACACGGAGCACGGTGCGCCGGTCCCGTTGGCCGACCGAAACGGTGATGCGCGCCAGCGGCGGGCTGTAGCGGATCGCGTTGTCGACCAGATTGCGCACCATTGCCGCGAGCAAGGCTTCGTTGCCGCCGACGACACATGGCGATGGCGCATCGAGTTCGAGCTTCTGCTGTTTCCCGATCGACTGTGGCGCGGCCTCCGCGACCACTCCTTTCGCCAGGGCCGATACGTCTACCGGCGCGCGATCCGCCAGTGCGCCTGCATCGAGACGTGAAAGCAACAGGAGCTGCTCCACCAGACGCGCCGCTCGATCACACCCTTCGAGAACACCGCGCAACGCGTGCCGGCGTCGCTCGTCATTGTGCTCGGCCATTGCAACCTGCGCCTGTGCCTTCACGGCCGCGATCGGCGTGCGCAACTCATGCGCGGCATCGGCAGTGAATCGGCGCTCCGCATCCATCACGGCACGAATCCGCTCGAACAGGCGGTTCAGCGCATCCAGCATCGGCCGCATCTCAAGCGGTGTCCGCTCCAGCCGGATCGTGTCGAGCGCCTGCGGATTCCGCTTCGCGAGCGCTCGCCCGAAATCGCGCAGCGGTGCCGTGCCTCGGCGAACCGCCCAGCCGATGCCCAGCACCAGCAATGGCAACGCAGCCGCCATCGGCCAGAATGCGCTGCGCATGACGGCACCCAGGATCGATTTGCGTGAATCGATCCGTTCGCCCACGAACACCTGAACGTCGCCGCGCGCGCCATGCACGACGAATACCCGCCACGCATTCCCGTCGATCACGACGGTCCAGAATCCGGAAGCCCGGTCGCGCCCGGTCAGCTCGGGCGCCACCATCGGCCTGGACGGCGCGTTTTCGGAATGCAGGCCGAGCCGGCCTTCATGAAACACCTGGAAGGCCACGCGGGGCCCGTATGGATGGAGGATCGGCGCGTCGACCGCATTGTCGTCGTCATCCGGCCCGCGTGCTTGCTGCGCGACGAGCAGTGCCGCCGCTTGCGCGAGATGGCCGTCGAGCAATCGGTCGATCTCGCGTTGCGCATCGAGCCAGGTCAGCATCAACGTCGATAGCCAGACACCGAGGACCACGGCCGGCACGAGCGTCAGCAGCCGGCCATGCAGCGAGCGCGCGGGCAGCACGGCTTTCATGCACTGTCCCGCAGCAGCACGTAACCCACGCCGCGCACAGTCCGGATCAGATCGCTGCCGAGCTTCGCACGCAAGCGATGTATGTGCACCTCGACGGCATTGCTCTCCACCTCCTGCCCCCAACTGTACAGATACTGCTCGATCTGCTCGCGCGACAGGACCCGGCCGGCATTCAGCATCAGGATGTGCAGCAGATCGAACTCGCGCGTGGACAGCGCGACGGCCACGCCGGCGCGGCGCGCGGTTCGCGACGCGGGTTCCAGTTCGACGTCCTGCGCCTGGAGTCGCTCCGTCGGCCGGCCGTGGGCGCGCCGGACCAGCGCTCTCAGGCGCGCGCCGAGCTCGTACAGGTCAACGGGCTTGATCACGTAGTCGTCGGCTTCCACGTCGAGCGCCCTGATGCGGTCGGGCACGGCATCGCGCGCGGTCAGAATCAGGATCGGCAACGCGATGCCGTCGCGACGAATGCGCTGCAGGACATCCATGCCATCCACGAGCGGCAACCCGAGATCGAGGACCGCCGCGGCATGAGCATGCGCGCGCAACTCGCGCTGGGCCGCGTCGCCGTCGCGCACCCAGTCGACCTGGAATCCTTGCTGGCGCAATCCGGCGCGGATCCCGTCGCCGAGCAGGACGTCGTCTTCCACGAGCAGGATGCGCACGATCGAGCACTCCGTCCTTGGCCGTCAATCGTCATCCCGGCCCGCCCCGTTCGCGGGGTGGCCAGTGTCCGTCACGACGGGCCGGTCTGCTTGAACGGGCTGCGGCGCCGCATGCCATTGCGTCCACCACCAGCCAATCACCGCCGCCGTCATGATGACGGCAATCCCCCACCAGGCACGCCGGATGCCGTCGATCGGCGCACCGCTCTTGTAGCCGGTTACCATCGCCCCGGCGAGATTCTCCCGATGCACGACGCTGCTGACGAGCACGGCGGCGACATGCACCGCCACAAGCGCGAGCATCGCGTTCGCCGCGCCTTCATGAAGATCACCGAACGATTCGCCGTTTCCCGTGTAGGCCGCCCAGCCCGTTATCCCGGTGACGACCGTCATCGCCAGCATGGCGACGATCGCGACCGCGCCGGCCGGATTGTGGCCGACATGGTGTTCCGGCCTGCCTTTCACAAGGCTCAGCACGTAGCGGAAAACGGCCGCCGGCGAACGTACGAACGACGAGAACCGCGCATGACGCGTGCCGGCCACACCCCATACGACGCGAAACGCGACGAGTGCCAGCATCGTGTACCCGAACGCGACATGCATCAGCCGCCACCGCTCGCTCTCGGCGGTCAGCCACGCACCGGCAAAGGCAACAACCGTCAGCCAGTGGAATGCACGAAGCGGAGCATCCCAGACCAGTATCCGTGCGGGACGCGAGCGCTCCGGTTCACCGTGAGCTCGGGATGCGGACGAATCGTTCATCGAAATTTCCTTTGTCTGCTTGCGTATGACATGCGGCGCAATTCGACGGCCGCTTCACTGCGGGGCTGCGCCACACGGACGCGGGAATCTCGTCGTGCGTGGCGATGAACCACGCCGACCGGGTAATCCGGTCTTCCGGCGGACGGCGAGCCGCGGCGCCCGTCGCCGCGTGTGCTGTCAGCCAGGTTTCCAGTTGCCCGATGGTTGTCGGGTCCAGCGTCGCATCGGTGCCGAAGTGGCGATCGAGACCGTTCAGGATGCGGCGCCACGACTCGGCGGGCAGCGCCCCGGGCGGATAGGCGACATGGCAGGTCGCGCACTCCTGCTTGTACTTGGGGAGCAACGGAACCGCGAGGCCCTGCATTTCGTCCTCGGCCAGTGCCGCGCGCGGCAGCAGCGACGTCAACAGCATCGTGAGCGCGCCTGCCACTACATATCGCGGCGGAACGATCCTGCGCGGAGAGGTTGTCGTGTCAAAGTTGGTCATGATCGTTCGTCGTCAGGGTTTCAAGGTCATGAGCCAGCTCAGGACATCCGCCTTCTCGGCTGCCGAGCATTCGCGCCCGACGACGTCCTTGCAGTTTCGGCGGAACCATTTTTCGGTCCGCGCCTCGTCCGTGAACCGCGCGGGATTGAACGCGGGCGCAAGCGGCTCGATGGTCTTGCCGGTAACGACGTGCCGGCCCGGGCCGGTCGGCGTGCTTCCATGACAGCTCGCGCAACTCCAGTCGCGTCCATGCCGCGACGTGAAGAACTGCTGTCCCCGCGACGGCGCGGCGCTCGTGCCTGCCTTCGCCGTATAACCGTCCAGCAGGCGGGCAGGCGTTTCGGCGCGCGCGCACGCAATGGTGGCAATCAGCATCGATACAGCAAGGCACGGGTAACAAAGCGTGCGAACGGAACGGGATATCCGCATCGTGTTTCTCCTGGGCGATGCGTTCATGTTCGGGCCGGTTCCTTACCGCATTCTTAAGGGCCTGGCGTTCGATTGTGGGCGTGCCATTGAGAGGCCGTGCACGGATGCCGTTGCGCTCGCAATCAGGATCACGCCGCCCGGTTGCTTACGCTTGACTCAAATCAAGCCAGTCGGGGAAGGAGAACGCATCGGACGAATGATTCGCGCGGTCGTCCGCGCGCGGTACGCGCTCAGTACAACAAAAACGCCGCCCGCTCGCGCGCGAACGCGGCATTTTGTGCATCGACGACCCGTTCTATCTCATCGAGCGACCGCCCTGCCTCCAGCATGTCCGCCACCTCGCGCGAACCGACCGATGCTCGGATCGCATCGATCCGGAACTTCGCCGGATAACGCCGGTGCAGCGCCAGTGCGAGTGCCAGCCCGATTTCGCCCGGCCGCGCCGCGCCGGGCGGCCGGTCGATGCGCACCCCTTCGCACACCCTGCCGCGATACGGCCCCTCCGTGGGCACGAAGCGAACCGGCGAGAACGTCGCGTCCAGCCGCATCGCGCGAAGATCGTCCGCGAGGATGCGCGCGTCGATCCACGGCGCGCCGACCACGCCGAACGGTGTCGCGGTGCCGCGCCCGACACTAATCGCTGCGCCCTCGATGAGCCCCGTCTCCGGATACAGCGACAACGCGGCGCCGTCGCGCAGGTTCGGCGATGGCGGCACCCGGCCGAGCCCGGTATCGCCGAAGCGCATCGCGCGCACGTAATTCGCCATCGGCACCACGGTCAGCGCCGCGCCGATATGCAGGCGGTCGTTGAACAGTCGCGCCAGTTCGCCGAGCGTCATGCCGGGCTGAAGCGGTAACGGGTAATAACCGGTGAACGTGGCCGGTCCGGCATCGGCCAAGGGGCCGCCGAACACATCGCCGCCCAGCGGGTCCGGGCGGTCGAGCACGAGCACCGGGCGATGCGCGGCAGCACCGGCCTCAAGCGCGTAGCCGAGGGTGGCCAGATACGTGAAGAAGCGTACGCCTGCGTCCTGCAGGTCGAGCACCAGCACGTCGACATCGGCGAGCAGCGCGGGCGCGATCCGGCGTCGATCGCCGTAGAGACTGTGAACGACCACGCCGGTCGCGGCGTCAAGCGTGTCGCCGAATGTCTCGTCGACGTCGGTGCCGAGCCCGTGCTCGGGCGCGAACAGCGCGACGAGCCGCGCGCCCGGCGCCTGCGCGAGCAGGTCGACCGTGCGCCGGCCGAGCCGGTCGAAGCCGCTGCGGTTCGTGACGAGCGCAATGCGCTTGCCCGCGACGGCCGCGAAGCCGCTCGCCGCGAGCACGTCGATGCCGGCCAGCACCGGCCCGCGCGATACCGGCAACCGGGCGGCTTGCGCGACGGCCGCCGCCATCGCAGGCACGCGCGTCGCAATCCGCGACGACGTCACGGGCGCGGCCTCGCTCGACACGATGCCGAGCACGAGCGAGCGCAGTGGCATCGCCGTGCCGGTTTCGTCGGGATACAGCCGGCTGGTGAGCACGATCGCGAAGCGGCGCGTCACGGGATCGATCCACAGCGCCGTGCCCGTGTAGCCGAGGTGTTGCAGCGCGCCGAGCGGCGGCAGCCGGTAGCGGTTCGCGACGAGCGGCGGCCCGACCGCCCAGCCGGGCGTGTGCAGGTCGCCTTCCGCGTCGAGCGTGGCGGGCGTTTCGAGCACGGCGACGCTGCGGCGCGCCAGCACGCGCACCGGGCCGAGCGCGCCGCCGTTCAGCAGCATGCGCGCGAAGCGCGCCAGGTCGTCCGCACTCGCGAACAGGCCCGCATTGCCGGCAACGCCACCCATCGCGGCCGCGACGGGATCGTGGACGCTCCCGCGCAGCAGACGGCCATCGCGAACGGTGGTGGGCGCCACGCGCGCGAACAGCGACGCCGGTGGCCGGAACGCGGTGCTCGCCATCCCGAGCGGCGCGAACACATGTGGGGCGCACCACGCGTCGAGCGGCCGGTGCGACACGCGCTCGACGATCTCGCCAAGCACCACGTAGTTGACGTCGCTGTAGCGCACCTGCGTGCCGGCCGGTGTGCCGGGGGGCATCGCGACGATGTCGGCCAGCACGGCGGCGCGGCTGCGCAGCGCGCGGGACGAAGACACGCCGGCCGGCAGCCCCGATACATGCGCGAGCAACTGGCGGATCGTGATGCCGGCCTTGCCGTGCGCGCCGAACGCGGGCCAGTAACGCGCGGCCGGCGCATCGAGGCGCAGCATGCCGCGCTCCGCGAGCTGCATGATCGCGACCGCCGTCGCCACCGGCTTGGTCAGCGAAGCAAGATCGAAGACGGTATCGGCCGTCATCGCCTCGGCGTGCTCGCCCGTCACGCGCAGGCCGCGCGCGACGCGCACGCGCACGCCGTCCGCGTCGCCCGTCACGACCACGGCGCCGGCAAGATGGCCGTCGGCGATCTCGGCCGCGATCGCCTCGTCGATCGCGGTGGTCTGCTGCTGCGCCACGGCCGTATCGGATTCCGCGCGCGCACCGGCTGACGCAAGCGTGAACAGCAGCGCGCCGGTCAGCGCGGCAGCGCAGCGGGATCGTCGCGATCGAGCCTGTTTCACTGCGTTCATTTCTTCGTGCTGGCCGCATCGATTGAGTCGAGCTGCGCGCGGAGGCCTGCCACGGCGATGGCGTCAGGATCCGCGATCGGCCGAGGCATCGTCTGTTCTCCAGCCACGCCGGTCCTGAACGAACGCGCGACCAGCGTGCCGGTTACTGCGGCGATGCGGAACAATCGGCGCACAGACGTATCGCGCCGTGCCGGTCCGGGTCGTGCCAGTAGAAGCGCACATCGACCGCGCCCCGCGCCGGTACGACGACGTGCCGGACTTCCTGAACGGCCCTGTCGTGCGCGGACACGGTATATCGCCCCGGCGGCACTCGCGCAAACAGGAACGGGCCGTTCGTGTGCGCGTCGAGAATCGTCGACTTGCCGGACGACAGCGTGACATCGACATCGGAAAGATACTGGCCCCGCTTCGATGCGAACGTGATCCGCAGGTTGTAGCGAGGCGCGACATCGCGAAATGCCGTGACCTCGTCCTGGCCGATTCCGCCGGTGATGTAAGCGACACCGTTGTGCACGACCGGCTCGGTCGACGGGTCAGCCAGCGCGTTCGCACCGATGTTCAGCAGGCAGGCTGCCAGCAGCATCTTCACGGTTCCGGTCCACATCTTCACTCTCCTGATTGAGCCGCACGGCCGCGACCCCGCCCGTCCGGTCGCGGAACGGGCTGCGTGCGGTGACGTCGCGCATTCTCGTCGACGACGATGCCAGCGTCGCGCGGAACGTCGATTTCCCGTTGACTCAAGTCAAGTGCGCGCCTGTCGAAACCGAACGAAGCCGGACGGGCCCCGCGAGACAGTCATCGCGCCCCATCTGCCCGAGCGCCGCGGCACGCCTGAAAACACGGGGGGAGCGGGATACGGGCGGCGCAATCGTCCGTGAAGGCTGTCAGCCGATATTGCACGGCCCGTCGGAAATTTCCGACACGGCGGCCCGACGTCGGACAGCAAGCTCAGGCCACGCTGATTGTTCCGCGCGGCTCCACTGCCAATACTGGAGACATGACAGGACGCAACGTGTTTCGCGGCGCGCGCGCGGCTCTTCCGCCCCGCCGCCGCAGGACCGAGGAGCTGGCGATGATTGATCCGACCGCAGCGCACGCCGACGACGCCATGCTGGATGGCGAACCGCCGGTCGGTGCCCACCTCGTGACCCGCCGCCCCGGCTATCTGCATCACGGGATCTACATCGGCAATGGCAACGTGATTCACTACGCGGGATGGTCGCGCCATGCGAGCGGTGGTCCGGTCGAGATCGTCACGCTGGACGGCTTCCGTGCCGGTTTCGGGCTCGCGATCATTCGCCACGCGCGCACGCCGTACGATGGAACGGAAGCGGCGCGCCGCGCGGCATCGCGCCTTGGCGAATGCCAGTACCGGTTGCTCACGAACAACTGCGAGCATTTCTGTCTGTGGTGCCTGTTCGGTGTGGCGAGGAGCGAGCAGGTCGCGTCGTGTCTGCGTAACCCGGTGCACGGTATCGCGGTCGCCGTCATGCTGGTGGCGTGTGTTCTGGTCGCGCGATTGCATCCGGAAATGACCGGGCGCGACTGCCCGGTGCGGTGTATGGCCTAGCAATCCGTGCACATCGACAACCATGAGCGGCCACACGCCGCCCTGGAATACAAAACGCCCGATGCGGTGCATCGGGCGTTCTAGCGTCTGAATACTGTCAACCTATTCCAGGACTTGACACAGCCAATCGAGCCGCTTCCCGGATGAATGCGTTGAATTGTGACGCGATTTCCTCGCCAGCACGGCAACGGCGCGACCGGGCGCAACAGACATCATCACGCGCCGATCGCGCCGGTTGAATCCCGACTCGCGAGGCTGGCTGATCAGAACTCGTAGCCGACCTGGGCACGCACGCCCGCATCGCCCACCGACGTGATCGACACCGCGCCATTCATCAGCCAATTGCCGTTGCGCGACCGGTAAGTGGCGCCGGCCGCGACGGCCGAGCCATTCTTGAAGTTTGCGGCGCCGACCGCGACCACCGTCTTGCCCGGCTGCGACGGCGTCATGTTCGGCATCGCCATCGCGGCTGCAATACCGGCGTATGCATTCTTCGCCACGTCGTTGATCATCCGGTTCGTATCCCCGAAGCGCTGGTCGATCGACTGCATTGCGCCATCGAGCTGGCGTTTGTTGATTGCGTCGGTTGGCGCCGTGCCATCGGCGACGTTCGTGATCTGGCGCTCGTTGCCGACCGAGCCAACCGACACCGTGTTGTCGCGATTCGCGACCGAACCCTGGCCGAGAGCGACCGAGCCGCTGCCAGTAGCCGTCGAGCCCTGGCCGATGACCGTGCTGTTTTCGCCGGATGCGACCGAACCCTGACCGACGGCAGTGCCGTTCCCGCCGGATGCGGTCGAACCCTGTCCCATGGCCGAGCTGTTTTCACCCGATGCGCTCGAACCCATGCCGTTGACGGTCGACCCGTCGCCACCCGTGCCTGGGCCACCTGTGCCTGGGCCGCCCGTGCCGGGGGTGTTCTCGCGATCGGTGACGCGATCAGACAAGTCGTCGACACGGACACTCAGCTCCCCGAACTGCTTCGCGAACTGCTCTTGCAACCCGAAGAGCTGGCTGCCGTTGATGGCCTCCATGCTGTTGGCGCTGACCTCGCCGGCCGCGACGCCCCGCAGTGTCGTGCCGAGCGCGCCGGCAAAAGTCACGCGGTCGAACGACAGGCCGCTGTCGTAGGTGACGGCACCGACTTCCTTGCCGGTGTAATCGATCAGGCCGGTTGCGCGGAGCTGCGCGATCGTCACCGCTTCGTCGTCGTTCACGCCGTTTGCGATGCCCGACAGCGTGCGTGTGCCGCCGGTGCCTGCGAAGTTCACCGCAGCACCGTCGGTTTTCGCGCCAACCGTGAGATCGGCACCCGCCTTGGCCTGCTGGACGAGGCCGGTCGTGCCGCTCGACAGGTTTTCCAGTCGGTTGTTGATGGTCGAGATATCAGACGTTTGCATCGCGATGTTGTTTTTCGCGGTCGTCATGTCGCCGTCGAGCTGCTTGATGCTTGCCTCGTTGGCCGTCGTGCGGCCATCGATTGCAGTTATCTGGGTATTGGTCGTCGACAGTCCCGTTTTGACGTCAGCAATCGCGGTGGTCGTCGTTGACAGGCCGGCGTTCATCTGGCCGACGTTCACGGCGTCGGTATCCGCCGTACCTTTGGCCAGGTTCGTAATGCGTCGTTTCACAGTCTTCGAACCCACGGAAACGGTATATTCTTCGCTCGCGACAGAACGATCACCCAGCGCGACGCTGTATTGCCCACTCATTTCGGCACCATCGCCCAGTGCCACGCCTCGCGCTGACGTCGTGGTACCCCGACCGATTGCAATGGCTCCACCGGCGCCCTGTTCCGTTACAGACGCGCCATCACCAAAAGCGATTTGCCCGAAACCACCCGACGTATTTGCTTTCGCTCCAATAGCGATGTTGGTCTGGCCGCCATCAGTGCCGGTTGCGCGCGCAATCGCGCCATCGCCGATCGCGATTGAACGACTTCCTTCGCCCTTCGCGGCTGTCGTCGTGCCGTGAACCTGGAGGTACGTGTCGTCGATCGCAGCCCTCGGTCCGACCTGCGCACGGATACCACCTTGGTCCGATCCTGCCGGTTTGCATGTTCCCGCCGCATCGACGGTGCCGGGCGATCCGTCGCTCGTCGTGCACGCGTCCGCCATCGCGTCGCCCATCGTGACGCCGCCCAGTGCGATCGCAATCATGGCTGTCCGCGTCGCGCGCGACGCTCCTTGCGAATGCGACTTCGCCGTTTCGGCCACTGCCGTCCACGTGTTGGTCGCGGTGTTCCAAATGCTTCGGTAGGTCTTGTTCAAGGCTTTGTTCCTTTCAGTTTTCTGGGTTAAGCGCGATGCCGTAGCCTGGCTTGATATACATCGATCGAGCTGTTCCGCGTCCGGGTCCGGGTCCGCTGCTTCGGCAGCACCAATCGCGACCCGCTTCGCGTACGAGTCGAGCAATCGAGGTGGCTGTGCATGACCGGATGGAATTACATCGTGCGCCGAGAATCGAGCGTGATCGCGCTACGAACTCGCTGCATCATTCGGTTGTCCGAATTGCGGATCTGATCCGCATGGCGCCGATCGCCTCGCTGAGACGGAACGGAGTAACCCCGATCGTCATCCGAGCGATATCCGATTCATACCTTCGGATTTATCAATACAAATCCGCTCGTGACAAATCGTGTGAACAATCGATTTTCGACGTCACATCGGCACGGAACCATTCCGCTCTGGAATTCCGAAGCTCGCCGAGCAAGGCCAATGGATCGTTGCTTGCCGTCGAGACGAACAATGATTTCGCATTGCTCGCTGCATGAGATGAGCCACGCGTGAAACCACTCGATGCCAGGATGTCGACATGAGATTCACTTCATGCCCTATATCGATCAAACTGCCATGACGTCACCAACTTGACGCAGCAGTAAAGGATCAAATCGTCCGTGAAGCACGGGCATATCTCTGCCAATTCATCAACGTCGATCGGATACCGTTGACCTGCAACGCATCGCTCATCCGGCAATTCTGATGAGATGGCGAGTCCGCGAATATAAGAATCGTCCTAAATGGAGGGTGTGCCGGCGCGAGCATGGCGCTGCGTCCGGTATCTCGAAGGCGAGCCCGACTTTTCAGAGATTGATCGGGTATCGCAAGCGACAGCGGAGAACAGGCCATCGCATCAGCAGAAGCGAGTGCCCTGAAGACGCGTGTATTCGACACGATTCGAACACGACACCTCACCCGCAGCCACGAAAAACGGCATGCGCACGCCCCCACCGTTTCGCCTGCGCAATCGCGATGCGGATCGCGCTGCCCTCGGTGCGCCCCTGACGCAGCAGCGCGTTGGCAATCTCGATCGCCTTGCCGCGAACCGGCGGCGGCAGATTCCGCATCGAAGGCGGATAACGCTCGTCATTCCACGGCATGATCGATCGGACGCCTACATGTTCTCGCCGGTCCGCACCTGCCGCTCAGCGCGGCAAATCGGCAGGATCGTAGCGATTGCGCGGGTTCCACAGCATCCAGCCGTCCGTGCCCGCCGCATCGGCCGCGTCGACCTGCGCGCGGATCTCGTCGGCATCGAACGGCCGGTGGTCGAACGCATAGTCGCGAAACGCCTGGAGCCACGGCCGAAACCGGACCCCGTCCATTCCGGTCCGGCGCTTCGCCTCGGCCAGCGACCGCGAAACGATCTCGCCCGGATGCTCGGTCGGCTTCCGGCAACCGGGCAGGCCCCACGTGAAGCCGGACGGATACAGCATCGGCGACACGTAGTCGACAACCGGTCCGAGCGCGTCGAGCCGCTGTCCGATCGCGGTGTCGTCGGTGTTCCAGCAGACGTACCCGAAGATGTCGGCCGACACGTAGAGGTTGTACGGACGCAGCCGTTCCCGCGCGCCGGTCAGGAATCCCGAGATCGCCGCGACCCGGTTCGCCTCGGTATTCGCCTCGGCGAACCGGAGGCCGTTGGCGTCGGGAAAACGCAGGTAGTCGAACTGGATTTCGTCGAAACCCATGCGTGCCGCCTCTTCGGCGACGTCGTAATTGTGTTGCCAGGCCGCGTGCGACGTCGGGTCGATCCAGCGCTGATGCTCGCGGTCCTGCCAGATCTCGCCGGCCGCATCGCGCACGGCCCACTCGGGATGCGCGCGAGCCAGCGGGTCGTCCTTGAACACGACGATGCGCGCGATCAGGTAAAGGCCGCGCGCGTGGAACGTCCGCAACAGGTCCGGCAGATCGGGCGGACGAACGATGGCGCCGGCGACATTGTTCGCGGCGCCGGAGATCTCACGCGCCAGGCTGCGATACGGCGTCACGCCGCTGTCTCCCTTCACGTCGATGACGAGCGCGTTGATTGCCGTCTTGTCCTGGAGGGACAGCGCCGCCTCGCGCAGCGTGCGGTCCGCGACGCCGTAAGCGGACAGATAGACGGCTTTCGGCCGCACCGGTGTCATGCGGATCGTCTGTGCGCCGGCGGCGGGTGCCAGCGTGACTTCGGTTCGCGCGTAGCCCGGCGCACGCACGCTCAGGCGTGCACCCGCCGCGTCGATCTCGATTGAAAACGCGCCGTCGCGATCCGCGGTCCGGTTCGCACCCGCCGCGTGGCCGATCGCGCCGGCGAGCGGGTGCCCGTTCGTCGCATCGACGACGGTGATCGTGACGGGCGCCGCCCGGGCGGCGAATCCGGCGAGCGACACGAGCAGACAGACGATCAGACGTGCAATCACGGCTTCCCCCCGGCGGTTCTCAACAATCCATTCATGCATCGTGTGTCGCAGGCGTCCGTCATCAGATAGCGCGGCAGCGCCATGGCCGGGTCGGTGACACGAACGGGGCGCGCATCGAGCGTGAAGGCCGCCACGTAGCCCTCGCGAGCGGCCAGCTGGTCGGTCTGCGCATCATGGACGCCGAACGGCCAGGCCAGCATCCGGACCGGCTGGCCGGTTTCGGATTCGAGCCGTTCGCGCGACCGGCTCAACTGGAACGACACGAAGCGCAGGTAGTCGTCCGGCGTGAGTCGGGCGCGTTCGGTGCGGAAATTCGGATGCCAGTACGTGTGGGACTCGATGTCGACGCCGCCGGACTGCCCGAGCGTGCGCAACTGGTCCCATGTCATCGCATAGCTGGCGTTGGAGATGGCCGACGGATAGATGAACAGCGTGACCGGCATCGGATGGGCGACCAGCAACGGGCGCAGCACGTCGTAGACGGAGCGATGACCGTCGTCGACGGTGATCGCGACCGCGCGCGCCGGCACGGCATCGGCCTGGCCGCCATGCCAGCGCACGACGTCGGCGAGCGGCACGATGCGGTAGCCGTTCGCCTCGATCGCCTGCAGCTGGTGGCGGAACGTCTCGGTACGGACCGTCATCGAATCCAGTTGCGCGGTGGCGAACCGGTGGTAGACCAGGATCAGCACACGCTGCGATGGCGAATCGACGGTCGCGACGTCGGCGGACGAAGCCGGCGGCATACACGACAACAGGAGCAAGCAGGCGATCAGGCGAAAGGCCATGGCGGGTCTCGTGGAATGGCTGCCCCATTTTTCTCGATCGCGGCACGAAAACCGCTGAGCCAGATCAACGATCGATCGTGCGTCGACGCGATCGTGCACGCGTCACACCGCGTGGCCGTCAGCTTGCCTGCGCAACCAGTTCGGCATGAATCCGCTCGACGTCCTCGCGCGTGCATAGCGCCGTCCCCGGGTGCTCGACCGACGCGGCCGATGCCGCCAGCGCATAGCGGCACGCTTCGTCGAACGGCACGCCGCGCGCCAGCGCCCAGACCATGCCGCCGACGAAACTGTCGCCGGCGCCGACCGTGCTGCATACCGCTGCCGGCCTGCCGGGCAGGCGCAGCGCGCCGTCGCGCGTGACGACCCATGCGCCGCGCGCGCCGAGCGTCAACGCGACGATGTCGGCTTGCCCTCGCGCGACGAGTTCGCTGGCCTTCCGGCATGCCGACGTGTCGTCGAGCGGTTCGCCGGCCAGCGCGCTCAGTTCGCCGAGACTGGGCTTCACGAGATGAACGCCGGCCTCGAGGGCCGCTTGCAGCGCCCTGCCCGCCGCATCGACGACCACCCGGCTGCCCCTTGCACGGGCGGTCCGCGCGAGCGTCGCATACAGGTCGTCGGGCGCGCCGGGCGGCAGGCTGCCGCTCAGCACGAGGTAGCGCGGCGCCGGTTGCATCGCGTCGATGCGGGCGGCGCAGTCGCGCCACTCGGCCTCGGTGACCATCGGCCCCGGCATCAGGAACCGGTATTCGCGCCCGGTCGCGGTCTCGGTCACGCAGACGTTCTCGCGCGTCTCGCCGGCGATCCGGATGCGCACCGCCGGCAGGCGCTCGGCTTCGAGCAGCAGCGTCAACACGTCGCCGGTCGGCCCGCCGGCCAGGTACAGCGCGACGCAGTCGCCTCCGAGGCGGTGAATGGTTCGGGCGACGTTGATCCCGCCGCCGCCGGGGTCGCGCCGCGGCCGTGCGCAGCGCAGCTTGTGCGTGTCGACGATGTGCTCGACGGACGTCGCGACATCGACGGCCGGATTCAAGGTAACGGTAACGATATCGGTCATGGTGCGTGGTTCGCAGTCGATGGCTGGCGCGACGGACGCCGGCGCGGCGATTCGCGGGCAACCGCCGCGCGCCGGCCGTGGCTCCACCTTACGTTCGACGCCGGTCGCGGCGTTGACCGCCGTCAAGCGATGTCGCGAAGGTGCCCGGTTGCGCTCGATCAACGACACGTTCGGGCAGGCTCTTACAGTGAATCATTCATCGTCGCCGAGCCCCGCCATGGATGAGCAGCCGCTGTGCACCACCGTGTTTGCCGAACGCTATGCGCAACCCGGCGAAACGTCTCGCGCGGCCGTCTTCCATCGCGTCGCGCGTGCGCTGTCGCTCGCCGAGCCGGCCGAGCGCCGTGCGCAGGCGGAGCGCGCGTTCTTCGTGAACCTGCAGCGTGGCGCGATCGGCGCGGGCCGCATCCTCGCGAATGCCGGCGCGGACAACGGCGGCACGATGATCAATTGCTTCGTCCATCCGCTCGCGATTCCGGTCGACACCCCCGTGCAGGCCGTCGACACGGCGCTCGCGCAGGCGCTCGACGAGGCACGGGTCACGCTGCTGATGGGCGGCGGAATCGGCTACGACTTCTCGCCGGTGCCGCCCGCCGACGCTTACGAACGGCGCCTGTCATCCGGGCGCGGCGCATGCGCGGCGATCGACCGCTTCGATGCGATGTGTCGGGCGCTGCCGTTCACCGGCCCGCGCCGGGGCGCGCAAATGGGTGTGCTGCGCTGCGATCATCCGGACCTCGTCGCATTCGTCGCGGCCAAGCGCGGACGCTCGCGCTGGCCGACGTTCAACCTGTCGGTCGGCGTCACGGACGCGTTCATGGAGGCGGTCCGGCACGACCTGCCGTGGGCGCTCGTTCATCATGCGCCGCCCGCCTCCGCTTCCGCCGCAACGCCCCGGCGGCCGGACGGACGTTACCTTTACGCGACGGTGCCGGCCCGCACGCTCTGGCACGAGATCGTCAACGCCGCGCGCGACAGCGCCGAACCGGGGTTGCTGTTCCTCGACACGATCCGCGACGCGAATCCGCTGCGCGAGCACGAGCGGATCGACGCGACGAACCCGTGCGGCGAACAACCGCTGCCGCCGTACGGCAGCTGCGTGCTCGGGCCGATCGACCTGTCGCGGTTCGTTCTTTACCCGTTCGGCGTCGACGGGAAGCCGCGCTTCGATTTCGCGACGCTCGCCGACGCGGTGCGCATCCAGGTCCGCATGCTCGACAACGTGCTCGACCTGACCGCGTGGCCGCTCGCCGCGCACGAGCACGAGGCGCAGCGGACACGGCGCATCGGGGTCGGCGTGACCGGGCTGGCCGACGCGCTGACGATGCTGCGGCTGCGCTACGACAGCGCGGAAGCACGCACGCTCGCACGCGGGATCGTGCTGACGATGCGTGAGCATGCGTTTTCCGCGTCGGCCGCGCTTGCCGCCGAGCGCGGCGTGTTTCCGGCCTACGACCCGGCCGCCTATCTGACCGGCCCCGCGTCTCGCACGCTGTTGCCGCTGAAGGTGCATCACGCGATCGCGCGGCACGGGCTGCGCAACAGCCATCTGCTGTCGTTCGCACCGGCCGGCAGCGTGAGCCTCGCGTTCTGCGACAACTGTTCGAACGGGATCGAGCCGGCCGTCGGCTGGACGCAGCGTCGCATGGTCCGCACCGCCGACGGGCAGGTCCAGCCGTTTCGTGCGGAGAATCACGCTTACCGGCTGTTCCGCGCGCTGCATGGCGAGACCGTCAAGCTGCCGGGCTATTTCGTCACGGCCGCGGAAATCGCGCCGGCAGATCATGTCGCGATGCTCGCGGCGCTGCAGCCGTGCGTCGACGCCGGCATCTCGAAGACCGTGACGATGCCCGGCCAGTGTTCGCTCGCGGAGGTCGACGCGTTGTTCTTCCAGGCGTGGCGCGACGGGCTCAAGGGCATCACGGTTTTTCGGCCGGATCCGCGGCTCGCGTCGGTCGTGACCGATGACGCGGCGCGCGCGCGGCGCGACGGCCCGGTCTGCATCGGCTGTTGAACGATGCGATGGCCGGCGCGGCAGGCGTCCGGCGCGATCGCGGCGGTCGTTTCTTCAGGCGGAGACGCCCGTGGTCGTTTCCGAGTCGGCTTCCGCCGGCCGGGGTGTGTCGCCGGCATCGTCCGGCGGCGCGATGAGCGCCACCAGCATGTCGTGATCGATCGATTCGTGTTGCAGCAAGCTGCACGCGATCCGTTCAAGCGCATCGCGGTGCGCGCCGAGCGTCGCCGTGACTCGCGCATGCGCATCCTCGAGCAGCGCGCGCACCTCTTCGTCGATCAGTTGCGCCGTGTGCTCGCTGCAGTGACCGTCGCCCGGCGTCCACACGCCTGGCGCCCCGCCCTGGCGTGCGCCGTCGTCGAGCGTCGCGAGGCCGACCTTCTCGCTCATCCCGTACTGCATCACCATGTGGCGCGCCAGCGCGGTCGCGCGTTCGAGATCGTTCTGCGCGCCCGTCGACACGTCGCCGAACGCGATTTCCTCGGCCACCCGCCCGCCGAGCAACACGTCGAGCCGGTCGAGCAATTCGCTCCTGCGCAGCACGTAGCGATCCTCGGTCGGCACCTGCTGCGTGTAACCGAGCGCCGCGATTCCGCGCGGGATGATCGACACCTTCTTCACGGGGTCGCAGTGCGCGCGGCTTTGCGCGACGAGCGCATGCCCCGACTCGTGATACGCGATGGTCCGCTTTTCCTGTTCGTTCATCACGCGGCTCTTGCGCTCCATGCCGGTCATCGCGCGATCGATGGCTTCGTCGAAATCGGCCATCCCGATCGCGGGCTTGCCCAGTTCGGCCGCATGCAACGCGGCTTCGTTGACGACGTTCGCGAGATCGGCGCCGACGAAGCCCGGCGTGCGCTGCGCCAGCTCGGCCAGATCGACTTCCGGCGCGAGCTTCACGCGCTTCGTATGCACGGCCAGGATCTGCTTGCGTCCGGTCAGGTCCGGCCGGTCGATCGCGATGTGACGGTCGAAACGCCCGGGGCGCAGCAGCGCGGGATCCAGGATCTCCGGCCGGTTGGTCGCGGCCATGATGATGACGCCCGAATTGGCCTGAAAGCCGTCCATCTCGACGAGCAACTGGTTGAGCGTCTGCTCGCGCTCGTCGTTGCCCGACATCAGGCCGACGCCGCGCGCCTTGCCGAGCGCATCGAGTTCGTCGATGAACACGATGCACGGCGCGCTCTGCTGCGCCTGCTCGAAGAGATCGCGCACACGCGCCGCGCCGACGCCGACGAACATCTCGACAAACGCCGAGCCGCTGATCGTGAAGAACGGCACCGCGGCCTCGCCGGCGACCGCACGCGCCAGCAGCGTCTTGCCGGTGCCGGGCGCACCGACGATCAGCACGCCCTTCGGGATCTTGCCGCCGAGCCGCTGGTAGCGTTCGGGGTTGCGCAGGAACGCGACGATCTGCTGCAACTCGGCCTTCGCCTCGTCGATGCCCGCGATATCGTCGAACGTGATGCCGGTTTCCTTCTGCATGTACACGCGGGCGCGGCTTTTGCCCATGCCGCTCAGGTCCCGCATCCCGCCCGGCCGTCGCATCATGAAACTCCAGATCACGACGAAGCCGATCAACGGGAAGATCCAGGACGCGAGCGTCCCGATCCAGCCCGTATCCGTCGCGCCGCGGTAGCGAATTCCGGCGGCCGTCAGCGCGGCGACCAGGCCTTCGTCGCTCACCCGGTTCGTCGTGAAGCGCCACGGCGGGCCGATCTCCTTCACCTCGGCCGCGTCGGACGCGGGCAGCGCGGCGCCGGCCTGCGGCATGCGCAGCGTGCCCGAGATCGACGTTTGGCCGATCTCGAGATCGTCGACGAGCCGTGCGTCCACCAGGTGGTGAAAATCGCTGTAGGAAATCGACGTCGCCGCCGGCTGGCGCGCCAGCAGTTGAACCGCGACCAGCACGGCGAACGCGATCGGGATCAGCAACCCGGAGTAGTCGAATGATTTTTTCATGGGATCGAACCTGCCCGGCGGACCGCCGCCGCTCACGCGTCGTCGCGCTTCCAGTGCGCTCGCAGCACGTCCTCGCCGTCGCGATAGTTGATCGCGAGATCGCCGTGGTGTGCATGCAGCAACGCTTCGCCGAGGCGACGGACCATATGCACGCCCGTCGTTCGAACGATCAGCGAATCGGCGGATTTCTCGATGTCCATGATGCGTTCGAGCGCGTGCTCGCTCGTCTCCAGATCGGCCTGACGCTCGAGCAGCTCGAGAATCGTCGAGCGGTGCGCGCGCAGATACTCGCCGCGCAACACCAGCTCGCCCGCTGGCACGTTTTCCCGCATGCGCTTGCAGGCTGGGCATTCGAGCTGGCGCCGGTCGAGCGCGGTCGCGGACCAGGTCCAGCGGCCCGCTTCGCAGACCGCGCCGCAGCCTTCGCAGATGCGGTCGCTCGTCGGCCGCTTCGGATCACGGTAACTGTCTTTCGTATGCGGCTGCATGCGCTTGTCGCGGCGCAGATGGTTTCGGCCGGGGCCGGTATGCGGACGGTTCATCGCTGTTTCTCCTGGTAGTAGACAGCACGTGCAAGCCGGTCAGGCAACGGTCAGCCGGTCGACGACCTGCCTGACGCCCCTCACCGACCCCGCCGCGCCGCATGCGGCGCGCCGTTCGGCCAGCGACGCGACCGTGCCCGTCAGCGTGACGATGCCGTCGGTGGCGTCGATCGAGATTCCCGCGGTTTCGCGCTGCGCGCGGCGCGCAAGCGCCTCGGCGATCCGGGCGCCGACGTCCGGCACCGTATGGTCGGCGCGCACCCGGATGCGGTTCGCCACGCCGACGACGCCGATCATCCGGCTCACCATCGCTTCCGCCGCGCGGCTCTGATACGCATGATCGACTTCGCCGTCGAGCGTCACGCAGCCGTGATCGACCTCGACGCCGATCTTGTGATCGCGCAACGCCTCCTGCCATCCGAGCGCGAACGTGATCGCGATCGCCAGTTCCTGGTCCGCGCACGCGTTCTCCGGCGGCGCGACATTCAGTTCGAGCACCAGCGCGCGCGCATCGGCGACGTGGAGTGCCGTTTTCTGCGCCTCGAGCTTCTGGGCCCAGCTGTCGACCGTGCCGCGCAACGTCACGATCCGGTCGCGGACCTCGACGTCGATCCGGCGCGCATCGATCGCCGGATTCCAGAACAACGCCTGCTCGACATCCTGCTTGAGTACTGCATCGGACTTCATGTCGGTCTCCCGTCGGCCCGTGCCGGCCGCAAAGCTGGCGAGCGATGCGTGCGGCACCCAGTTCAGCATCGCGCACGGCCGCGCCGGCGGCTTGACGAGGATCAATCAAAGGCGGGCCGGCGATGGCCGATTTTGTCTGTTGACGCAGATCAACCGTGCGACCACGCGCGACGCGATCATGAATCGGCAGACGTCGTGAAAACCGCGGCAACCGCGACGTTTCGCATTCGTACGACCGTCGACGTCCACCGCTTTCCGGGAGACCGTCATGATCCAGAAGCAGTACCGCATCGTGCTCGCGACGCTCAGCGTGTTCATCGCGATTGCGTCGCTGGTCGGCATCGTTCACGGGATGCTGTTCGACGAGGAGGTGTTCAGGTACTCGATCGTCACGTTGATCTCCAGCATCCTCGCGTTCGTCGTGCTGCTCAATCCCGGGCCGGGCGACCGGCCGTGACGGGCCTTGCGTGGTTCGGTCCGGCACGCCGTCACGAGCCCGGCCGAGGCACGCTGCGACACGCGCGTCAAGCGAGGGGCCGCTCGAAACGCATTCCCGCCCGAGTGATACAGATCAAGGGGAAACCCTGTAATCGTCGGATATAAGTGAATCCGAAGCGGCGACGCCTGGCGGGCGGCGCCATCCCGTATTCCCGCATTTCCGTATTCGACGAGGCATCCCATGCGCGCTGCCGCGCCTCCCGTTCGCTTTCATCCTGCCGTCGTGCGGCGCATGCGTGCCGTCGCGCTCGCGGCGGGCATGGTGCTGCTGTCGGGCTGCCTGTCGCTTGCGCCGCCGGACGAGCGTCCCGCCGCACCGATTCCCGCATCCTTTCCGGATCCCTCCGCCGACGCGACACCGGCGGCACCCGTGCCCGAGTGGCAGGCCTACTTCGTCGACGCACGCCTGCGCGCGTTGATCGGGCAGGCGCTCGCCAACAACCGGGATCTGCGCGCGGCGGTGGCACGCGTCGAGCAGGCGCGCGCGGTCTACGGCATCCGCAGCGCGGATCAATGGCCGACGATCGGTGCGGGCGCCGCGTATGCGCGGTTTCGCACGCCGGGCGGTTTCCTCACTCCGACGCCCGTCATCGGCCAGATTTACGAAGTGCAGCTGGCCGAGACGCAATGGGAGATCGATTTCTGGGGCCGCGTGCGCAACCTGAAAGCGGCGGCGCTCCAGCGCTACCTCGCGAGCGACGCGGCGCGGCAGGCGGTGACGCTGAGCGTCGTCACCGGCGTCGCGGACGCGTATCTGACCCTGTGCGAGATCGACGAACGCATCGCGCTGACCCGCGCGACGATCGACACACGCCGCGAATCGCTGCGGATTTTCCGGCTTCGTCACGCGGCCGGCGCGATCTCGCGCCTCGACCTGACGCAATCGGAAATCCTGCTCCAGCAGGCGGAATCGCTCGGCGTCCAGTTGCAGCAAGCCCGCTCGACGGCGGCCGATGCGCTGGCGTTGCTCGTCGGTGCGCCGCCGGCGCTGGCCGCCACGCCGCTCGCGCTCGACGACGGCGCGGTGCTGCCGTCGCTCGCCCCCGGCCTGCCTTCGTCGCTGCTGACCCGGCGTCCGGACGTGATCGCGGCGGAGCATGAGCTGCAGGCGACCCGCGCGAACATCGGCGCGGCGCGCGCGGCATTCTTCCCGCGCATCGCATTGACGAGCGCGATCGGCTCGGGCAGCACCGCGCTGCATGACCTGCTGTCGTCCGGCACGGGCGTGTGGTCGGTGATTCCCAACGTCACGCTGCCGCTCGTCGACGGCGGCCGCAACCGGTCGAATCTCGCGCTCTCGCATGCGCAACGCGACGAGGCGCTCGCGCAGTACGAGAAGACGCTGCAGCGCGCGTTCCGCGACGTGTCCGATGCGCTCGCGGCGCGCCACTGGCTCGCCGACCAGGTCGCCATCGAGCGCGCCACGCTGGCGTCGCAGGCCGAGCGGGCACGCCTCGCGAAGCTGCGCTACGACAGCGGGGCAACCCGCTTCCTCGAAGTGCTCGATGCGCAACGGGACCTGATGAACGCCGAGCAGCAATTGGTCATGACACGTCGTGCGCTGCTGTCGAGCCGCGTCGCGCTGTACGGCGCGCTCGGCGGCGGCGTGATCGACACCGGCAAGACTGCCGCGGCAACGGCTCCCCTTTCGACAGACTCGGACAACACACCATGAAAACCATCCCGCGCCCTCTTCTGATCGGTGTCGGTGCGGCCGTGCTCGCGATCGGCCTCGCGTACTACGGGTGGACGCGCTGGCGCGACGGCCAGGCGGATGCGGGGCTCGTCAGCGGCAACGGCCGCATCGAGGCGACCGAAATCGACGTCGCGACCAAGCTGCCGGGGCGCGTGACCGCCATGCTCGTCGACGAAGGCGACTTCGTGACGGCCGGCCAGCCGCTCGCACGCATGGACGTCGTCGTCCTGCAGGCGCAGCTCGACGAGGCACAGGCGCGGGAGCAACAGGCGGTGAACACCGCGGCGAGCATCGACGCGCAGGTCGCGCAGCGCCGCAGCGACAAGGCGGCGGCCGCGGCCGTCGTCGTGCAACGGGAAAGCGAGCTGGACGCGGCCACGCGGCGGCTCGCGCGGTCCGAAACGCTGTCGCGCGACGGTGCGTCGTCGATGCAGGAGTTGGACGACGATCGCGCGCGCGCCGGCAGCCTGCGCGCGACCGTGAATGCCGCGCGCGCCCAGGTGGAAGCGGCCCAGGCCGCCGTCGACGCAACGCGGGCCCAGCTCGTCGCGGCGCGCTCGGCCGTGACGGCCGCGCAGGCGACCGTGGCGCGCGTGCGGGCCGACATCTCGGACAGCGAACTGACGTCGCCGCGCGACGGGCGCGTCCAGTACCGGATTGCCGAATCGGGCGAAGTCCTGCCGGCGGGCGGCAAGGTGCTCAACGTCGTCGACCTGTCCGATGTCTACATGACGTTCTTCCTGCCCGAAGCGGTCGTCGGCCGGGTGCCGCTCGGCGCCGACGTGCGGATCGTGCTCGATGCGGCACCGGAATACGTGATTCCCGCACGCGTGTCGTATGTGTCGAGCACCGCGCAGTTCACGCCGAAGACGGTCGAGACGGCCACCGAGCGGCAGAAGCTGATGTTCCGGGTCAAGGCGCGCATCGATCGAGATCTGTTACAGCGCCACCTGAAACTCGTGAAGACCGGCTTGCCGGGCGTCGCCTGGCTGAAGACCGACCCGCACGCGGCCTGGCCGGATCGCCTCGCGATCAGGGTGCCGCAATGAATGCGACGACGCCCGTCGAGACCGATGCCGGATCGATCGACGGTTCGCCGGTGTCGGGCGATCCGCGCATGGTCGCCCGGCTGTCGGGCGTCTCGCTGCGCTACGGCAACAAGTACGCGCTCGACGACGTGACCCTCGACATCCCCGCCGGCCGCATGATCGGGCTGATCGGGCCGGACGGCGTTGGCAAGTCGAGCCTGCTCGCGCTCGTGTCCGGCGCGCGCGCGATCCAGCAGGGCCGCGTATGGACGCTCGACGGCGACCTGTCGTCGCGTCGCCATCGCGCGCGCGTATGCCGGCGCATCGCCTACATGCCGCAAGGCCTCGGCCGGAACCTGTACGCGACGCTGTCGGTCGAGGAAAACCTGCAGTTCTTCGCGAGACTGTTCGGCCACGATGCTGCGGAGCGCCGCCGCCGGATCGACGCGCTGACGCACAGCACCGGCCTGCAGCCGTTCCTGGATCGCCCGGCCGGCAAGCTGTCCGGCGGCATGAAGCAGAAGCTCGGCCTGTGCTGCGCGCTGATCCACGACCCCGACCTGCTGATCCTGGACGAACCGACGACCGGCGTCGATCCGCTGTCGCGCGCGCAGTTCTGGGACCTGATCGGACGCATTCGCGCCGCCCGCCCGGCGATGAGCGTGCTGGTCGCCACCGCGTACATGGACGAGGCCCGGCGATTCGACCGGCTGATCGCGATGGACGCGGGCCGCGTGCTGGCGACCGGCAGCCCCGGCGAGCTGCTCGAACGCACCGGTTGCGCCACGCTGGAAGCGGCGTTCATCTCGTTGCTGCCGGAGGCCCGCCGGCGCGGACACCAGCCGGTCGTGATCGCACCGTTCCAGCCCGATCCGGCGGCCGGCTACGCGATCGAGGCCGACGCGCTGACGATGCGGTTCGGCGATTTCGTCGCGGTCGACCACGTGAGCCTGCAGATCCGACGTGGCGAGATCTTCGGCTTTCTCGGCTCCAACGGCTGCGGCAAGTCGACGACCATGAAGATGCTCACCGGCCTGCTGCCCGCGTCGGAAGGCACGGCGACGCTGTTCGGCCGGCCGATCGCCGCGAACGACATCGACACGCGCAGACGCGTCGGCTACATGTCGCAAGGGTTTTCGCTCTACGGCGAACTGACCGTCCGGCAGAACCTCGTGCTGCACGCGCGCCTGTTCGGCGTACCGGAACCGGATGTGCCCGCACGCGCGACCGAAATGGTCGAGCGCTTCGGGCTCGCGGACGCCCTCGACGCGCTGCCCGAGCGCCTGCCGCTCGGCATGCGGCAGCGGCTGTCCCTCGCGGTGGCGATGGTGCACAAGCCCGAGCTGCTGATCCTGGACGAGCCGACCTCGGGCGTGGACCCGGTCGCGCGCGACGACTTCTGGCGGTTGATGATCGAGCTCGCGCGCAACGATCGCGTCACCATCTTCATTTCGACGCACTTCATGAACGAGGCAGCGCGGTGCGACCGCATCTCGCTGATGCATGCGGGCCGTGTGCTCGCGAGCGCCGCGCCCGAGGAACTGGTGCGCCTGCGCGGTGCGGCCACGCTCGAGGACGCGTTCATCGGCTACCTGACCGACGCGCAGAAAGCGGACGACGCGGGCGATACGGACGACGCGACGGCTGATGCCCCTTCCGACGCCGGCTGGCTCGCCGCGCCGAGCGCTGCGGCCGGCGCCGGCCATGCGGCCGCATGGTTCAGCCCGGCGCGCGCCGGCAGCTATCTGTGGCGCGAAGTGCTGGAACTGCGACGCGACCCGTTGCGCGCGACGCTGGCGCTGTTCGGCTCGCTCGTGCTGATGTGCGTGATCAGCATCGGGATCAGCCTCGACGTCGACAACCTGACGTTCGCGGTGCTCGATCGCGATCAGTCGATCCTGAGCCAGGACTATGCGCAGAATCTCGCCGGTTCCCGCTATTTCGTGCCGCGCGCGCCGCTCGCGGACGACCGCGACATCGAGCGCCGCATGCGCAACGGCCAGCTGTCGCTCGCGCTCGAGATCCCGCCCGGTTTCGCGCGCGACGTGGCGCGCGGCCGGCGCGTGGAGATCGGCGCATGGGTCGACGGCGCGATGCCGATGCGCGCGGAGACGATCCGCGGCTACGTGGCCGGCATGCACGAAAACTGGCTGCGCGACCAGGCGAAGCGCCGGCTCGGCGTGTCGCTCGTCCCGGCCGTGGACATCGCGATCCGCTATCGCTACAACCCCGACGTCAAGAGTCTGCCGGCGATGATTCCGGCGATCATGCCGATGCTGCTGCTGATGCTGCCCGCGATGCTGACGGCGCTCGCCGTCGTGCGGGAACGCGAGCTCGGGTCGATCGTCAACCTGTACGTGACGCCCGTCACGCGGGCCGAATTCCTGCTCGGCAAGCAGGCGCCATATGTCATGCTGGCGATGCTGAACTTCCTGCTGATGGTCGTGCTGGCCGACGTCGTGTTCGGCGTGCGGATCAAGGGCAGTTTCGCGACGCTGGCGGCCGCGGTGCTGATATTCAATGTCGTGGCCACCGGCATCGGGCTGTTCGCGTCGACGTTTACCCGCAGCCAGATCGCCGCGATCTTCATGACGATCGTCGGCACGCTGATTCCCGTCGTGCAGTTCTCGGGCCTGCTCACGCCGCTGTCGTCGCTCGAGGGCAGCGGCAAGTGGGTCGGCACCGTCTATCCGGCCACCTACATGCTCGCGATCAGCCGCGGCGTCTACAACAAGGCGCTCGGACCGGCCGACCTGTCGTCGCAGTTCTGGCCGATGCTCGCGGCCGTGCCGGTCATCCTGGTCATGACCGGCGTGCTGCTGCGCAAGCAGGAGCGCTGACCATGTCGCGCCTGCTCGTCATTTTCCGGCTCGGGGTCAAGGAACTGTGGAGCCTCGCTCGCGACCCGATCCTGCTCGCGCTCATCGTCTATACGTTCAGCGCGTCGATCTACGTCGCCGCCACCGCCCGCCCGGAAACGCTGCACAAGGTGCCGATCGCGATCGTCGACGAGGATGCGTCGCCGCTGTCGGCGCGCATCGCGGCGGCGTTCTTCCAGCCGCAGTTCGCGCCGCCGCCGATCGTCGACGCCGGCGCGGCCGATCGCGGGCTGGACGACGGCGACTACACGTTCTCGCTCGACATTCCGCCCGATTTCCAGCGTGACGTGCTCGCCGGCCGCCACGCGACGGTCCAGCTCAACGTCGACGCGACCCGCATGACGCAGGCGTTCACCGGCGGCGGTTACGTCCAGCAGATCGTGGCGGGCGAGATCGATGCCTTCGTGCGGCGCCATCGCGGCACGTCCTTGCCGCCCGTCGATCTCGCGATGCGGATGCGCTTCAACCCGAATCTCGACGAAGTCTGGTTCGGCGCGCTGATGGAGCTGATCAACAACGTGACGATGCTGTCGATGATCCTCACCGGGGCCGCGCTGATTCGCGAGCGCGAGCACGGCACGATCGAGCATCTGCTCGTCATGCCGGTGACCGCGGCGGAAATCATGCTCGCGAAGGTCTGGTCGATGGGGCTCGTCGTCGCGGCGGCGGCCGTCGCGTCGCTGACGTTCGTCGTGGGCGGCGCGCTGCACGTGCCGATTCCCGGGTCCGTGCCGCTGTTCGTGGCCGGCATGGCGTTGCATCTGTTCGCGACGACGTCGATGGGGATCTTTCTCGCGACGCTGGTGCGCAGCATGCCGCAGTTCGGCATGCTGCTCGTCCTCGTGCTGCTGCCGCTGCAACTGCTGTCGGGCGGGCTGACGCCGCGTGAAAGCATGCCGCCCGTCGTCCAGGACATCATGCTGGCCGCGCCGACCACCCATTTCGTCGAACTCGCGCAGCGCATCCTGTATCGCGGCGCCGGGCTCGACGCGGTGTGGGCCCAGTTCGCCGCGCTGTTCGCGATCGGCTGCGTGCTGTTCCTGCTGTCGCTGACGCGATTCCGCAAGACGATTGGTCAGATGACTTGATCGGCGCGTCGCGCCCGTGACGCCGGAATTTGTCCGTTGATACAGATCAATCGTGCCGGAGCGCGGCACGCGATCATGGCGCCATGTCTTGCGCAACCAGCGGCAGCGACGTCGACGGCAATGCCGTCCACGGCGGCCGCTTCCCGGGAGAACGTCATGATGGGTCTGCCATACCGAAGCGCGCTTGCGACGCTCTGCGTGTTCATTGCGCTCGCCTCGCTGCTGGGCGTCGTGCACGCGATGCTGATCGACGCGCCGGTCGTTCCATACGCGATCATCGCGCTGGTTTCAGGCATCGTCGCGTTCGTCGCGCAACTGGATCCGGCGGCGTCCCGGCGATAGCGGCACGGACCGGGCGCGCTGGATTCGCGATCATGAACGGCATTCTGCGTCTCGCGTTCAAGCTGCTCGTCAACGACAGCGCGAAATTCACCGCGCTGACCGTCGGCATCACGTTCTCGGTGCTGCTGATGATCGAGATGACGTCGCTGTTCGCCGGCATCCTGAACAAGTCGTCGGCGTCGGTCATCAATATCGGCGCGAAGGTCTGGGTGATGGACCCGGCCGTGAAGACGATCGCGAACAGCATCGGCATGCCCGACTACGTGCTCGACGCCGTGCGCAGCATCGACGGCGTCAAGTATGCGGTGCCGCTCTATTCCGGCGGCGCGCTCGTCAAGCTGCGCTCCGGCACGTACCAGGCCGTGACGGTCGTCGGCCTCGACGACGCCAGCCTGCTCGGCCGCCCGACGATGCTGCAGGGCCGCATCGAGGACATTTACGCGGAAAACGGCTTCATCGCGATTCAGGATCCCGAGTTTCGCAAGCTCGAGAATCCGTCCGTCGGCACCGATTTCGAGTTGAACGATCATCGCGGCGTGATCGTCGGCATCGCGAAGGTCGCCGCGAGCGGCCTGTTCGGCACGCCGACGCTTTACACCACCTACGCCCGCGCGATCCGCTACATTCCGTCGCCGCGCTTCACGACCTCGTACATCCTAGTCGAGCCGAAGTCGGATGCGGACGTCGCCCACATCAAGGCCGTCGTGCAATCGCTCGGCTATCGGGCGTACACACGCGACGAATTCATCGCGCAGATCTCGCGTTTTTACAAGTACGAGACGGGGCTCGGCACCAACATCATGCTGATGACGATCATCAGCTTCATCATCGGCCTGTCGATTTCCGGGCAGACGTTCTACGCGTTCATCCTCGAAAACCTGGATAAATTCGGCGCGCTGAAGGCGATCGGCGCAAAAAGCCGCGAGCTGGTCGCGATGATTTTGTTCCAGGCCACGTTCACCGCGCTGACCGGCTACGGCATCGGCGTCGGGCTGTGCGTGCTGATGATCAGTCTCGCGAAACTGCGGATTCCCGACTATGCGGCGCTCGTTACGTACGGCAACCTGTTGCTCGCGTTCGGGATGGTGGTCGTGATCGCGACGATCTCGAGCTATCTCGGCGTGCGGCGCGTGCTGCGCATCGAGCCGTTCGACATCTTCCGGGGCTGACGATGGCCGGCATCGCGATCGACGCGCGCGGCGTCAGCAAGTGGTTCGGCGAAGGCGATGCGCGCACGCAGGCATTGCGCGACGTGTCGATGCAGGCGAACTTCGGCGAGATGCTGCTGATCGTCGGGCCGTCCGGCAGCGGCAAGACGACGCTGCTCAGCGTGATCTCCGGCATCCTGCGGCCGGACGGCGGTTCGGTGTCGATCGACGGTGTCGACCTGTGGGCGCAGCCGAACGACGCGATCGCCGATTTCCGGCTGAACCGGATCGGCTTCGTGTTCCAGGACTACCACCTGTTCCCGCGGCTCACGACCGCCGAGAACGTCGCGATCCCGCTGATCCTGAGGCGCCGGCCGTGGGACGACGCGATCAAGGAAGCGCACGCGTATCTGGACGTGGTCGGGCTCGCGAACCGCGCGCAATTGCCGCCCGTGAAGCTGTCCGGCGGCGAACAGCAGCGCGTCGCGATCGCGCGCGCGATCGTCAGCCAGCCCGACCTGCTGATCCTCGACGAACCGACCGCGTCGCTCGACGGCGACACGGGCCGCATGATCATCGACTTCGTCAAGCACAAGGTGCTCAACGACACGCGCTGCATCGTGATCGTCACGCACGACGCGCGGATCTTCGAGTACGCGGATCGCGTCCTGCGGATGGAAGACGGCAAGCTGAACGGTATCGAGCGCGGAGGTGCACGATGAAACACCGGCTCGTGTTCGTGGCGGCCCTGCTCGGCTTCCTGGCAAGCGTCGTCGCCGCGTGGGTCTACAGCCGCCAGGAGCCGCCGCAGCCGCCGGTATTCAAGCCGGCAGCCAATCCGTACGCACGCGGCGTCTATGCGAACGGCATCGTCGAGAGCGAGCAGCCGGCCGGCGCGAACGTGAACGTCTATCCGGACGTCTCCGGCGCCGTGACGCGCATCCTCGTGCACGACGGCGATCCGGTGAAGGCCGGCGACGCGCTGCTGACGATCGACGACTCGGTGCAACGCGCGACCGCCGCCCAGCTCGCGGCGCAGGCCGACGCGGCAGCCGCGCTGCTCGACGAGCTGAAGGCGCAGCCGCGCCGCGAGGTGCTCGACGTGGCCAGCGCGCAGACCACGGCCGCACAGGCGAGCCTGAAGCTCGCGCAGGATCAGTACGACAAGCAGCGGCACGCGTACGACATCGATCCGAAAGCCGTCAGCCGCGACGCGCTCGACACGGCCGCGAACGCGGTGCGCGTCGCGGCGGCCAACCTGGACGTCGTGACGCGGCAGTATCGTCTGACCAAAGCCGGCGCGTGGAGCTACGACATACGCAACCAGGAAGCGCAGGCCATCGCGCTGCGGCGCGCGGCCGACGCGGCGGCCGCCCTGCTCGCCCGCTACACGCTGCGCGCGCCGGCCGACGGCACCGTTCTGGCGATGAACGCGGCCGTGGGGGCCTACCTGACCTCGCAGGGGCTGTACGACACCTATACGCGCGGCAGCACGCCGGTCGTGGTGCTCGGCACACCGGTCGATCGGTTGCAGGTGCGCTGCTACATCGACGAAATCCTGATCCACCAGCTCCCCGATCTGCATGCGTTGAAGGCGCACATGTTCGTGCGCGGCACGTCGGTCGAGGCCGATCTTCAGTTCGTGCGCGTGCAGCCGTACGTCACGCCGAAGATCGAGCTGTCCGACCAGCGCACCGAGCGCGTCGACGTGCGCGTGCTGCCGGTCATTTTCCGTATCGTGCCGAACAGGAATGTACGGCTGTTTCCCGGGCAGATCGTCGATGTCTACGTCGCAGGCAAATAACGGCGCCCGCTGCGCGCACGCGCTGCGCCGCGGAACCGGCGCGCTGGCCGTCGCCGGGCTGCTCGCCGGATGCACGGTCGGACCGAATTTCGTCCCGCCGCCCGCGCCGCGCGTCGCGCGCTTCGTGCCGCCCGACGATCCGGGCGCGGCGTCCGGCTCCTGGCGCGGCGGTGGCCGGACACAGGCGTTGTCGGCGGACGCGGCGCTCACACGCGACTGGTGGACGCGCTTCGGCAGCCGCGCGATCGACTCGACCGTCGCCGAAGCGCTGACCGGCAGCCCGACGCTCGATCTCGCCGAAGCGACGCTGCGGCGCAGCGAGCACGCGCTGCGGGCCGGCCAGGGCGTCTTCTTTCCGCAGGTGGATGCGCAGGCCGACGCGTTGCGCCAGCGCGCCACGCCGCTGCGCACCGGCCAGGCGGTGCCGGCGTCGATCTTCAACCTGTTCACGCTGTCGGCGACGGTCAGCTACACGCTCGACCTGTGGGGCGGCGAACGGCGCCAGGTCGAAGCGCTCGCGGCCGACGTCGATGCGCAGCGGCAAGCGCTGGCTGGCGCCTATCTGATGCTGACCGCGAACGTTGTCAATACGATGGTCGCGCGCGCAGCCTATCGCGACGAAGCCGCGGCGACCCGCGAAATGATCGGCCTGCTCGACGAGCAGATTCGTCTGACGCGCGCACAGGTGACGGCCGGCGCGGCGGCCTACGTCGCGGTGCTGACGCTGGAAGCGCAGCGGGCGTCGTTCGAGGCGACGCTGCCCGCGCTCGACCAGAAACGCGCGCAGGCCGACGATCTGCTCGCGCTGCTGGCCGGCCGCTACCCGGTCGACTGGCGCACGCCGGACCTGTCGCTCGACGGGATCGAACTGCCCGCCAGCCTGTCCGACACGGCGCCGTCGTCGCTGGTGCGCCGCCGCCCCGACATCCTGCAGGCCGAGGCTCAACTGCACGTGGCCAGCGCGCAGGTCGGCGTCGCGACGGCCGCGCTCTATCCGAACCTCACGCTGTCCGCATCGGGCGGATTCGAAAGCGTCGTCGCCGGCAAGCTGTTCGCGCCGGCCGGCCGCGCATGGAGTGTCGGCGCGGGGCTCACCGCGCCGATCTTTCATGGCGGCACGCTGCTGAACCAGCGGCGCGCCGCGCAGGACGCGTACGACGAAGCCGATGCGACCTATCGCCAGGTCGTCCTGTCGGCGTTCTCGCAGGTGGCCGACACGTTGCGCGCGCTCGCCAACGACGCGGCGGCGCTCGATGCGCAGGCGCGCGCGATGGCCGCGGCCCGTGATGCGCTGAAGCTCACGCAGGCCGGTTACGACGCGGGAATCGCCGGTTACGTCCAGTTGCTGGTCGCCGACGTGCAATACCATCAGACGCGGATTGCATGGCTGCAGACGGTCGCGCAGCGGTTGCAGGACACGGTCGCGTTCTACGTCGCGCTCGGTGGCGGCTGGGGCGACGCGGGCTGACAAGCCGCACCACACGGGCATTCAGCGCCGTTTAGCCCCATTCAGCCCGTCTGCGCCACGACGTCGGGCCGCTGCCACGGCGGCAATTCCGCCCAGCCGAGCGGCCCGTAGACGGTGCCGCCGGCGGCCTCGATCCGTTCGACGAACGTGGCGAGCGTCACCCCGGCCGGCACGGTCAGCGTCAGCGCGTCGACGAAATCTTCGCTGCGCAGCCATGGCGCCGCGCCGTGGTTGATCTGCTGGACGCTCCATGCGTGCCCGTGCCGCCCGGCCTCGGGCGGCAGCAGACCCGGCGCGTCGAACGCGACCCGCAGCAATTGCGCGCGCGAATCGCTGTACGGCGGTTTCGCGGCATTCTGGTACGGCACGTCCGCCCAGCGCTCGCCGCATTGCTCGTCGAGCGGCAGGCAGGTAAACCACGCCCAGGGCGAGCGGACGAAGCACAGCCGGTAAAGGTGCCCGGCGCCATCCAGATTGGCGATCAACGTCATGATGGGTTCATCCCGAAAGGCTCGTGATGCCGATACGCGCGGCGCGCACGGCATGCGCGGATAACGGGATCACGACGCCGCAAGCGCGCACGAAATCACTATCCCGCCGCCGCCGTTGCCCGAGGTTGATCGTCGTCAAACCGCGCGCCGTCCGGGAATCTTGCCCGACCGGCATGGGGATCCCGAAATTCCTGATTTCGGTCAACCGCCGCGCGCACGTTCGGGATGTAATCGACTTACTGTTCCGTCGACTCCCGATGAGGCAATTCATGAAACTGACATTTCTCGGCGCGACCGAAACGGTGACCGGCTCGAAGTATCTGGTCGAGCACGGCAGCCGGCGCGTCCTGGTCGATTGCGGCCTGTTCCAGGGGACCAAGAACCTGCGGCTGCGCAACTGGCGAGCGCTGCCGTTCGCGCCCGACACGCTGGACGCGGTCGTGCTCACGCACGCGCATGTCGATCACACCGGCTATCTTCCGGTGCTGGTGCGCGAAGGCTATCGCGGGCCGGTGTACTGCACGGCGGCCACGGCCGAACTCTGCGACATCATGCTGCGCGACAGCGCGCGGCTGCAGGAGGAGGAAGCCGATTTCGCGAACCGGCACGGCTACTCGAAGCATCATCCGGCGCAACCGCTCTACACGCTGGACGACGCCCAGCGCGCGCTGCGCCTGCTGAAGCCGGTCGCCTTCGACGAATGCACGGCGCTGGGCGGCAGCCTGTCGTTCCGCCTGCTACCGGCCGGGCACATCCTCGGCGCGGCGAGCGTCGTGATGCACTGGGATCACAAGGTGCTCGCGTTCTCGGGCGACCTCGGCCGGTATCACGACCCGATCATGCAGCCGCCGCGCCCGCCCGCGCATGCGGACTATCTGGTCGTGGAATCGACATACGGCGACCGGCTGCATCCGGCGTCGGATCCCGAAGCCGAACTGGCCGCAATGTTCGACAAGACCTTCGCGCGCGGCGGTGTCGTCGTGATGCCCTGCTTCACCGTCGGCCGCGCGCAGGAAATCCTGCATTACATCGCGCGGCTGAAGGCGTCCGGCCGCATGGCGCGCGTCCCGGTGTTCCTCGACAGCCCGATGGCAACCGACGTGACGGAGATCTATCGTCACCATATCCTCGAGCACCGCCTGACCGTCTCGGAGGCGAACGCGCTCGGCCACGCGGCGACGATGATCCGGTCGGTGGACCAGTCGAAGGCTATTGCCGACCACCACGGCCCGATGGTCATCATCGCCGGCAGCGGCATGGCGACGGGCGGGCGCGTGCTGCATCACCTGACCCGCTATGCGCCGGATGCGCGCAACACGATCGCGCTGGTCGGCTACCAGGCCGCCGGCACGCGCGGGGCGGCACTGGCCGCGCACGAGCCGACGGTGAAGATTCACGGCGAGTACGTCCGCGTGCGCGCTCAGGTCGAGATGATCACGACGCTGTCGGCCCATGGCGACTACGAAGAGATTCTGAAGTGGCTCGGCACGATGCAGTGCGCGCCCGTGCGGACGTTCGTCACGCATGGCGAACCCGCTGCCGCGGATGCGATGCGCCGGCGCATCGCGGAGACCCTGCACTGGCGGTGCGAGGTGCCGACCTACGAGCAGTGCGTCGATCTGGACGAGGTTGAATCGAACGACACGCAGGAACCCGCCGCGCTGTCGTCCTGATTGACGGCGAATCGCGGGCGAAACGCCCGCCGCGCGTGACGGGAGGCGAAGGCTCCCGATTCCCGTCACACGCGGCCCGGCAATCAGCCGACTTCGATGATGACCTTCAACGCGTTGGTCTGCGCAGCGCGCCCGAACGTGTCGTACGCGCGTTCCACGTCGTCGAGCGAGAACCGGTGCGTGATCAGGCGTGCCGGATCGAGGCGCCCGGCGCCCACGGTTTTCAGCAGCATCGGCGTGCTGACCGTGTCGACGAGCCGCGTCGTGATCGAGATGTTGCGATCCCACAGCTTCTCGAGGTGCAGGTCGGCCTTGACACCGTGCACGCCGACGTTCGCGACGACCCCGCCGGGCGCCACGAGCGACGTGCACATTTCGAACGTCGCCGGAATGCCGACCGCTTCGATAGCGCAATCCACGCCCACGCCGTCGGTCAGCTTCATGACTTCCGCCACCGGGTCGCTATCGCGACCGTCGAAGCAGTCGGTCGCGCCGAAGCGCCGCGCGACCTCCAGCCGGTTGCTGTCCGGATCGATCATGATGATCCGCGCGGGCGAATAGAACTGCGCGGTCAGCAACGCTGCGAGCCCGATCGGCCCCGCGCCGACGATCGCGACCGAGCAGCCCGGCTGCACCTTGCCGTTCAGCACGCCGCATTCGAATCCGGTCGGCAGGATGTCGGACAGCATCACGAGCGCATCCTCGTCCGCGCCGGCCGGAATCCGGTACAGGCTGGTCGGCGCATGCGGGATGCGCACGAACTCGGCCTGCGTGCCGTCGATCCGGTTACCGAGGATCCAGCCGCCGGTCGTGCAATGCGAATACAGTCCGCGGCGGCAGTATTCGCAGCGGCCGCACGACGAGATGCACGAAATCAGCACGTGATCGCCCGGCTTCAGCGAATCGACCGCCGCGCCGACCTGCTCGACGATACCCACGCCTTCATGGCCCAGAATGCGGCCCGGTTCGCACGTCGGCACGTCGCCCTTGAGGATGTGCAGATCGGTGCCGCAGATCGTCGTGCGCGTCACGCGGACGATCGCGTCGGTGGGCGACTGCAATTCCGGTTTGGGTCGCCGTTCGAGCGCCTTGCGCCCGGGGCCGTGGTAAACGAGTGCTTTCATCGCGATTCCTCCATCGAAAGGGGGGCCTGTTCAGGCATCGGGGCGGTGTCATGCCGGACCTGCGCCAGCAACACCGCGAGCGCACAGGAGGCGACGCGGACGGCGACGCCGTCGGCGCGGCTCGTCAGCACGATCGGCACGCGCGCGCCCACGACGACGCCCGCGTTCGCGGCACCGCCCAGGTATTCGAGCTGTTTCGCGAGCATGTTGCCCGCTTCGATATCGGGCACGACCAGGATGTCGGCACGGCCGGCAACCGGAGAATCGATCCCTTTTTCGCGCGCGGCCCGCTGCGATATCGCGTTGTCGAACGCGAGCGGGCCGTCGACGATCGCCCCCGTGATCTGCCCGCGCTCGGCCATCTTCGCCAGGGCCGCCGCGTCGAGCGTCGAACGCATCGCCGGATTGACGGTCTCGACCGCGCACAGCACGGCCACGCGCGGGCAGGCAACGCCCAGCGCATGCGCGACGTCGATCGCGTTCTGCGTGATGGCCGCCTTTTGCGCGAGATCCGGCGCGATATTGACGGCCGCGTCGGTGAGCAGGAACGGGCGCGGATAGGCGGGCGCCTCGATCAGGAAACAGTGAGACATGCGCTTGTCCGTGCGCAGGCCCGATTCCGCGGCGACGACCGCCCCCATCAGCTCGTCGGTATGCAGGCTGCCCTTCATCAGCGCGCCGGCGCGGCCCGACGCCGCGAGCTCCACCGCCCGGGCCGCCGCCGCGTGGCTGTGCGGCACGTCCTCGATCGTCCATTTCGCCAGATCGACGCCCGCCTCGTCCGCCACGCGCGACACCTTCGCGCGCGGCGCGACGATCAGCGGCTCGATCGACGCGCCCAGCGGCGACGCATCCAGCGCGGCAAGCGCGACGAGACTGGCCGCGTCGCACGGATGCACGACGGCCATCGTCAACGGCGGCGCATGGCGCGCACGCGCGATCAGCTCGGGCAGTTCGCCGTCCGCGCGCGGCAACAGGCCGGGCAGGCGCGCGCCGACGGACACATCCGGATGCAGGTTCATGTTCATGTCTCGAGCACGTAGGTGCCGGGTGCCGCGCCGAAACCGGCGGCCGGCACGCGTGCCGGCACGTCGCCCGACGAATGCGCGCGCAACCAGTCGCGCCAGCACGTCCACCACGATCCGTCGACCGCGGGCGTTTCGCTCACGAAGTCGTGCCGGCTGCGGTAAGGCGCGCCGTGCTCGCGCGTCGCGCAGCGATAGTGGCGCCCCGGATGACCGGGCTCGGACACGATGCCGGCATTGTGGCCGCCGGAGGTCAGCACGAACGTCAGCGCGTGGTGCGTGAGCAGATGCAGCTTGTAGACGGAACGCCAGGGCGACACGTGATCGCGTTCGGTCCCGACCACGAACGTCGGCACGTCGATATCCGACAGCGCGACCGGTCGCCCGTCGACGCAATAGCGACCGGCCGCGAGATCGTTGTCGAGGAAAAGCCGCGTCAGGTATTCCGTATGCATCCGGTACGGCATGCGCGTGGTGTCCTCGTTCCACGACATCAGGTCGTTCGGCTTGGTGCGCGTGCCGAGCAGGTATTCGCTCATCATGCGCGACCAGATCAGGTCGCGCGCGTTCAGCAGCTGGAACGCGGCGGACATCTGCGCGCCGTCCAGGTAGCCCTGCCGCCACATCAGCGCGTCGAGCGCGGACAGTTCGCTCGCGTCGATGAAGAGGCCGAGTTCGCCAGGTTCGCTGAAATCGGTCTGGGCCGCCAGCAACGTGACGGACCGCAATGCGTCGTGCTGCCGCCCGTCGCGCGCGAGCGCCGCCGCGCCGATCGCCAGCAGTGTGCCGCCGAGGCAGTAACCGACCGCGTGGACGGCTTCGCCGCAGATCGACCGGACGGCGTCGAGCGCCGCCATGCACCCGTCGCGCAGGTAATCGTCGAGCCCGAGCTCGCGCGCCTCCGCGCCCGGATTGCGCCACGACACGGCAAACACCGTGTAGCCGGCATCGACCAGGAAGCGGATCAGCGAATCGTGCGGCTGCAGGTCGAGGATGTAGTACTTCATGATCCACGACGGCACGATCAGGATCGGCTCGCGTGCCACGGCGGGCGTCGTCGGGTCGTATTGCAGCAGCTCGCACAACGCGTTGCGCCATACGACGCGGCCCGGCGTGATCGCCACGTCGCGTCCCGGCAGATAGCCGTGCGTGTCGCGGGCGCGCGTGCCGCTCGTGCGATCGAGCAATGCGCTCGCGTCGTCCAGCCAGTTCCGGAAGCCTGCCGCGAGATTCGCGCCGCCGCTGCGCATCGTCGCGTCGAGCACGACCGGGTTGGTCGCCAGGAAATTGCCCGGCGAGCACGCGTCGAGCCACTGTCGCGCGATGAATCCGACCAACTCCTCGTGGTGCCGTTCGACGCCCGGCACGTCGCGCGTCGCGTCGCGCCACCAGCGCTGGATCGACAGGAAGCCGTCGCGATACGCGCGAAACGGCCATCCGGACCACGCGGGCGCGGCAAAGCGCGGATCGGCCTGCCCCGCGTGCACGGCCAGGCCGCTCGAGTCGGCCGCGTTGGCCCCGCCCTCGCTCTCGCCCTGGCTGGCGGCCGGTGCGGCGGCAGCCAGCCACGCCTGCGTCGCGAGCTCGAAGCATTTTCCCGGCGACACGGCCAGATGCGCGCCCCAGTCGAGCATGGCCAGCGCCATCGACACGGGCGACAGCCCGAACGTCATCGCGGCCACGTTCGCATGCGCGGCGCGGTTCCATTGTTCGGCGGGCGACGTACGGACCGGCGTGCATTCGGCCGTGCGCGACGCCGGTTCGCTCGTACTCGTTGGCCGCATCGTTTCGTGCCCGATCGGCAAGCGCATGACGGATGCTTTCATCGCATGTGCATGCCGCCGTTGACGTCGAATTCCGCGCCGGTCGCGAACGCCCCCGCGTCGGAACACAGGAACGCGACGAGCTCGGCGATTTCGCCGGGGTCGCCCAAGCGGCCGACCGGAATCTGCGGCAGGATCTTCGTGTCGAGCACTTCCTTCGGCACCGTCTCGAGCATCGCGGTCGCCAGATAGCCGGGCGCAACGGTGTTGACCGTGATGCCGTGGCGCGCGAGTTCGAGCGCCAGCGTCTTCGTGAAGCCATGGATGCCGGCCTTCGCAGCCGCGTAATTCGCCTGCCCGTAGGCGCCGCGCGTGCCGTTCACCGAGCCGACGTTCACGATCCGCCCGAAGCCGGCCGCGATCATGCCGGGCACGAACGGCTTCGTCATGTTGAACATGCCGTCGAGGTTGGTGCGCAGCACCGCATCCCACATGCTCTTGGTCATCTTCACGAAGGTGGCGTCGTGCGTGATCCCGGCGTTGTTGACGAGCACGTCGACATGCCCGAATTCAGCCAGCACGCGTGCTGCGCAGTGCTGGCACGAATCGTAGTCGGCGACGTCGACCTCGAACGCGTGGAACGTCCCGCCCGCCTCGCGTTCGTGCGTGAGCCACGTCGCGACGTGGTCGTTGCCTTCCGTGTGCGACACCGCCACCGTCATGCCGGCATCGTGCAGGCGCCGGCTGATCGCGGCGCCCAGGCCACCCATTCCGCCCGTGACGAACGCGACGCGGTCAGCGCACATGGTCGTTCTCCCGTGCGCCGGCCGTGCCATTCAGACGGCGGGGGGAAACCGGCGCCCCTTCGCTCGCGTCCTCGATCCCGTGCTCCAGTGCCGTCATCCATTCCGCCCACGGCATGCTGGCTTCGTTGACCACGGCCAGTCGCTCCAGATCGGGCAACCAGTCGGTCTGATAACGCGACAGCGCGCCTGCGCCGTATTCGCGCGCCCAGGTGCGCCATGCGCCGGCGCTCTCGTATTGCGCACGCATGCACAGCTCGGTGGCATCCTGCCAGATCGCGACGCTCGCGATCGCGTAGTCGCGCATCACCTGCCGGGTCGCCTCGCCGAAGGCCGTCCACTCCTTCGTATCCGCAAGCGCCTGCTGCAGGTGACGAACCGCGTCGCGGTCGCGCTCGATGCGCCGCCCCGCCAGCGCAAGCCATTCATGCTGCCAGTCGCGGTTCAACGCGACCATGCGCAGCGCGAGATCGCAGCCCGCGCGGCAGACGTCATTCGGTGTCGTCAAAGCGTACGTACTCATCGGCTTTCCTCTTTCGATCCGGTCAATGGGTTGGCATTCCGCCTCATGCCGCCTGCCCGGGATCGGCATCGCGACCGCTTCACTGTGCGGGCATCGCGCAAGGGAGCCGTTGATCTGAGTCAAGTACGCGGAAACCCTGCTCCGTAGACTGGATTGCACTGGCGGTTCCCCCGTCGATGGAGCGATTCCGATGAGCTACAAGAGCATAGTCGTGCACCTCGATTCGAGCGCCCGCGCGCATTCGCGGCTCGAATTCGCGTTGCGTCTCGCCCGGCGCTTCGGTGCGCATCTGACCGGCCTGTACGCGGTCTACACGCCGGAACCGCATTCGTTCTACGTGATGGCCGGGTCCGCCGATTACTTCCGTGAGCACCGCGAACAGCGCGACGAACGGCTCGCGGCCCTGGAACGCCTGTTCCATGCGGAGACGGCCCGCGCGAAAGTGCCGGCCGCATGGGTGTGTGCCGACGACCGCGCGAACCTGGCCGTGCCGCGCGCCGCCCGCCTGGCGGACCTCGTGATCGCGGGCCAGAGCGACCCGAACGATCCCGAGACCTTCATCGACGACCAGTTTCCGGAAAACCTCGTGTTGTCCGCCGGTCGCCCGGTGCTGTTCATGCCGTACGCCGGCGAATTCCCGTCGATCGGCGAACGGGTGTTCGTCGCGTGGGACGGCAGCCGGGAAGCGGCCCGCGCCGCGCACGACGCAATCCCCTTTCTCGAACACGCGAAGCGCACGACGGTCGCCGCCGTGATCGACGGCGATTCGGAAGCGGCAACCACGCGCATTCCGGCCGCCGACGCCGCGCTGATGCTGGCGCGCCATGCACGCGACGTGAACGTGCTCGACATCGATGCCGGCGCCGGCTCGGCGATCGGCGACACGTTGCTGTCGCGCGCGTATGAAACGGGTTCCGATCTGCTCGTGATGGGCGCCTACGGGCATCCGCGCTGGCGCGAGCTGGTGATGGGCGGCGCCACGCGCACGGTGCTGGCGTCGATGACGCTGCCGGTGCTGATGTCGCACTGAGCCGGCCGATGCGTACGCTCGCACTGCTCGTCGTCAATGCCGGTTCATCGAGCGTCAAGTTCTCGATCTTCGCGTATCCGCCGCACGGCGATCCCGTGCGGCGGCCGTTGCACGACGGCGAAGCGGTCGCGGCCGGCAACAGCGTGTCGATCCGCTTCGACGCCGAGCCGGACGGTTCGCTGCCGCTCGGCACGGATGACGATCCCTACCGCGCCGTGCTCGCGCGGATCGCGACGTGGATCCGCGTGAAGTTGCCGCATGTCACGCTGGGCGCGATCGCGCACCGCGTCGTGCACGGCGGCGCGCGATACGTGGAGCCGGTGGTCGTCGACGACGACGTGCTGGACGCGTTGCGCACGCTGACGCCGCTGGCGCCGTTGCATCAGCCGCACAGCCTGGATGCGATCGATGCGCTGCGCGACGCGTTTCCGGACGTCCCGCAGATCGCCGTATTCGACACGGCGTTTCATCGCACGCTGCCGCGCGTCGAGCAGCTGCTGCCGTTGCCGCACGCGTGGTTCGACCAGGGGGTGCGCCGCTACGGGTTCCATGGCCTGTCGTACGAATACCTGTCCGTCGCGCTCGCCGAATCGTTCGGCGAGCGTGCGCATGGCCGCGTGATCGCCGCCCATCTCGGCAGCGGCGCAAGCCTGTGCGCGCTGCGCGACTGCCGCAGCGTCGCGACGACCATGGGCTTCTCCGCGCTCGACGGATTGATGATGAGCACCCGCTGCGGAACGCTCGACCCCGGCGTCGTCCTGCACCTGCTCGACGTCGACAAGCTGTCCGGCGACGCACTGGGACACATGCTGTATCACGAGTCCGGGCTCAAGGGCGTGTCGGGGGCATCCGGCGATCCGCGCGTGCTGCTCGCGCGCGAAGCGGCCGGCGACGAGCCGGCCCGCGACGCGCTGGCGCTGTACGTCCATCGCATCGTGCGCGAGACCGGCGCGCTGACCGCGCTGCTCGGCGGCCTCGACATGCTCGTCTTCACCGCCGGCATCGGCGAACACTCGGCCGAACTGCGCGAGCGGATCTGCGCGTCGCTCGGCTGGCTCGGCGTCGCGCTCGACGCGCGCGCGAATGCCGCCCATGCGCATGTGGTGTCGTGCGCGTCGAGCGCGGTCACGGTGGTCGTCGAGCCGACCAACGAAGCGTGGGTCGCGGCGCGCGCCGCGGTGCGCGTGCTGCGCGGCAACCTCGACGGTTGATCCAGATCAGCGCGATCGGCGTGCGCGCGCCGATGATGATTGCATCAACATCCGTTCAAGGGAATCGTCATGTACTCGAACATTCTGGTTGCGCTCGACGGCAGCGATACGTCGTCCCGCGCACTCGACGCCGCGCTGAATCTCGCGTCGGAGACGGGTGCACGGCTGACCCCCGTCTATGTCGTCGATTTCCTGGTGCCGGCTTACGACACGTACGGATACGACCCGTCGATCCTGATCGATGCATTCCGCGAGGAAGGGCTGCGCGTCACGGAGGACGCAGCGAAACGCATGAAGGCGCGTGACGTGGCCGGCACGCCGCGGATTTCCAACGTCGCGCCGTCGGGTGAAGACGTCGCGCAACACATCGTCGCGCTCGCCAGCGAGATCAAGGCCGACCTGATCGTGATGGGCACGCACGGCCGCCGCGGCTTCCAGCGCCTCTTCCTCGGCAGCGTGGCCGAGCGCGTGCTGCGTCAGGCCACGTGCCCGGTCCTGATGATTCCGGCGAGCTGCGCCGCGAAGGCGGCCGCCGAGACCACTGCGGCATCAACCGAAAAGGAGCCGTCATGAGCTACAAGACCCTGCTCGTCCATCTCGACGACAGCGAGCGCTGTGCGACGCGCGTCGACCTCGCGCTCGAACTCGCGGGGCGCTGGAACGCCCATCTGATCGGCCTCTACGTGGTTTGCCAGGACCTGTTCGAGCCGTTGCGACGGCCCGACGAACCGCTGAAGCTGGCCGTCTACGAACGCCTGTGCGAACAGCGGCGCAAGGAAGCGGAAGAAAAATTCCTGATCGCCGCCGAACGCGCCGGACGCAGCGTCGAATGGCAGGCGCCGACCGGCAACGCCACCGAGGCCGCGGTCCTGCATGCACGCCACGCCGATCTGCTGGTGCTCGGCCAGGAGAACCCCGACGACCGCCTGACCTTCGTCGCACGCCATTTCGTCGAGGACGTTGTGATGGGCAGCGGACGCCCGGCGCTCGTCGTGCCCTACGCGGGCGACGTGCGAACGCTCGGCGAGAACGTGCTGATCGGCTGGGACGGCGGGCGCGAAGCCGCCCGCGTGATGGCCGACGCCCTGCCGCTGCTCGCCCGCGCACGCTTCGTCAACGTCGAGACGGTCAGCCGCGGGCAACCCGATCCGGACAAGACGCCGGCAGGCGTCGACGTCGCCGCGTATCTCGAACGGCACGGCATTCGCGCGTCGTTCTCGACCACGCCGCGCCAACGGTCGGTGAGCGTGGGCGCGACGCTGCTGAACCGGGTGACCGACCTGCACGCGGATCTGCTGGTGATGGGCCTGTACAGCCATGCGCGCATGCACGAACGCGTGCTCGGCGGTGCCACCCGCACGATCCTCGAAACGATGACGGTGCCGGTCCTGCTGTCTCACTGAGCGCGCGAAAACGGGCAGCCGCTTGCGGCTGCCCGCCTCTTGTCACACCCTCACAGCACGCCGGCACACGCGCCCGGCCCTTCGCGTACGACCAGCACCGGCCGGTCCGCGATGCGCACGAGCGATTCGGCGACGCTGCCGAGCAACGCACGGCGCACGCCGCGCCGGCCATGCGTGCCCATCACGATCAGGTCCGCGTTGCATTCGGCGGCGGCTCGCGCGAGCACGTCTGAGATGTCCTCTCCGCATGCGTCGATCGTTTGCGCGACGCCGCGTACGCCGGATAGCTGGAACGCGGTTTCCGCATCCGAGACCGCGATCGCGGCCTTGTCCGCGTCCAGGCCTGCCGGGTCACGCTGGTCGATATAGCCGCTGTCGACGTCGGCCAGCCGCGGCGCATCCGATACCACGCACATGGCGATGACCAGGCTGCCCGAGTCGCGGGCGAGCGAAATCGCCTCGTCGAGCGCGAGCCGTGCACCGCGGCTGCCGTCGAGTGCCGCAAAGATCCTCTGGTACATGGCGCCTCCCTGCCGTCGTCCTGGTTCGATCGGTTCCTGAAGCCAGTCTGATCCCGGCGGGCGCCTTTCCGTTGACACGGGTCAAACACGCACGGCGCCGCCCGTGCGCATCGGTCCCGATTGGCGAACGTCGGTAAACCGCGCACAATCAGGGCGAAATTGCAGTTGCGGCCTGCCCGGCTGTTCGTGCCTCGTGTCCGGCCCGCCGCCAGCCAGCCACCGACGAAGTCCGTCAGGATGAACGGCAATGACAACGAATTCGCCCCCCTCCAGGGCCGGGCCGGCGTCGCACCGGATCCGTCCCGCGCGATATGCCACCATGGCCGCGCTGCTGACGCTGGCGCTTGGCCTGACTGCAACGTTTGCGGCGTCCCGGGCACTGCAGAACGGGGCACAGCACGTCGCGCAGGCGAGGTTCGAGCAAACCGCGACGCTCGCGACGGCCGACCTGCGGCGCACGCTCCTCGGCGCGGCTGCCGTTTTGCGCGGCGCGCACGGCTTCGCGTCGACGCTGCCCGCGCCGCAATCCGGGGCCGCGTGGCGCCGCTATCTCGCCAGTCTCAATCTGGACGGATTGCAGTCGCCGGTCCGCAGTCTCGGGAGAATCGAGCCGAGCGCGGCGGACGACAATCAATCGACCCGGCAGGCACTTCAGCGCGCGGCGGAAACCGGCAAGGTCACGCTCGCCGCGAACGCGTTCCAGGACAGCACCGATGCGGCGATCGCCCGGACGGAGCTGACGCTGTACCTGCCGATTTATGCGAACGCTGAAGACATTCCTTCGTCCGGGTCGCGGCACGCGACGGCCACCGGGTACGTTTATGCCGCGCTGAATCCGGACCGCCTCGTCGATTCGTCCGTTCTCGATCGGTTGCACCTGGAAATCACGGCCGACAATCCGGCCGCGCCGGTGTATTCCGGCGGCTTGCGCGCCGGCGATTCGACCGCAGCCGGCGACATGCTCCAGCGCACCGATTCGCTGACGTTCGGCGGCACGCCGCTCTCGCTGCGCTACAGCGCGCCGCGCGCCGACACGTCCGGCGTCATGCCGGCCGTCCTGCTGGTCGGCACCATGCTCTCGCTGACGCTGGCCGCGCTCGTGGGGCAGGCCGTCGCGAAACGTGGGCTCGCCGATACCCCCGCCGGCGACAGCCAACCCACCGAGGCGCGGATGATGGGCATCATCCGGTCGTCGATGGAGGCCATCATCACCGTCGACGAACATCAGACGATCGTCATCTTCAACCCGGCCGCCGAACAGGTGTTCGGCGTCTCCGCGATGGAGGCGGTCGGTGCGCCGCTGTCCCGTTTCATCCCCGAGCGCTTCCGCGCCGCGCATGCGCGACACGTCGAGCAGTTCGGCGTGACGGGTGTGTCGGAGCGCCAGATGGGGCGGCAACGCGTGCTGTTCGGTTTGCGCGCGGACGGCACGGAGTTTCCGATCGAGGCGTCGATCTCGCAGATTCGCGACGGCACCGGCAAGCTGTACACGGTCATGCTGCGCGACGTGACCGAGCGGATGCGCGCGGAAAATGCCCTCAAGCAGTCGCGTGAGGAACTGCGCGACCTCTCCGCCAACCTGCAGAACGTGCGCGAGGAAGAGAAGACGCGCATCGCCCGCGAGTTGCACGACGATCTCGGCCAGCAACTCACCGCTCTCAAGATGGATCTCTCGGCTGTGGAGTTGGGGCTCCGTGGTGTCGTCGCCCCCAACACCGGCGTGCGCGAGCAGCTGGGCGGCATGCATCGCCTGATCGATTCGATCGTCGCGTCCGTCCGGCGCATCGCGGCCGATCTGCGGCCGGTGATGCTCGACGACCTGGGCCTCGTGCCGGCGATCGAATGGCTTGCAAACGATTTCACGCGCCGCTACCGGATCACGGTCGACCGGGACATCGCCCCTGTCGACACCGCGTTCACCGGCACCGGCGCGACCACGCTGTTCCGCATCGTGCAAGAGGCGCTGACCAACGTCGCGCGACACTCGGACGCAACGAACGTGACGCTGGCATTGAAAGTGGAAGACGGATATTGCATGCTGCGCATCGCGGACAACGGTCACGGCGCGCCCGAGCACGCCGGCAATGTGCAGGACCGCCCGTCGTTCGGCCTGATCGGCATCCGCGAGCGCGCGCACATGCTCGAAGGTACGGTGACGATCGACAACCGGCCGGGCGCAGGATTCACGATCACCGTGGCGCTGCCGCTTCACGCCATCAAGCAAGGAGATGTGCTTTCATGATCAGGGTACTCATCGCCGACGATCACGCACTCGTCAGGGACGGTCTTCGACACATCCTGAAGAGCGCGAGCGGTTTCGAGGTCGTCGGGGAAGCGCAGGACAGCGCCTCGACGATCGCGCTCATACGCGACACCGACGCCAGCGTGCTGGTGCTCGATCTGTCGATGCCCGGCCGCAACGGTGTCGAACTCATCAAGCAGATCAAGGACGAGAAGCCGGGATTGCATATCCTCGTGCTGACGATGCATGCCGAGCAACAGTACGCGGTACGCGCATTCCGCGCGGGCGCCTCGGGCTACATGACCAAGGAAAGCGCCAGCGCCGAACTGGTCGCCGCATTGACCAAGATCGCGGCCGGCGGCGTCTACGTCAGCCTGACCATGGCCGAGCAGTTCGCGCAGAGCCTGAACGAGCCGACCGATCTTCTTCCGCATCAGCGCCTGTCCGACCGCGAGTTCGACGTCTTCCGCCGCGTGACCACCGGCGAGTCGATTTCCGAAATCGCGCAGGCGCTCTGCGTGAGCGTCAAGACCGTCAGCACGTACAAGACGCGGATCCTCGAGAAGATGCAGATGCCGAACGACACGGCACTCGTGCGCTACGCGATGCGCCACAAGCTGTTCGAGGACCCGGACGAGCTGTGACGTCGGCCTCGGGCAGGGTCGCGCCCGGTCTTGATGTCCCGGCAGTATCGTTGACGACGGCCAGGCGGGCGCGGCGACGCAGCGCCCGCCCTCGGCGGCCGGCGCATGCCGGCGACGCTCGCGACAAGTTGCCGCGCCTCTGTAGGAAACCCCCTACAAGACTTCCCTCTCACCTACTCCAACTTCAATTCCGGCTGATTTTCTTGACGTTGCGCAACATCCATACTGCACATCAAGAAAAACGAACAAACGTGCCTCCCGGAGCCAAGGCAGCATCATCGACGAGACCGGTGTATCGGTCTCCCGGCGCGTCCGGTGGGGCTTCCCCGACAGGAAGGCGGCAGACACCAAGGCCGCCGGTACAACGGTCAGCGCGACCCCGCCCGACGGCGAGCCGCCGCTGCCCCCGAACTGGAGCCGATCATGCACAGCAGTGCCGAAGTCTCGACGACCATGCCGTTACGCCCGTTCATCCCGCTGCATCCGGTCGAACCGACGGATCAGCCCAAGCGCGCCGCGTCCCGCTGTTCGACGTGCGCATTGCGTACCGTCTGCATGCCGCCCGATCTTTCGCCCGAGGATTTCGCGCGCGTCGACGCGATGATCTGCACGACGCGACACATCCGGCGCGGCGAAACGCTGTTTCGCGCGGGCGACGCATTCAGCAGCATCTATGCAGTGAGAACCGGATCGTTCAAGACCATCGTGATGCATCGCGACGGCGACGAGCAGATCACCGGTTTCCAGATCGTCGGCGAATCGCTCGGCCTCGACGGCGTGCACACCGGGCACCACAACGGCGACGCGATCGCGCTCGAGGACAGCACGGTCTGCATCATCCCGTTCGGCCAGCTCGAGCAGATGTGCCGCGAAGTGCGGCCGATGCAGCATCACGTGTATCAGATGATGGGCGGCGAGATCGTGCGCGAATCGTCGCAGATGCTGCTGCTCGGCACGATGAGCGCCGAGCAGCGCGTGGCCGCGTTCCTGCTGAATCTTTCCGCGCGCTTCAAGGCGCGCGGCTACTCGGCCGCGGAATTCGTGCTGCGGATGACGCGCGACGAGATCGGCGAATATCTCGGCATGAAGCTCGAAACGGTCAGCCGCATGCTGTCGAAGTTCCAGCACAAGGGGCTCGTCGCGGCGCAAGGCAAGCAGATCCGGATCGTCGATTCGGACGGCTTGCGGCAGATCTGAGCGCGCCACCGATCCGTCGAGCGGATCAACCGCGCATGCCCAGCACGGCCGCGCCCGATACGCGCCCGCCGCGCAGGTCGTCCAGTGCGCGGTTCGCATCGGTCAGCGCGTAGCGGACCGCCTCGACCCGCAGCGGCGTCGCGGCGGCGATCCGCATGAATTCGACCGCGTCCGCACGCGTCAGGTTGGCCACCGACGCGATGCGGCGCTCGCCCCACAGCCACGCGTACGGAAAGCCCGGGATGTCGCTCATGTGAATGCCGCCGCACACGACGATCCCGCCTTTGTCGACCGCGCGCAGCGCCGCCGGCACCAGTGCGCCCACCGGCGCGAAAATCAGCGCGGCATCGAGCGGCTCCGGCGGCGCTTCGTCGCTGCCGCCGGCCCACGCGGCGCCCAGCGACAGCGCAAGCTGCCGCGCCGCCGTGTCGCCGGGCTTCGTCAGCGCGAACACCGTGCGCCCTTCGACATGCGCGACCTGCGCGACGAGGTGGGCCGCCGCACCGAAACCGTAGATGCCGATGCGACGCGCGTCGCCCGCCATGCGCAAGGTTCGATAGCCGATCAGGCCGGCACACAGGAGCGGAGCGGCTTCCAGATCCGAATAGCGTTGCGGCAGATGCACGCAATAGCGGTGATCGGCGACCGCGCACTCGGCGTAGCCGCCGTCGATCGTATAGCCGGTGAATCCGGGGCTGTCGCACAGGTTCTCGCGGCCGGACGCGCAGTACGCGCAATGCCCGCACGTCGAGCCCAGCCAGGGGACGCCCACCCGGTCGCCCACGGCGAAGCCCGTCACGCCTTCGCCGAGCCGGCGCACCGTTCCGACGATTTCGTGCCCTGGAATCAGCGGCAGCTTCGGGTGCGCGAGTTCGCCGTCGACGACGTGCAGATCGGTCCGGCATACGCCGCATGCGTGTACGTCGATCAGCAGCTGGCCCGCCGCGGGCGACGGCTCCGGCACGCGCGCTTCGCGCAATTGCGGTGTCGTGCCGTCAAACATCATCGCAAGCATGCTCGTCTCCCTGCGCGACGGGTGTCGCGCGCTTCGCTTCCAAGGCTAGTCGCCTGGCCTCGCCCGCGGTTGGCCCGATGACGGGCGCTTGACGTGCATCAACGGCCGCCGGACGGTTGCTGACACGATGAAGTGGCGAGACGCCGCCCGCGCGGCAACCTGGAGATGATCGATGATATCCGTTCCCCCGCTTGCCGCAAGCGCCCATCCCGACCAGCAGTTGAGGGAGTTGCTGGGCTACGCGGTGCTGGCTCCGTCCAGCCACAATTCCCAGCCGTGGCGCTTCCTGGTCAACGGCGCCACGATTTCCGTGTGCGCGGACCGCGTTCGCGCGTTGCCCGTGGTCGATCCGTTCGATCGCGAACTGATCATCAGCTGCGGCGCAGCGTTGCTCAACCTGCGCGTCGCGCTCGATCACGCCGGGCTCGCGCACACGATCAGCACGTTTCCTTCCGAAGTCGACCCCGATCTCCTTGCGACGGTCCGGGTCTGCGACGACGGCTATTCCGATGCGTCGCTCGGCGCGCTGTTCGATGCGATTCCGGACCGCGTCACGACGCGCGCCCCGTTCGAATCGACGGCCGTGCCCGAGGAAATCCAGCATGAACTGATCGCGGCCGGCGTCGCGGAAGGCGCCGACGTCGCGTGCGTCGACTCGATCGCGCATCGCGCACGTGTCGCGGAGCTGGTCGCCGAGGCCGACCGCCAGCAGTTCTCGGACCCGCGCTTCCGGCGCGAACTGGCAAGCTGGATCGATCCGCGCCGGCATGTCGACGGCATGCCCGCCTTCGCGGCCGGCGTGCCGACGTTGCTGGACTTCGCCGCACCCGTCGTGACGATGGCGGTACGGACCTTCGATCTCGGCAACGGGCTGGCCGCGCTGCATCACCAACTCGTCGGCGCATCGCCGTTGATCGTGTGCATCGCGACCGTGCGCGACGATCGCGAAGCGTGGCTCGCCGCCGGCCAGGCGCTGGAGCGCATCCTGCTCGTCGCGACGCGCGCGGGCTACACCGCGTCGTACCTGAACCAGCCGATCGAGACGGCCGGGTTGCGTGCCCATTTGCGCCACATGATCGGGCTGCGCGGCGAGCCGCAGTTGCTGCTGCGCGTCGGGCGCGGTCCGCACACGCTGCATTCGCCGCGACGCCCGCTCGACGAAGTGGTCTCCTTCTCCTGATCTCGACAAGGAAACGAACATGAGCATCATGCGTTGCGCCGCCCTCTGCGCGATTGCGCTGACAGCCGGCACGGCCGCCGCGCAGACGACCGTGCCCGAGCCGACCGAACTCGTCAACGCGCAGCACTGCATGTTCTGTCATACGCCGGACATGACGTTCCTCGGGCCGTCGTTTCACGAGATCGCCGAGCGCTATCGCGGCGATCCGCGTGCCGCCGCGGAGCTGGAGCGCAAGCTGCGCGTCGGCGGCCGCGTGCACTGGGGCGACACGCCGATGCCGTCGGCCATCGATCGCGGCGGGCCGCTGTCTCGCGACGACGCGCATCTGCTCGTGCAATGGGTGTTGAGCCAGTGACCGTCGCGCGGCGCTTCCATTGATGTCGACACCCGTCAAACGCGCTTCCGCCGGCACGGCAAAAGGCGCCGCACGCCGCCGTCCCGCCCCCGTCGCGACGATCGCGAAGGCGCGCGGCAAACGGCTACGCGCGCGGCGCGTCACCCAAAGCCCGAACCGCGCCCCGGCCGACGACGATGCGGCCCTTCTGCGGGGTTCCGGCATGCGCGGCATCCGGCTGCAATTCGATTACTGGAAAGCTGAGGAGCGCCTGCAGAACGAGCGGATCGGCCATGCGGTCGTGATCTACGGCAGCACGCGTATCGTCGCGCCATCGGTCGCCAACGCGCGGCTGGACGAAGCGAATCGCCTGCTCGCGGAGCGTCCGTACGACCCGAGCCGGCGGCGCGCCGTCACGATTGCCAGCCGGCTCGTCGAATACAGCGTGTATTACCGCGTCGCGCGCGAGTTCGGGCGCATCGTCGCCCATGCCGACCGGTGCACGCGCACCGCGCGGCTCGCCATCGTCACCGGCGGCGGCCCCGGCATCATGGAAGCCGCCAACCGCGGCGCCTACGAGCGCGGCGCCCCGAGCATCGGCTTCAATATCGAGCTGCCGCGCGAACAGGCGCCAAATCCGTACATCACGCCGGATCTCCACTTCCGGTTCCACTATTTCGCGATCCGCAAGCTGCATCTGCTCGAACGCGCGAAAGCGGCCGTCTTCTTCCCCGGCGGCTACGGCACGTTCGACGAGTTGTTCGAGGTGCTGACCCTGCTGCAAACGCGCAAGATCGCGCCGCTGCCGGTCATCCTCGTCGGCGAGGCGTACTGGCGCCGCGCGGTCGACCTGGCGTTTCTCGCGGACGAAGGGATGATCGACCGCCGCGATCTGGAACTGTTCACGTATTGCGAATCGGCCGCGGCGATCTGGCACGCGATCGGAAGCTGGTACGCGCGGCGCCGGGAACGCGCGCCGGCACGCTGCAAGGAGCCGGCGAAGCCACGCACGGTGTAGGAATCCGCCGACGAAGCGGGCGCGATTCCTACCGCGACTTCGGGACCGGCTGATTGAATCGGGGGCGCGCGGCAACGATACTGGAATCACGGATACCGGCCCACCGGCACACCGATCGCACAACAACCAGGAGAGACGTCATGTCACACGCCGACTATCGTTCCGATTCGGGGATGCGGGCCGCCACATCCGACACGTCCGACCCCGCCGCGCTCGACACGCTGGCACTCGTCGCGCTCGCCCGAGACGCCGGCATGCTGGTGATACTCGACGGGCAGATCGGGCGCGAGCGGTACGAAAGCGTCACCGGATCGATCGCCACGCTGGCCCGCTTCGCCCAGGCGTTGCAGCTTTCCACGGTCAAGGTCGCGTGATGCCGGGCGTCGTGGCGTCGAGCCTCGGTAGCCGTCGCCGGCGCGACGGCCCCTGTCGCTGCGCGGTTTCGCGCGTCCATGCGGGGGCAGTCACATTCCGATGAGCGCCTGCCTGTCGGGGCACGGCAACCCTTTCACCCCGACCTTTCAGCGATGAAGCCGCGATGAACCGCCCGCTATCCGGACGGATCGTCCGCATGCTCCCGGGCGTCGCGCTGCTCGCGCACTACCGGCGTGCCTGGCTTTCTCGCGACCTGTACGCGGGGATCGCGCTTTCGGCCATCCTGGTGCCGGTCGGCATGAGTTATGCGCAGGCAGCCGGATTGCCCGCCATCACGGGCCTCTATGCGTCGATCGCTGCATTGCTCGCCTATGCGCTGCTCGGCCCGAGCCGGGTCCTCGTTCTCGGCCCGGATTCCGCGCTGGCGGCCCTGATCGCGGGCGCCATCGCCCCGCTCGCCGCCCATGATCCGCAGCGCGCAATCGCGCTTTCCGGCGCGCTGGCGCTGTCCGCCGGCGCGATCTGCATCCTGCTCGGCGCGCTTGGCCTCGGCTTCGTCACCGATTTGCTGTCGCGCCCGATCCAGTACGGTTACCTGAACGGCATCGCGATCGCGCTCGTGGTCGGGCGACTGCCCGAACTGTTCGGTATGCCGGTGTCGGGCAGCGACGTGTTTTCCAGCGTGACGCGCATCACGCATGCCTTCGTCGACGGCCGTTTTTCGATCGCGGCCGGTCTGCTCGGCGTCGCGGTGCTGGCGTCCATATTCCTGATCAAACGCGTGACGCCGCGCTGGCCCGCGATATTGATCGCCGTGCTGGCGGCCACGCTCGTCGCTCGCCTGTCGCCGTTGCACGGCGTCGCGACGGTCGGCGCGTTGCCGGCCGGCTTGCCTGTTCCGCGCTTGCCGGCCGTCTCGCTGGCCGACGTGGGCGCACTCGCATCCGGCGCGATCGCGGTGGCGCTGGTGTCGTTCGCCGACATCAGCATGCTGTCGCGCGCGCTTTCCGCACGGGCGGGCGACGCGCCGGACCGCAACCAGGAACTGATCGCACTGGGCGCGGCCAATCTGCTCGCCGGCGTGACGCAGGGCTGCGCGGTCAGCAGCAGCGCGTCCCGCACGCCGGTCGCGATCGCCGCGGGCGCGCAAAGCCAGGTCACGAATGTCGTCGCGGCCGCGTGCATCGCGATTCTGCTCGTTGCCGCGCCGATGCTGCTCACGTTCGTCCCGCGCACGGCACTGGCCGCGGTCGTGATCTATGCGGCGTTCGGCATCGCCGACGTGCGCGGTGTCGTGCGGCTATACCGGATGCGCCGCGGCGAATGCCTGATTTCGATGCTGTGTTTCGCCGGCGTGATCGCAATGGGCGTCGTGCCCGGCATCCTGCTGGCCAGCGCGCTGTCGCTGCTGTCGTTCGTCTGGCGGGCCTGGCACCCGTACGACGCGGTGCTGGGCCGGCTGACGGGCGTGCGCGGCTATCACGACGTCGCGCGGCATCCCGAAGCCGAACAAACACCGGGGCTCGTGCTGTTTCGCTGGGATGCGCCGCTCTTCTATGCGAACGTCGAGATCTTCTGCGAGCATCTGGACGCCGCGATCGCACGAGCGGCGGGCCCGGTCACGCGCATCGTGGTCGCCGCCGAGCCCGTCACCGACATCGACGTCAGCGCCGCGGATCGGCTCGTGGCGCTGCACGAGGAGCTTGGGGAGCGCGGCATCGCGATGAATTTCGCGGAGATGAAGGGGCCGGTGAAGGATCGCCTGCGCGCCTACGGTTTGTTCGACGTGTTCGGCGCGGCCAGCTTCTTTCCGACCGTGACCGACGCGGTTGCCCGTCACGTCCGGCGGCCGGAACAACATGCGCGTGCGTGCAAGAAAAAGCGTGCGCGGCGTTGGCGCGTCTCGCACAAGACGCGGTAGACGACCGCGGCACGCATCGGCGCGGGGATCGCCGTACCGCGCATTGCGCGACGGGACCGACGCCTTCGTCGGTCTGCCCCGTCAACCGGTTCAGACCGTGAAGGTATTCGACTTCTTCATCTCGATCCACGTCATCCCGGCGCGCAGTGCGTCGATCGCGGCTTCGCGCTCGGTTGGATGCGTCCTGCCGTGCTCGAACGTCCGCTCGCAAATGCCGTCCGGCGATTTGAGCGTGACGTGGATCCGGCAGCGGAAGCCGCCGGATTCGGCCGCGACCGTTTCGATCGCGACCGACCAGTCCGCTTCGTGAAGTTCACCCGAAACTGTCATCCGATTGCCCTCCTGGTTCGCCGTGGACTGCCCATCCGGCTGCCGGACTTACTCGACCACCAGGTCGTCGACGACGGCACGCACGCCGCGCGCGGACCACGCGGCACCGCGCACGGCCTTGCGCTCGGAGAACGAGCCGACCTTGCCGGACAGCCGCACGGTGCCGTCGTGCACGTCGATCGCGATGTGCTTCGCCTCGCGCTCCGCGTGACGCATGATCGCGCGCTTGATGTTCCCGCCGATGTCGTCCGCACCGACCGTCCCCTGCACCGCGATGTGGTCGGTCACGCCCGTCACGCTGCGCATCTGCGAGATCGCGCGCACGGCCAGGTGGCTCTGGTACGCCCAGTCGACCTTGCCGGACAACGTGATCCAGCCGCGTTCGACCTGCACCTTGACCGCGTCGTCATGCAGCCCGACCGTCCAGTGCAGCACCGAGCGCACCGCTTTGGCGATGTCCTCGTCGGTGCGCACGTCGTCGTCCGGCAGATGCACGGTCATGTCCACGACGAGCGCCTTGACACCGGCCACGCGGTTCGCCGCGCGCTCGATCGCCAGCTTCTCCGCGTAGCTCGGCGGGTGCCCCGAAAGCGTCACGATCCGGTCGGTCACCTCGACGCCGATGCGCGTCGAATCGATCGACGGGTCGGACTCCAGTTCGTCCTGGACATCCTGCTTCAACTGCTTGTCGGTTTTCATCGTCTGCTCTCCTGTGAGCCGCGGCGTGCCTGTCCGCCGCACGTAGCCAGATTTGCACAAGCGCGGCGCCCGGGCGCTGATGCAGGTCAACGGATGCCGCGCGCCGCCCGTCGTGGCCGGCCGGTGCGCCGCTTGACGGAAGTCAAGCCGCGACGGCCCGGCCGTCTTATCGTGAAATCGCCGATGCGCGACGTTCCAGGCACGCGCAATCACGCTTCAAGGAGACTCGAATGACCGAACAGCAGCTGTTGACCTATTCGCCGGCGCCCGTGATGCAGCCGGCATCGCCCGAGGGCGAGTCGCCGGCGATCGTCGACCTGCCGCGCCCGATGCTCGACAACGACGTGCCGCTGATGGCGGCGCTGGCGACCCGAATGAGCTCCCGCGAATTCGCCGCCACACCGCTCCCGCCAATGACCCTCGGCACGATGCTGTGGGCGGCGGACGGCATCAACCGCCCGGCGAGCGGCGGCCGGACGGCGCCGTCCGCGCACGCATTCAATGAAATCGACATCTACGTCGCGCTGCCCTACGGCGTCTATCGCTACGATGCGCCCGCGCACCGGCTCGTGCTGAAACACGCGGTCGATGCGCGCAACCTCACGGGCTATCAGGATTTCGTCGGCCGCGCGCCGCTGGATCTCGTCTACGTCGTCCGGACGGCCGCGATACTCGACATGCCGCCGCCGCAGCGTGACGTGTTCTCGGCGATCGCGGCCGGCGCCATCGCGCAGAACGTCTCGCTGTACTGCGCGGCGGTCGGCCTCGGAACGGTCGTGCGCGGCTGGATCAATCACCGCACGCTCGCCGACGCGTTGCGACTGAACGAGGACGAACTGCCGATCCTCGCGCAGACGGTCGGTTATCGGCCCGGCAGTACGCCGTCGCATGCGTGACGCGCAGATTCGATCGCGCCAACGACATGGCGCGCGGATCGCTCCGCGCGCCGGATCCTCCCGATGGGCGATGCGTGCCTGCATCGCCCGTTGCCCGCCGTCCGATCAGCTGATCGTGAGTTTCTTCTGCCCGACCGGCGCCTTCTTCGGCAGCGTCAGCGACAGCACGCCATCCTGATACGTCGCCGTCGCGCCGGCATCGTCGATGTCGCCAGACAGCGAGAACGAACGGCTGATCGCACCGCTGTAGCGCTCGCGCCGGATCACGCGCTCGCCGTCCTTCTGTTCGCTTTTGCGCTCGATCTTCGCGTTGATCGAGACGGTGTTCCCCGTCACCTGGACGTCGATGTCGTCCTTTGCGACGCCCGGCAGTTCCGCATTGACGGTGTACGCCTTGTCGTTTTCGGTGACGTCGATCTTCATCGACGCAAGATCGGGCTCGTCTGCCAGCGCCATGCCGCGCAGCGGCCTGAACAGCCCCTGGAACAGGTCGGATACGGGTTCGATCGAAAACGGATCGTAACGCGTCATGTTGCTCATGGTTCGTACTCCTCATACTGTGACAGACGACCGGCGCTTTCGTCCCGACAGCATCGGCCGCAATGAAGATCGGATGGCGCGACACCACATGCCGCGCATGGGACGAATGATCTTTAGGAATCCAGCGTACCCGCACGCCCCGGTACGCGCTTGATGCGCGTCAAGGGCGGCGGCCGATCACGTACAGAACCGGAAATGGCCGCTGTGCAGCAGGATCGGCCGTCCGCCGATTTCCTCGAGCAGGGAGCGGGCCGCGCGCTCGATGGCGGGACGATGGCGCGCGAAGGCGTCGACGAGATCCTGCTCGCGAGGCGACGCCGCGCGGAAGTGATCTTCCAGCGCCGCCGATGTGATCGCGCAGCGCACGCGGCGCCCTTCGACGAGCGCCGGAAAGCTCAGCGCGGAATCGAGGTCGCAATACGTCGGATGTTCGGAAGGAAACGATATCTGCATGATGATCACCTGGGCGGATGGCGCACTGGCCGGCAGCGACACTAGGCCACCGCGACCGTGGCGGGTGAGGTATCCTCGCCGCGCACGAGCAGGACCGGGCAACTCGATGCGCGAAGGAAACGTTCGGCGACGCTGCCGAGCACCAGCCGCCGGACACCGCGCCGACCGTGCGTGCCGATCACGGCCAGATCGATCGCATGATCGACGACGTAGCGCTGCAGGCGCTCCGCGACGTCCTGGCCGAATTCGGTCTCGATGACTTCCGTCTCGCCGTTGACGGCCGCGCGCGAGATCGTCCGGTCGGCGTCTCGGAGGATCGCGGCGCCATGCCGCCGGATTTCGTCGAGCAAGGCTTCCGGCTCCATGCGGCCGCCGTAGACGAACAGCGTGGATTTGTCGACGACGAACACGGCAAACAGGCGCGCGCCGCATAACCTGGCCATCCTGAGACCTTCGTCGAGCGCCCGATTCGCCGAAGGACTGCCGTCCGTGGCAACCATGATATTCGTGTACATGCGAACCTCGCTGATGAACCGACGCGCCGGCGGCGTTGGATTCGCTTCCATCATCGGTGCTTGCCGCGAGCAGGCGTTGACCGAAGTCAACGGTTCGGGGCCGCTACGAAACCGGCGCGAGAAGAAGCTGCCGGCCGCTGGCCCACATCCGCCGCTAGCCCGGCGACTTCTCGTCCGACCGGAAACCTTGCTCGATATCGAGGATCTTCCGGGCGCACACGTCGTATTGCCATCCCGGGCCGCCGTTGCTGTCGTACATGCCCTTGCACATCGCCTTGAGCCGGATCACGGAGCCACCGCCACCCGATTCCGCGCGTGACGCCCACAGATAGACTTCTCCGGCCAGATACGGCTGCGCCGTTTCGATCCGGTCCGTGCCGAATCGCGTGATCCGGGTCGACGAATGATCCTGGACGTAGCGCCGCGTGCGGCTCCATGCCCGGTCGCATTCGGACGGTGTCGAACATTGCAGCGATGCGGCCTGACGCATCGCAAGAAGTTGCGTCTCCGTCGACCTGAAGGCCGCGAGCCGGTCCGGTCCTGCACACGCACCCGACGCAAGCAGCACGCCAACCATCAACAACCGTCGTTTCATCGCCAATGCCTCGTGAGGCCGAGAGTTCCGCTCGCAACGGAAGGGCATGATCGCGCTCGGCGTCAAGCCGACGGTATCGCGACCGGTATGCTGCATCCCGCATGCAGCCGCGCGCCACATTGCGCAAGCGCTGAGTTCAACTGTATTGCCACTCCAGCGAACGCGGTTGACGTGTGTCAATCGCGCCTGCGCAGCGAGCGGCGGCGCGCCGATGCCGACCGCGCCGGTGCAGCCGCCGAAAAAGCGGTGCTCGCTGCATCGATGCCGTTGACCGGCGTCAACACCGACGAATCGGCGTGCGATAGCGTCATCACAGACAAGCAACGGGAACACCACTCGCGGCCCGGGTGGGCCGCCCTCGTCACCCGCGTCCACGTGGCGCCATCCATCCGGTTACTGCACTATGTCAGCCCCCGTCAACACGGCTCCTGCGGAATCGACGCGCCAGACGGCGCACGCGTCGTCGGAACTCGCAGCACCGCCCGGCCTGTCGAGCGCAGAAGCCCGCTCGCGCAAGGCCGAATTCGGACCCAATACGGTCAGGGAAACGACACCTTCGTTCACTCGGGTGTTACTGACCAAACTATGGGCGCCGGTACCGTGGTTGCTTGAAGCCTCGATCGTCCTTCAGCTCGCCATCGGCGCGTATATCGAAGCAGCAGTGATTACCGTTCTGCTCGCATTCAACGTCGTACTGTCCCTGATACAGGAGCAGCGCGCGGCAACCGCGCTCTCGGTGCTGCGCAAACAACTCGAACCGACGGCCCGGGTCCGTCGCGACGGCCGCTGGATCCGCGTTCCGGCCGCCGATCTCGTGCCGGACGATGCCATCGAGCTGCCGATCGGAGCGGTCGTCCCGGCGGACGTACACGTAACGAACGGCTTCGCTACGGTCGACCAGGCGATGTTGACAGGCGAGTCGACGCTGGTGGACGTCCCCGCTGGATCGCTGGTCCACTCGGGTTCGATCGTGAAGCGCGGTCATGCGCTCGGCATCGTCACGGCAACGGGCACGCGGACCTATTTCGGTCGAACCGTCGAACTGGTGCGCATCGCCCATGCCCCGAGCACCGAACAGCATGCGGTGCTCGCGGCGGTCAGATATCTCGGGATGATCAATGGCGCTATCGCGCTCGTCGCGCTCGGCTATGCCCGTTATCTTGGTTTCTCCTCCGGCGAGTTGCTCCGCCTCGCGCTCACGATGCTGCTCGCGACCGTTCCCGTGGCATTGCCCGCGACCTTTACCCTGTCCGCCGCACTCAGCGCGCTTTCGCTCAGTCGGCGCGGTGCGTTGCCGACACGCCTGTCGGCCGTTCACGAGGCCGCGGCCATGGACGTGCTGTGCTCCGACAAGACCGGCACGCTCACACGGAACGCGGCGGAAGTCACCGAAGTCGCGCCTCAGCCCGGTTACACACCGGAACAGCTGTTGGACCTCGCGGCACTCACTTGCGAACCGGCCGGAGACGATCCGCTCGATGCCGCGATCCTTCGCGCGGTGGCCATGCGAGGCGGCGAACCGTGTCCGGACCGAACGGTTCGACGCGTGCCGTTCGACCCCGACACGAAGATGTCGCAAGCGTTCGTGCAAGACGCCGACGGAAGACCGATGCATGTCGTAAAAGGCGCGTTGCAGGCGCTCGAACGGATCATGGAGTGCAATTCCGACGTGCGCGCGAACTCAGACGCCCTCGCGCGCGACGGACGGCGCATCATCGCGGTCGGGGTGGAGACGGCGGACGGCCGGCGCAGCCTGGCCGGACTCATCGCACTCACCGATCCGCCGCGCGCGGATGCCGCGACGCTGATCGAGTCGCTCCGCGCGCTCGGCGTGCGCACGATCATGGTAACGGGCGACTCGGCCGCGACGGCTGCCGCCATCGCGCACGACATCGGCCTGCGGCCGACGCCGTACCCACGCGACAATGGTTTCGATGGAGCGAAGCTGGCGCGATTCGACGTATTCGCGCGCGTGATGCCCGAGGACAAGTACCGCCTCGTCCAGGCACTGCAGGGAGCCGGTCACGTGGTCGGCATGTGCGGCGACGGCGTCAACGATGCGCCCGCATTGCGCCAGGCCCAAGTGGGCATAGCCGTGTCGAACGCCAGCGATGCCGCGAAGGCCGCCGCCGCGATCGTTCTCACGGAACCCGGACTGTCGGGAGTCGTCGCGGCCGTCAGCGAAGGGAGAATGGCGTTCCGGCGACTGCTCACCTATACGCTGAACATGCTCGTCAAAAAGATCGAGATCGTATTGTTGTTGACGGTCGGCCTCATCACTTTGCACCGACCGTTGATCACGCCGATGATCATGATCATCCTGCTGGTCACGAACGACTTCCTGACGATGTCGCTGACGACCGATCGCGCGGAGCCTGCGCAAGCCCCGCAGCGCTGGAACATGCCACGCATCGTTCTTGCCGCAACGCTCTTCGGTTTCGGCAAGCTCGCGTTTTCGGCTTGCGTGATTGCCTTCGGCGCATTCGAGGGCCATCTGGCGCCCTCGTCCATCCTGACGCTCGGTTTCCTGGCGATTGCATTCGGCAATCAAGCGATGATCTACGTGCTCCGGTCGCGCAAGCGTGTCTGGAGTTCGATGCCGAGCCGCTGGCTGCTGATTTCTTCCGTCGTCGACGTCGCGATCGTCTGTGCGCTCGCCTTGTCCGGCACCCTGGTGACCGCGCTCCCGCTACAGTGGATCGTCGGCGTCGCCGTGGCGGCATCGGGTTTCGCGCTCGTCGTGGATCAACTGAAGGTTTTTGCCGGCCGCCGACTGAACATCGGCTAGCATGCCAACTGCATGTCCGTACCGCGTGCCGGGCCGCACGGCTTGCCGTCTGCACGGCGCGGAGACTTCACACGGCAAGCGTGGCCGTCGACGATCGGCCGCCCCCCAGGGCGCCTGCTTGACGGACATCAAGTGGAAACATGCGTGGGTCGGCTGCAATAGAGGGCGTCGAATCGGCGATCCTTGGCCGGTCAACCCGATCCGGTGACATCGAGCTAGCGAGAACGTGCCATTGCCCGATGCTCGTTTGGAACCCACTCCAGCGGGGGCGGCAACACGTATGCGCGCCCCGTATAACCGATCCGTTCATCATGTCCCGAGCGCCGCATGTCCCGTTCGCGCTGCATCGCGGAAATGCACGACGAAAGTCGACGCAATTCGATCGCGCAATGCGCCGACCCGCCATCTATCCCCACCCCGCGGGCCGGATCGAGCGGATCGAAACCCATCTGTCCGTCGTTTATCTGGCCGGGCGCTATGCGTACAAGCGCATCAAGCCGGTGCACTTCGCCTTCGTCGATCTGATGCGGCCTGAAGAGCGGCGGCGCTGCGCGCTCGCGGAATGCACGCTCAATCGGCCGTTCGCCGGCCCGCTGTACCTGGGTGTCTGGCCGCTCGTCGCGCACGGCCGGCGATGCGCGTTCGCCGCACCGGTGCCGACCGGCGGGCGCCGGCGCCGGCAGCAGACGGTCCCGGGCGAGTATGTGGTGCGCATGCGCCGGTTCGACGCGCAGGCGATGTTGTCGGTTCGCAGCGCATCGCGCGACGACGGTCTGGCGGATGCGGATGCCCTCGCCGATACGCTGGCCCACCATCATCTGCACGCGCCGCGCCGGGCGCCACGCGGCCATTCCGGCAGCGCGGCGAGCGTCGCGGCCCAGTGCCGCCCCTTGCTCGACACGCTCGACGTCACGGTGCCGGACGAAGCCGCGCTGAGCGCATGGTACGAAGCCGAACTGGCCCGCATCGCACCGTTGCTCGCCGATCGGCATGCGCGCGGTTTCGTGCGCGCATGTCACGGCGACCTGCATCTCGAGAACATCGTGCGCTGGCGGAACCGGATCCTGATGTTCGACTGCATCGAATTCGACGACGCGCTGCGCTGGATCGACGTGGCGAGCGATCTCGCGTTCGCGCTGATGGATTTCTCCGCTCACGGACGCGCGGATTGCGCCCACCGCCTCCTTTCCGGCTGGCTGGCACGCACGGGCGACCATGCGGCACTGGGCGTGCTGCCGTGCTACTTCGTCTACCGTGCGCTGGTGCGCGCGCTGACCGCCCGGCTGCGCGGCGACGAAGCGGCGCGCGCCGGCTATCTGCGCGTTGCGTCGGCGATGGCCGATGCGCGACGCGATGCGCCGCCGGCGCTGCTCCTGTGTCACGGGGTTTCCGGGTCGGGCAAATCGGTGGCCAGCCATGCGCTGGCCGCGCAACTCGGCGCGATCCGGTTGTCCAGCGACGTCGAGCGCAAGCGCCTGGCCGGTGCATCGACCGACACCCGCCTGTCCCCCGGCGCCTATTCGGACACCGCGATCGACGAGATCTACGAACGGCTGCTTTCGGAGGCTCGCGTGGTTCTCGACAGCGGCTACACGGCGATCGTCGATGCGACGTTCCTGCGCCAGCACAACCGGACGGCGTTCATCGCCCTCGCCGCACGGCTCGACGTACGCGTTGCGATGCTCGATTTCACCGCGAGTCCGGCAACGCTCGCCCGGCGTGTCGCGGCCCGCGCGGCGCACGGACGCGATGCCTCCGATGCCGACACCGCCGTACTGGCCCGACAGATCGAGCATGCCGACCCGCTGACCGAAGCCGAATTGGCAATCGCGATTCGTTTCGACACCGATTGCGATGCCTCGGCGTACGAAAGCCGCGCATTCTGGGCGCCGTTGCTCGCCACGCTGCGCACGTAAGCACGCGGGGCGCATGCCTCAAGCAAGCGGGCCGCCGCGCCGGACGCCGGCCCCGCAACGTCACGCGCGGAAACGCTGCTCCTCGATCTGCTGCAGCTTGCCGACTTCCACGACGCCGCCGAGCAACCCCGCGAGATGCTCGACGATATCGTCCAGCGTCACGATGCCGGCGAGGCGCCCTGCATCGTCGACGACCGGCAGTCTCCGAATGCCCGAGCGGCGCATCTCCTCGAGCGCGACGCCGATCTCGTCGGTGTCGGACACGACGACGAGGCCCCGCGACATGATCTGGCCGGCCGTCACGTCGCCCGGATCGTCGCCGCGGGCCATCACCTCGATCACCAGGTCGCGGTCGGTCACCAGGCCGATCGGAATGGCTTCGCCGTTGCGGTACTCGATCACGACGATGTCGCCGACATGCGCGTGCCGCATGCGATCGGCGAGTTCAAACGCACTGCAGTCGACCGTGCACGATTCGACCGGTTGGGTACTGATTCTTCCGATGTGCATGATGAAGCTCCCGTTGCCCTTCGCGTGGACGATACGCATGCGCAGCGCCCTGCGGCGACGCATGTTTCCCGAGTTCAGGGTAAGCGCGGCGCCCCGGGCAGGGTTGACGCACGTCAACCTGCTGCTCGCCGTCGTTGCCGACAACGCGCGGACGGCAACGCGGCGACCGTCCATGATCTGTCTCAACGGCCACGCACGTGCCACCGCTAACGTGACGGTATGTCGTGAAATTCGATTCCGGCCGCACCGCCGGCCGGCAACGCCACATCCGTCCCGCGGATTCCGTCGCCATGACCTACGCATTGATTCTGGTGAACTTCGCCGTGTTCATCGCCGAGGCGAGCGGCTGGCCGGTGCTCATCGACCTGTTCGCGCTATGGCCGCCCGCACGACCGGGCGCGCCGGCGACACCGGATTTCCACGTCTGGCAGTTGCTGACCTACAGCGTGCTGCATGCCAGCCTCGCCCATATCGCGTTCAACATGTTCGGGCTCTACATGTTCGGACGCGACGTCGAACGCGTGCTCGGGCGCGCGCGCTTTCTCGCGCTCTATCTGGCGAGCGTGCTGGCCGGCGCGATCACGCAGCTCGCGGTGATCCGGGCGCTGCCGCCCAGCGACGCACCGACCGTCGGTGCGTCGGCCGGCGTTTTCGGCGCGTTGATCGCTTATGCCGTGCTGTTTCCGAAACGGCGCGTCGTGCTGCTGTTTCCGCCGGTGCCGATGCCAGCATGGCTCTTCGCGACCGGTTATGCGTTGACCGAATTGCTGTCCGGCCTCAGCGGCGACACGAGCGGCGTCGCGCATTTCGCCCATCTCGGCGGAATGCTCGGCGCCCTCGTGTGCCTCGCCTTCTGGCGAACACGCGCGGACGAGCGCGCGTGACACCTGGTCCCGCCGATGGCGGGCACGGTCGCTAGATGCTGAGATATCCCTGGAACAGCCACGGCGGGCCGGTTCTCTCGCCTGTCGCGCGACCGCTCGCAGCGGGCACGCAGACGCCCGAGAAACCGGGCGATCCGTCCTGCCAGAACGACGGCACGAAGGAGAATTCGCCGTTGACCGTCACGACGAAGTCGCGATTGAACTGCGACGGCGCAAAAATCGTTACCTCGTGGAAGAACGACGCGGCGTCGTCGTGCGCCGTGCTGCGCGCGGCAAGCAGCCCCCTGGAGTCATAGCGCGCCGGCAGCGTGTAGATCTTCCCGCCACGCTCGACCGCTTCCGCCGGCGTGAACACGAGTTCCACCCCCGGGTACGGCAAACGGTAAGGCTCGCGACAGATCGGGCCGTCGGGCCCAAGCGCGAGCGGCGGATGAGCCCAGAGCGAAAGCGACAGCGGGCTCGTGCGCTGGGCGAAGTATTCGGAAAGCCAGTTCATGGTCAGTCCTCCCGTGAACGGTCATTGACGTCGAGTTGCGGAGCGTGTCTGCCGGATCGACGCGGTTGCGTCGACGGTTCGTCCAGCGTCGCACGCCCCGCCGCGCGACGCTTGATGCCGATCAAGCACGCGATCGACATGCGCCCCGAATGGTCAGCGGCCGAACGTGCGGGTATGGTCGTCGTAGTCGAACAGTCCTGCGTAGCGGCCCCAGTCGGTCACGACCCGCAGCGCCTGCTCCGCGCTGCGCGGATCGAGATGATCCTCGAGTTCGAGCTCGAAACGCGCGCGCGGCGCGCGGTGCCCTTCGCGTTCGCCCAGCACTTCGTCGATATGTTCGGCGAGCGGCACGAACCGGACGACATGCTCGCGAAACAGACACCGCCGGGCATCGTCGTCGCTTTGCGCGAACACGTGGCCCGCGGCACTCAGCCGGATGCTCCGGTCGTGCCATTCGGCAAACGCGAGCAGATGAAGCGCGGCCGCCGTCGAATACAGCGCGTCGGTCCGGAGCGCCAGCGCCGATGCAATCGTGCCGAGCTCCGCATGACCGTCGTATGGCGCGGCCGCGAGCGTGTCGATGAATCCCGCGAGATGGTGGCTCGACACGTCGGGCAGCTTCATGGCCAACGCACTGCCCGTCGCTTCCCGGCCTGCCGCCGCGTCGGTGATGCGTGCGGTGAGCGTCGCATAGATCCGGCCGACGATCGCCTGAACGGCCGGATCGTGCCGACTGCGCGGACGCGGCAACGGCACGCTCAGCGTCGCCTCGATGTGCGCCGGACCGGCGCCGAGCACCAGGATGCGATCGCACATCAGCACGGCTTCCTCGATGTTGTGCGTCACCATCAGCACCGACCGGATCGACAGCTGGTGCGCGTCCCACAGGTCGAGAAAATCCGTGCGCAGCGTTTCCGCGGTCAGCACGTCGAGCGCCGAGAACGGCTCGTCCATCAACATCAGCACGGGTTCGCTGACGAGCGCGCGGGCGAAACCGACCCGCTGACGCATGCCGCCCGACAGTTCGCGGGGAAACGCCGATTCGAACCCGTCGAGCCCGATCAGCTCGATCGCAGCGGCCGCGCGGGCGCGTGCGTCGCTCGGCGCCAGACCCAGCGCGTCGAGGCCAAGCTCGACGTTTTCGATGACGGTCAGCCACGGGTACAGCGCGAAGGTCTGGAACACCACCGCGATGCCGTCGGTCGGACCGGCGAGCGGCGCACCGCGATACGTCACCGCGCCGGACGACGGCTTGACGAGCCCGCCGGCGATCCTCAGCAGCGTGGACTTGCCCGAGCCGGAGCGGCCGAGTAGCCCGAGGATCTCGCCTTCGTGCAGCGCGAGATCGATATCGGCCAGCACGTGCAGCGGCTCGCCGGACGGCTTCGTGAACGATTTGCATACGGCCCGCATCTCGAGCACGACCGCCGCCGGGTCCGAAGGCGGTGCGGCCGCGCTCGCGACATTTCCTTCCGTGTATTCGCTGAGGTTCGGCACACGGGTCTCCCGTGAGTAAATGATCGGTGGAGGGCTCAATCGAGCCGCGTGCGGCGCTCCGCGAACGCGTACATCGGGCGCCACACGAGCCGATTGGTCGCGATCACGAGCAGCGACATCACGGCGACGCCGAGCGCGATGCGCGGATAGTCGCCGGCGTCGGTCATCCGCGCGATGTAGGCGCCGAGTCCGCCGGCGTCCAGGCGCGTGCTGCCCCAGCTCACGGCCTCGGCGACGATGCTCGCATTCCATGCGCCGCCCGACGCGGTAATCGCGCCCGTCACGAAGTACGGCAGGACGCCCGGCAGCATGACGTGTCGCCACCAGGTCGCCGGCCGCACCCGGAAGCATGCGGCCGCTTCGCGCAGGTCGGCCGGGAACGCGCTCGCACCGGCGATCACGTTGAACAGGACATACCATTGCGCGCCCAATATCATCAGCGGGCACAGCCAGATGTCGGGTTCGAGCCGCAGGCGCACGATCGCGAACACCGCGACCGGAAACAGCAGGTTCGCAGGGAACGCGGCAAGGAACTGCGTGACGGGCTGGATGCGAGCGGCCACGCGCGGCCGGAGTCCGATCGCAATGCCGATCGGCACCCAAATCGCCGACGCGAGCGTGACCAGCACGGTCACGCGCACGAACGTGAGCCCGCCTTCGGTTGCGACGACGCGCAGGTCCGCCCAGGTGAGCGTCGCGCGGCCGAGCCGGAACAGTTCGTACGCCGCATACGCGCATCCCGCGCCGCACAGGGCGAACCAGAGCACGTCGCCCGTGTGTCGCGGGAGCACGACCCGGTCGCGCCATCCCGACATGAACCCGTGCAGCCGCGCGCGCGCCGCTCGACGCAGCACCGCGCGGATCGGGCCGGCCGCACGGCCGATCCATCGCGACCGGTGGAACAGGTCGAGCATCCAGCTGCGCGACGCGACCGTGGGCGCGGCATCGCCATAGCGGAACCGTTCCGACCATGCGACCAGCGGCCTGAACAGCAACTGGTCGTACAGGACGATCGCGACGCTCATCGCGACGATCGCCCAGCCCACGGCAGCGAGGTCGCGATTCGCGATCGCCTGCGCGACGTAGGCGCCGACGCCCGGCAGGTCGACGTGCAGGTTGCCGACCGCGATCGCCTCGGACGCGACCACGAAAAACCAGCCGCCCGACATCGACATCATCGCGTTCCAGACGAGCCCCGGCATCGCGAACGGCACGTCGAGGCGCCAGAAGCGCTGCCACGCGGACAGCCGGAAGCTGCGGCTGGCCTCGTCGAGATCGAGCGGCACCGTGCGTAGCGCCTGATAGAAGCTGAACGTCATGTTCCAGGCCTGGCTGGTGAAGATCGCGAAGATCGCTGCGCACTCGGCGCCGAGGATCCGCCCGGGAAACAACGACAGGAAGAACAGCACCGTAAACGACAGGTAGCCGAGGATCGGCACCGACTGCAACACGTCGAGCAGCGGGATCAGCACGCGCTCGGCGCGACGGCTGCGCGCCGCCGCGGTCGCGTAGACGAACGTGAAGACGATCGACGCGAGCAGTGCCGCGAACATGCGCGCGACGGTGCGCAGCGTGTAGCCGGGCAGCGCCATGGGCGACAGCGAAATGGCCGGGGGATGCGCCACCGCGAGCGGGCCGGCCATCTGGTGCGCCGAGATGCCGGCCAGCAACAGGAAACCGACCACGATCAGCATCGCGGCGAGATCCCGCCAGCCCGGCACGGGCAGCGTCCAGCGCCCGCCCCGCAATACCTCCGCATGGTGCTCCACGACGCCTCTCCCGCCGATGATGGCGGTTCATCTTCCCGGGCGGGACGGCCGGCACGCTTGACCTGCGTCAACCGCCCTGCAATGCGTGGCGCCACGATTGCAGCGAGTCCTGCCGCGCAACGGCCACCGTTCAGGAGCATCCCGATGACACCCGTTCCGGCCACGCCGTACCGCACCGACGAGCGCGCCTGCGTCGGCTCACGCGGCGGGGTACGCGTTCGCGAGCGCCTCGACGAACGCGTCGAGGCGCTCCGGCGCGAGCCGGTTGATGCCGGCCGCCCCTTCCCGGCCGCCGCCCTCCGGAAATGCGCGACAAAGACGATCGGCGCCGTACGGTGCGGCGACGGGCGCGCGAACGCTGACGGTGTACCCACCGAAGGGCGACAACGTCAGCACCGCGTGAGCGCGCGCCGCGTCACCACGCGCGAGCCGATTCGCGAAAACGCCGCGCACGCGACGCGCCCAGCGCGCGTCGGGGAGGATATAGACGTCCGCCCCCGGCAGCGCGATGTTCGCGCGCTGTCGCTCCGCACGCGCGATATCGCGTCGCCGGTTGGCGTCGAGCCGCCGCGCGAGGGGCGAACTCGCGAACTCGAGCGGGTTCGCATATTGCCGCACCGCCGCATACACGGCCAGCGGTGCCATGAAGAGATCGTCCGGGTAATCGCCGTAACCGTTGTAGTTGACGGATTCGCCGAGCACCTGCAGACGGTAGGCATCGGCATCCGTCAGGCCGCAGGCGGCGGCGAGCCTGCCGGCCACGACGACGAGATTGTCGCCATAGGCGCCGACCACCGCCCAGAGGCGCTGCCGGCCCGCCAGATACCGGTCGACGATGACGCTCGTACAGGTGTCCGGCGCCGTGTCGATATGCGCGCGAAGGTGCGGATGAGCGGGCACGGCGCCGGGCATATGGTGATCGAAATAGTCGACGTCGACCCCGCGCGCAAGCAGCGCATCGAGTGCCGCGCGGTTCGCGTCGAGCGAAACGTCCAGGACGGTGACGATGTCGCCTCCGACGGCCGGCACGCGCGCGAGCAGCGCGATGTCGCGCTTGGGGCCCGTCACGAGCACCGACTCGGCCGGCATCTCGAGCCGGAGCTGCTGAAGCGAACACATGCCGTCCGCATCGCCGTTGAACACGTCAAAGCGCGTCATGATTCGCGACGCCCGACGACTGCATGAATCGAGGTGGCCATGCCATGGAACGACGCCCTTTCAGCGAACGAGGCTCGCGCAACGCCGCCACCTTGTCGCTCAGCGTGATCGCGCGGCCTGCCGGGATGTGGGCGTCGTTCATGCCGCTTGCTGCCCCGCGTGCGCGTCCAGCCTCGCATTCTCCTGCGCGACGAGTGCCGCCAGCGCCGGAGAAATCGCCGGCTGCAGCGGCATGACGGGCGCCAGCGTCTGCATCGGATCGGGCAGCGTGGACAGTTCGCGCATTGCGTGAATGCGGCTCTCGCCGAGCGTGGGGGCCGCGAGTCGTGCCCCTCCGATCATGACGGGCTGCAACAGCGGGGTGCCGTCGAGTTGCTCGCCGTCGAGTCCGAGGCTGTCGGCGGCGATTCGTCCGTCCGGGCCGTATTGCCGAAACACCTGCTTGCGGCCGGGCAGCGTCGCCTTGCCCTCCGAGCATTTGCAGCGCGCCCGGCCCGCATACTCGACGAGCTTGTACGCGCAGTCGAGGCACGGCGCGTCCGCCGACGTGCTCATCTGCGTGCCGATTCCGAAACCGTCGATCGGCGCATGCTGGTGGACGAGCTCCCGCAGCCGGAATTCGTCGAGATTGCCGCTCGCGAAAATCGTCGCGTCCGTCAGGCCGCCGTGGTCGAGAATCGCGCGCACGTTGCGAGCGTGCGCCGCCAGATCGCCGCTGTCGATCCGGACGCCCTTGATGCGCACGTTGTCGGGCGCAAGCCGCCGCGCCAGTTCGACGACCTTGTGTGCCGCGTGCTCCGTATCGTATGTGTCGATCAGCAGCAACGCGTTGTCCGGTTGCGATCGCGCGAAATGCTCGAACGCGAGCGCTTCGTCGTCGTGCGCCTGGACGTATGAATGCGCCATCGTGCCGTACACGGGAATGTCGTAGCGCAACCCCGCGAGCAGCGTCGCCGTGCCGCAGAATCCCGCCAGGTAGCTGGCCCGCGCGGACAGCATCGCCGCCTCCGCGCCATGCGCGCGCCGCATGCCGAAGTCGACCAGCAACCTGCCATGCGCGACGAGCGTGGCGCGTGCGGCCTTGCTGGCAACCAGCGTCGCGTAATGGAGCAGGTTCATCACGCGGCTCTCGACGAACTGCGCCTCGCGAAGCGGCGCCGTGATCCGCACGATCGGTTCGTCGGCGAAGAACACCGTGCCTTCCGGCATCGCGTCGACCGTACCCGTAAAGCGCAAGCCGGCGAGCGACGCGAGGAAATCGGCGCGCAAGCGCCCGGTCGCAGCCAGTCGTTCAACGGCGGCAGCCGGAAAGCGCAGGCCCGCCAGATAGTCGAGCACGGACGCCAGTCCCGCCGCCATCAGGAATGCCCGATGCTCGGGCAGCGCCCGTACGAAGAACTCGAAGCTGGCCGTGTCGTTCATTCCGGCATCGAACGCGGCCTGCATCATCGTCAGTTCATACCAATCCGTCAGCAGCACGTCGTCGACGTCAGCGTCCGGCCAGGATCCGTTCATCATGTGCCCTCCCGCGCCGCTCGCGCGCATTCGTGCAGCCTGTAGCCGGCCGCTGCGATACCGACAAGCGTCGCTTCCGTCATTGCGGCGCGGGGCCCGAGGTCGAGGGAACCGCGGTCCACACGCCATTGCACGACGCGACATACGGATAGTATCCGCGCGGGTCGTTGCAGTAGTACCACGCGCGCGCAGGCGGCAGCCGCGCCGGCGTGGGTGGCGGCCGCTGAACGACGATCGCAGGCGGAATGTAGGTCGGATACGGATACATCGGTTCAGGATAGATGTACCAGTAGCCGTCGACGACCCACCACCACGCGTAGCGCCCGCCGTGCCAGTCCTGAACCCATCGACCGCGCTGCCACCGCGTACGCTCCCTCGGCGCGAAATGGCGAAAGTCCCGCCCGTGGAAATCCCTGCCGTGGAAATCGTGGCGGGGCACATGGCGCGCATGCTGCGCATGTGCCGGCTGCGTCGGCACGCAGCACGCGGCCGCGCACACGACGAGCAAGCGGCATGCGCGTCTGAGCCTGTTCATGGTCGTCATTCTTCGCGGAGATGCGATCCATCGTATTGAGGCCGCGCCGCGCAGCTTTGACCGGGATCAACGCATGCCCGCGGCCCGGCGGGACGCCGGCGACGCGGCAATCGGAGGCTTCAGGTCATGCCGTGCTCGCCGGTTCGCATGCGGCGCAGATGACGGTAAGCAACGCCGTCCATCAGTACGTGAACGTGTCCGATTTCTTCATCTCGACCCACGTCATTCCGCTTCGCAACCCCTCCAGCGCTGCCTCGCGTTCGGTCGCGAATACCCGGTGATGCGGGAACACATGCTCGCACTTGCAGTCGGGCGAGCGGACCGTCACGTGGACACGGCAGCGGTACCCGCCGGTCTCGACGCCAACCGTTTCGATCGCCACGGTCCAGTCCGCCTCGTTCAATTCACCGGAAATCGTCATGATTACCCCTTTCCTCGCCGTGCGAGCGCATGCCGCTCCCATCATCAGTCGCGCCACGCCGCGAGCCGCGATGGCGATCTCCGGCCCGCCGCCTGAAGAGCCATATCGGGCCGGCGACGAGGCCCAGGATCGCCGCCCACAGCAGAAGCACGTAGCCGAACAATTGCCAGAATTCGCCGACCCGCTGCTGCAGGATCCATGTGCGGTACGACGCGACGTCGCTCGCGGCATCCGGATACGACGCGCGATAAACGAACAGCGGCAGGCAGACGTCCTGTTCGGGGATCGGTGTCGTCAGCATCGACCCGGCCGGCCGAGCACCCACGCGCCCGCATTCCGGCGCGGTCATGCCGGCCACGACACCGGTGCTCACCGGATGGTCGTGGATCGCGCCGAGCCACGTCGTCGCGCTCGACAGCAGCAGGCAGAGACCGATTGCGCCGAGCCACCGGCGCATCCGGTTGCGCGGGTCGGTGTGCCGGCCGCGTGTCATGGATTCGCGCGCGTCCGGAGGGCGCGTCGCACCGACATCGAGACCGCCGCTGCGCCATGCGCGGCGCGACGGAAGCTGGAATCGACCGGATCAGCCACGCTGCTTCTCCTCGAAATACGGCTGGCGGGCCGCCACGAGCCGCAACTCGTCGAGCAGCGCCGCGGCCGCGCGCAGCAGATCGTCGAGCGAGACGATGCCGACCAGTTCGCCGTCGCCGCCGACGACCGGTAATCGACGGACGCCGTGCTGGCGCATCCGCTTCGCGAGGAGCCAGATGTCGTCGTCGACGTTCGCGGTCGCGACGGGCGCCGACATGATGTCACCGACGAACAGCGAGCCGGCCTGCGCATCGGGGCTGACCACCGTCAGCACGATGTCGCGATCGGTCACCACACCGACCGGCACGCATCGCCCCTCCTGTTCGCGCACGACGATCAGATCGCCGGCGTGCGCGTCGCGCATCATTTCCGCCGCCTCGACGACGGTTGCTTGTGCCGAACACGTGGCAACATCGCGGGTACAGAGCATCGCGGCATTCATGTTCGTTCTCCCGGCCGGGGCGAGGCGGAACATCGATCGATGTCCGCCGCCGCCCGAACCATCATGCAACGGTAAGTTGATCGACCACGTCGCGCACGCCCGCCGCCGACCATGCGGCATCGAAGGCAAGCCGCCGTTCGCCCGGCGAGCCCACCTGGCCGGTCAACGTCACGATGCGTTTGTACGCTTTCACGCCGATGCGCACCACGTCGATCGACGGGTCCCGCTCGCTGTCGCCAGTCATGGCCATCGACTCCGATTCGCAATCGATGAAAGCAACGGTAATTCCCGCGGCGCCGCGTGGAATTGATACAGGTCAGCGCACGGCGTGGTGCACCATCCCGGCCGAGGCCTCCGCCGCGATCGTGCGACACGCAATCGTGACGTCGACATTGCGCCCTCGCCTGGCGCGATCGCGTGTGGCGAGCCGCAACACCATCTGACGGCCGTCGGCCGACAGGCGGGCAGCCGCTTCCGCAAGCGGCGCCGAATCCAGCCGAACGAGACCGCGATCGACGAGGCAGCGCAAGTCGGCGGGGTCGCCCTGCGGGCGCATCGGCTCGCTGGCGAGCACCATCAGGATCGCGATTTCGTGGGGGCTCAGCAGCCGGTCGCCATCGGCGTCGATCGGCTGCTGCAGGTGAGGCGCGACTGCAGGCAGTGCCGATGCTTCGGAACGGGAAATGATCTGGCGATTCGACGTGTTCGTGAACAAGAGGGGCATGTTGATGTCCGTATCATGAACGTGAAGACGTAGACGGCACGCGGCATGTCAATCGTGGTCGAGTTCGACATGCGAGAACGTCGATATTCGCTCCTGCCGGGCAATCGTTCTTGATGCAGGTCATCCTGCTGGCGCGCGAGCAATCGAAACGGTCGCTGATTCGTCTGACCCAATGCCATCGAGGTACCGACGCGCTCGCGGCGCGAGACCAGGCCGGATTGCTGCCCGGTTTTTCATGTGGAATTTTTCGTTCACCCGGTGCGGCACGATCTCGTTCAATCCGGCACTGCGAATCATTTTCTTCAATCGTTGTTGCTCGACGAGCCGCTCGATCGCGATGCGCTCGCCGAGCTCGTGTGCGCGTGGCGGTTCGCAGACAATCCTTGGGGGCTGGACACGGTATGTCGCGTCGCTCGGCGCCGGGATCCCGTGGTTCGGCCAGGGCGTGGGACCGGCATCGACGTCAGCGCGGCACGCACTTCGCCGGTCGTGTGACGTTGCCCGTTACGCGCTCATGCGCCGTTCGCGGTCGGCAAGCCGGTGAGCGATCGACCGTGCGAAATGGGCGAGCTTCCCGGCGGCCAGGCCGCGACCGATATCGCGTCCGGAAATCGCGCACGTCTCGATCGGCGTCTGCCGCGCCAGCGCCTGCATCTGCCCGAATGCTGTCAGGTCGCCGCGCTGGCCCATCGTGCAGAAGAATGCGGTCGCGCGCAGTTCGCTCCCGTGCCGCGCGAGCCAGGTCGAAACCGGCGTCGATGCACGACCCGCCCAGACCGGCGTGCCTATCACGACCACATCGTATGCGGACGGCGAACAGGCCGTCGGCCGGAGGTCCGCGGCACGATCGCGGATCACGTCAGCGAGCGAACGCAGGAAACCGACGGCCCCCGCCCGCCGCCGATCGTCGACTTCCTGAAGCCGTTCGCAATCCGCGTCGAGTTCCGTGGCAAGCCGGCGTGCAATCGCCGCCGTCGTTTCACTGCGCGAGTAGAAAACGACGAGCATGCGTCGAGACGTGTCCATATTCCACTCCGTGCATCCGTCCGGGATCCGTAGACCAGCTTATGCACCGCCGATCGGGGCGACGCTGATGCAGGTCAAACCGTCGCGGCACGTTCGGGCGACAGTAGGCTTGTTCGAATTTCCCGCGATTTTCCGCCCATGTGCCATGTGGTATGACCTGATCGAACAGCAACGGCAATGGTTGCGAACGTGGGAAGCGGCGGCGCGCTTCACGTGCGGTCTCTGGCCCGATGTCGCGTCGTCGTGCTACGCCGACCTGTGCGAACCCCTGCTCGACCTGCATGCCGATGCGCCACGGTTCGCCATCGATTCGGTCGACGTGGACGGCCGTCGCATCGACGTCGACGAAACGATCGTCGCGCACACGCCGTTTTGCACGTTGCGCCGCTTCTCGCGCCCGGGTGCGCGACGCGTGATCCTGCTTTGCGTGCCGCTGGCCGGCCATGCGGCCGTGATGATGCGGGAGACGGTCGAGACGCTGCTTGTCGACGGCGACGTGTGCATCACCGACTGGATCGATGCGCGCGATGTGCCGTGCGACGCGGGTCGATTCGGCCTCGACGAATATGTGTCGATGCTCGACCGCTTCATCGATACCCTGCTGGCGGACGCGCGTCCGGTGCACGTCGTCGCGGTCTGTCAGGCGACGTTTCCGTCGCTTGGCGCCATCGCGCTGCGCGCGCAACGCGACGCCGCGCTGCCGGCGAGCCTGACGTTGATCGGCGGCCCGCTCGATGCCCGCATCAATCCGAGTGCGCTCGGAACCGCGGCCCGCTCGCATTCGCTCGACTGGTGTCGCGCCACGCTGATCGATACGGTGCCGCATGGCTTCGCCGGATGCGGACGACAGGTATTTCCGGCCTATCTGCAGCGCGCCGAGATCGCGCTCACCTACCCGCAACACTACATGGCGCTGGTCAATGGCTATCGGCAAGCGGTGTCGAGCGGCGACGCCGACGCACTCGCAACCGCCCGCCGGGCGCTCCGCGAATACCTGACGCTTCTCGATATGCCGGCCGAATACTTCCTCGATACGGTCGACATCGTTTTCCAGCGCGCATGCCTGGCAAACCGAACGTGGCACGTCCACGGCCAGCGGGTCGAGCCCGCCGCGCTGCGCTCGATCGGGTTGCTGACCGTCGAAGGCAAATGCGATGCCGTCACCGGTGCCGGCCAGACTCATGCCGCGCTGGCGATGTGCAGCGGTCTCGAAGCGAATGCGCGGCAACGCGTCGACATCGACGATTGCGATCACTACGGACTCTTTACCGGCGATCACTGGCGCACCGACGTGCATCCTGTACTGCAGGCGGCGTTCGCCCGCGCCGAACACGGCCGGGCCCGCTCGTGCGCAGCGTGATGCGCCGTCCGCCTGGCCCGGTATGGTCGTCGAACAACCATCCGACACTGTTCAACCCGGCGACGCACGCTCGCCTGGCGCGGCATTTTCCGCGGCGGCCACGCGCCGCTTGACCGCAATAAAGCTGTCGGGGCTGACGGAAACCGAGTCGATGCCGCACGCGACGAGAAAATCGGCGAATTCCGGATGATCGCTCGGCGCCTGGCCGCACAGGCCAACCTTGGCCCCGGCGTTGCGGGCGGACTCGATCACGCGGGCGATCATCCACTTCACGGCTTCGTTCTGTTCGTCGAACAACCCGGCCAGTTCCGCCGAATCGCGATCGACGCCGAGCGTCAATTGGGTCAGATCGTTGCTTCCGATCGAGAAGCCGTCGAAGCGCTGCGCAAACTGGCTCGCCAGAATGACGTTCGACGGGATTTCGCACATCACGTAGATCTGCAATCCGTCTTCGCCGCGCTTCAGGCCGTTGGCGGCCAGGACCTCGAGCACGCGGTCCGCCTCGTCGAGCGTCCGGCAGAACGGGATCATCACGACGACGTTCCTGAATCCCATGTCGTTTCGCAGTCGCGCGATCGCCCGGCATTCGAGCCCGAATCCGTCACGGTAGCGCGGCGAATAGTAGCGTGACGCGCCGCGAAATCCGAGCATCGGATTTTCTTCCTGCGGTTCGAACTGCGCACCACCGACCAGATGCGCGTACTCGTTCGTCTTGAAGTCGCTCATGCGCACGATCACCGGCGCGGGATGACAGACCGCCGCGATACGCGCGAGGCCATGCGCCAACCGGTCGACGAAATAGTTCGACGGGTCGTCGTACCCCGACGTCAGCGCAGCGATCTCGCGCTTCGCATGCGCGTCGGTCAGCGCATCGTAGTGGGCCAGCGCCATCGGGTGAACCTTGATATGGTTGCTGATCACGAACTCCATGCGCGCGAGCCCGATTCCGTCGGCGGGCAGTCGCCACCATCTGAACGCCGCGGCCGGATTCGCGAGATTCAGCATGACCTGCGTGCGGGTGGCCGGCAGATCGGTCAGGTCGATCGCCTCCACGTGGTATTGCGCGATGCCTTCGTACACGAACCCGGCCTCGCCCTCCGCGCACGATACCGTCACTTCCTGTTGATCGTGCAGCATGCGGGTCGCGTTGCCGGTGCCGACGATGGCCGGCAATCCCAGCTCGCGGCTCACGATCGCGGCATGCGACGTGCGGCCGCCATGATCGGTGACGATCGCCGCCGCGCGGCGCATCACCGGCAGCCAGTCGGGATCGGTCGTGTGCGTCACCAGTACCGCGCCGTCGACGAATCGCCCCATGTCGTGCGGACTGTCGATCACGCACACGCTGCCGGCCGCGATCGCCTCGCCGACACTGACGCCGGTGAGCAGCTTGCGGCCGGTCTGACCAAGTTGGTAGGTCTTGATGGCGCTGGCTTCGCGCCGGGACTGCACCGTTTCAGGACGTGCCTGCACGACGAACAGTTCGCCGCTTATGCCGTCCTTTGCCCACTCGATATCCATCGGCTGGCCATAATGCGCCTCGATCGCGCAGGCCCACTTCGCAAGCGCCAGGATGTCGCGGTCCGCCAGCACGAAAGTGGCACGCTCGGCTTTCGAGGTCGGCACGTTGCGGGTCGGTGCATGCTCGTCGCGCGCATAGATCAGCTTGCATGCCTTGCCGCCGAGCGTCTTGCCGATGACAGGCGTGCACGCCGGATCGCCGAGCAATGGCTTGAACACCTCGTATTCGTCGGGGTCGACGGTGCCCTGCACGACATTCTCGCCAAGCCCCCACGCCGCGCTGATCAGCACCACCTTGTCGAATCCGGTTTCCGTGTCGAGCGAAAACATCACGCCGGACGCGCCGAGGTCCGAACGCACCATCCGCTGCACGCCGACCGACAGCGCGACGCGCAGGTGATCGAAGCCCTTTTCTTCGCGGTAGGCGATCGCGCGGTCGGTGAACAGCGACGCATAGCACCGGCGGCACGCCGCGAGCAGCGCATGTTCGCCGCGCACGTTCAGGTAGGTTTCCTGCTGGCCCGCGAAGCTCGCGTCGGGAAGATCCTCGGCGGTCGCGCTCGAGCGCACGGCGACATCGACGTCGTCTCCGCCGGCCTGTCGGCACAGTTGCCGATACGCATTCCGGATCGCGTCGGCGATGTCGTCGGGCCAGTCTCCGTGGAGGATCGCCTGCCGGATCGACGCACCGGCGTCGGCGAGCGCCATCTTGCGTGCGCCGAACGCCTCGAGCGTGCTGCCGATGACTTGCCTCAATCCGTTCGCATCGATGAATCGCCAGTACGCATCCGCGGTCGACGCGAACCCGGGTGGCACGCTTACACCCTGTGCAGACAGGTTGCCGATCAATTCGCCCAGCGATGCGTTCTTGCCGCCGACGCGTGCCACGTCGCCGCGCCGCAGGTCGTCGAACCAGACGACGTGTGCTTTCCCGTGATCCATGACGAGCCCTCCGATGGTCGCGGCCCCGAGTGACATGCGACAGGCGCGGTCCGGCATTGGCCGGCGCGGTCGGCCGAACACGGTCATCGTGGCCCGACACTTCAGCCTCTCTCGTGACCTGCATCAAGAACGGAGGCCGACGCGCGAACGGCGCTGCGTCGCCGGGCGGCATTCGCACTGGAAGCCGCGAACCAGGTCGGTTTCACGCCTGCGGGGCCAGGTGCGTCGGTGCGGATATCCGGCTCGCGATGAGGGTTCGCTTCCGGAGCAATGGCGTCACGGAATCCTGGCGCCCGATGACGCGGGTGACCGAGCCACCCGCCTCACTGAAAGAACTTCGAAAGCCACCCCGGCGCCGCCGCACGATCGAAAACCACGTGCAATTCCGGGCTGAACGAGCCGAATTCGAGCCCGTGCTGAGTCGCCAGCAGCGTCAGCGCCTGGCTCGTGTAGAACGAAATATGCCCGTTGCGCGGCACGCAATACCACCATTGCTCGATCCCGCGCGCAAGGATCTCCGGCGTGATCAGGGACGTCTGAAACAGCAGTGCCCCGGCAGGCCCCCTGTAGCGGATGATGTCGGCGAACAGGCTTCGGGGATCCGGATGATGCTCGAAGACTTCGAACGACAGGATCGCATCGAACTGCCCCTGCGGCGCGACGGGATGGCTGAACGGATCGTACGAGGTCACATCCGCGAACCCGCGCGCGGACAGCTTCTTTTCCAGCAGCCCGAGCCCCGAGCCGAAATCAAGAATGCGGTTCTCCCGCATCGACGGAAAGCTCGTGCAGATCAGGTCGGCGTGCTGCTGCGGACGATGCTCGAGATACTCGGGATCGTGGCGCGCGTAGTCGTCGTTGTACACGTGACGCGCGAAATCGTCATGCGTCCAGTGGTCGAAGGCCGGCGTGCACGTGAAGCCGCACTGCCTGCACGCGTAGTAGTAGATCGGCACGCCGACGAACGGATCGACTTTTTTCCCGGCAATCATGTCCGCGCCGCAACGCGAGAAATCGACCACGCCGCAGATGTCCGCGTCGGCACCGCACACCTTGCAGGCGATCGTCGCCGGATGATTGGTCAGATGTTCAATCATGTTGCAGTCCCCTGGTTGGTTTCAAGCGCGCCGGCCGCGAAATTGATTGGCAATGCTTCGCGACTGAACGCGCGCTGTCGAATCGTATTCGGATCGTATTCGGATCGGGTTTTCGGGCCAGAGCGGTGTGCGGTCGGGTCCTTGTCGTTAGCTGACCGCCGCCGCTCAGGCCGGCCGACGCGCGGCGCCGGCGTACCGCGTCGCGTCGCGCGCCGAGCTTGCGAAGCCCGACTTGTACCACGGCGCGACCGTCCCGTGCCGCGCACGATACCCGGTTTCCGTCGAACATTTGTTAAATAGCTTGAATGGCCGACAACCGGTCGACAATTTGCCTTAACATCCGGCCACACGATCGACCGAGGCCTCCAACAACGGTCGCCCTTTTCAACCGCGCGCAAACGGGCGCGGCTTTCATTCGAACGGACGAACGACCATGTTCCAGTCACCGGGAGACTCCTTCGTCGGCGGATCGCTGCTCGGCCTGTGCGTCGAGGTGCCGCTCGCCGTGCTCGTTTCGCTGATGATGCATGGCGTCGACTGGAACGGGCCGCGTATCGCGATGCTCGTCGCGACACCGGTGCTGATTGCATGCACCGTGCTGCTGACCCGTCCGGTGGCATTCAGCACGGTATGGAAGCACAAGCGCTCGCCGTTCGAGCTGGACGACAATGTGCGCGCATCCATCTACGGCCGGCTGACCGGCATCGCGCTCGGCCTGGTGTTCGGCATCATGGTCGCGACGACGTTTTCCTGATGACAGGCTTTCACGCGTAACGCGTACCATCGAGCCCCCTCCACCGCGCCATCCCGATCGCGCATCCGTCCTGCAATCCGCGGCAGAATTTACAAACGCAGCGTCACCCGGCGCCGCCCGCGCGTGCCGGGCTCATGCCGCACGGCCGTCGGGCGTGGGGACGCGCGCGGCACGCGGCTTGCTCGCGTCGGCCCGGATATGGCCGCGGCACGGAATCGCCGGCCGCCAACGGCATTGCCTGGTCGTGAGCTATGAAAACTACGCCTCCCCTGCTGGAATCGACACCGATGCGGGCCGATCACTTCGTCCAGTTCTACGAGTCCGATGCGCAGCTCGTGTCGGAAGTCGCACTGTTCGCGGCTGAGGCGCTGCGCGCGGGCGGCAGCGCGATCGTGATCGCGCGACCCGATTGCCTTGCGGCGGTGCACGAACGCCTGCGTACGCTCGATGCGTCGATCGGCGACGCGGCCCGCGAGCGCATCTTCATGTCGAGCGCGCAGACGCTGCTCGACAGCTTCATGGACGGCGACCTCCCCGACCCCGCGCGCTTTCGCCGCTCGATCGGTACGATCGTCGAAGCGGCGATCCGCGCCGGCCGCCCCGTGCATGCGTTCGGCGAGATGGTCGCGCTGCTGTGCGCGCAGCAGCGGTACGCCGGTGCGCTGCGGCTCGAAGCGCTATGGAACGAACTGGTCGAGCAACACCGCTTCTCGCTTTACTGCGGCTATCCGGTCGACGTGTTTCCCAGCACCGAGCAGTCGGAGACGTTCCGCCATGTCTGCGCGCTGCATCGCCGCATCCTGCCCACCGCATCGCTGCCCAACGACGAAAACGAGTTGCACCTGACGCTGGCGCTGTCGCAACAGCGCTCGCGCGCGCTGAGCGACGAGATCCGCCGTCGCGAGGACGCCGAACAGCAACGCAACGGTGTTCTGATGCACGCGCCGTTGCCGATCGCGCTGCTGTCGGGCGCCGCGCACCGGATCGTGCTCGCGAATCACCGCTTCTCGGCGCTGTGCGGCCGGACCGACATCGTCGACCAGCCGCTGACGGCCGTGCTGCCCGGCGGCGATACGCCGGCGATCGTGCGCGCGCTCGAAACCGCCCGCGCGCACGGCCGCTCGACGACGATCGCCGAGCACCGCGACCGTCCCGAGCCGGACGGGGCCCGCGTGTATCGGCTGCATTTCAATCCGCAGCCGCTTGCCGACGGGCTTGGCGTGATCGTCAGCGCGGTCGAGGTGACCGAGCACGTCGCCGCGCGCGAGAAGCTCGTCGCCGCGAATGCCGAACGCGACCGGCTGCTCGGCGAACTGCGCGACGCGAATCAGGCGAAGGACCAGTTTCTCGCGGTGCTCGGCCATGAGCTGTGCAATCCGCTGACGCCGATCTCGCTCGCGCTGGAGCTGATCCGCAACCGCGACGGCCACGCGACGCCGAACGAGATCGCGATCATCCAGCGGCAGCTCGATCACATGGTCCGGCTGATCGACGACCTGCTCGACGTGTCGCGCATCACGCGCGGCAAGATCACGCTGAAGAAGGAAGTCGTGCAACTCGCCGACATCGTCGACCATGCGGTCGAGGTCGCGAGCCCGCTGCTCGAGCAGCGCCGTCACCGCCTGCATGTCGACGCCGATCCGGACGCACGCTGCCACGGCGACCCGGTGCGGCTGTCGCAGGTCATCGCGAACCTGCTGACCAACGCGGCGAAATACACGCTGCCGGGCGGCGACATCACGGTGCGCACGGCCCACGGTTCAGACGGCACCGCGCTCGTCGAGGTATGCGACAACGGCGCCGGCATTCCGCGCGACCGCCTCGACAGCATCTTCGAGCCGTTCTACCGGCTCGACGGAGACGCGAAGCAGGCGCACGGCGGCCTCGGTATCGGCCTCGCGCTCGTGCGCAGTCTGGTGACCCTGCACGGCGGCACGGTGCGCGCGGACAGCGCCGGACCCGGCTGCGGCAGCACGTTTACGATCTCGCTGCCCGAGTACCGGCCGAAAGCCGTGGCGATCGCCGCGCCGCAGCCGCCGCTCGGCATCCGCGACATGGCGCCGGGCCGCACCGGCCGGCGCGTGATGCTGGTCGACGACAACGAGGATGCCGCGTCGACGCTCGCGCAATGGCTGCGCGAGGCCGACCACGAAGTCGCCGTCGTGCACGACCCGGTGACCGCGCTGGCCGCGTACCGCGCTTACCGTCCCGACGTCGCGATCCTCGACATCGGTCTGCCGGTGATGGACGGCTACGAGCTGCTGAGGCGGCTGAAGGCGATCAACGAAGTCACGCCGTGCATCTTTCTCGCGCTGACCGGCTATGGCCGCAACGCGGATCGCGAACGTTGTCTCGCGACCGGGTTTCTGCAGCATTTCGTGAAACCGGTCGACCCGGCCGCGCTTCATCTCGCGATGAGCCCGCCCGGAACGAACGGCGATGCGCACGACGGCCCCGAGCCGGAAGCCGGACGCTGAACGGGGCACGCGCCCAGCTGACGCTCGGAAAGCACCGTGCGGCTCAGTTCTCCGCGGAACAGCGGATCGAAGTCAGGTCTGCCAATTCGGCGATCCGGATCAGTTGAGGCAGCATCGCATCGACGTTGGTCGGTTCGCGCCACGTTACGAGCAGTTCCTCCTCGCGCACGGCACGCGCGTGCGGCACGCGAAGCCTGCGTCCCGCAGCCCGGTCGTCAGGCGGTCGCGCGTCGGCGAGCCGAGTTCGTATTCGATCGTGAGCAGTGCTGTCCTGACGCTCCGCACGCGCTGCTCGACCAACCGCAGCTGCCACACGACCAGGAGTCCAAGCACGAGCCCGAGCGCGCCAAGCGACAACTGGCCGCCGCCGATGCACAGACCGACCACCGTCACGAACCACAGCGTCGCGGCCGTGGTGACGCCTGATACGAGGCCGTCGCGATGGAGAATCGCGCCGCCGCCGATGAAGCCCATCCCGGTCAGGATGCCGAGCGGCAGGCGCATCAGGTCGAGCACCGAGAACGCGCCCTCCGGCTTGCCGGCCTGCAGCAGCAATGCATTGACCTGAAGCATCGACAGGCATGCGGCAAGGCAGACGAGGATCGTCGTGCGCAGCCCGGCCGTCTTGCCGGATTCGCTGCGATCGAGGCCGATCAGCCCGCCCGCGACCAGCGCGAGGGCGATCCTGACGAGGACCGCATCCCACTGAAGTACGACCGGCATCGGCTCCATGCGCGCCTCCATTCAAGTCCGTCATGCGCGACGCGTCGCGGTGCGGCCGCGGACGGCGCTTGCGGGGCGCAAGGTTCGGGCCCGATCTGTTTGCGGAACGACGGCCGGGCGGCGCAGGCCGTCGATGACGAACGTTGGCTCGCTGACCGTGACCGTCGCCGGCCCCCCTGCGTCCTCGCCGGCCTGGCCGGTCACCTGCGCCTGCGCATGCGATCAGCGCAACGCCGAGCCCTCCTTTTCGTATTCGACTGGATACGGCGATGTTTTCAACATACGGCGCCACGAGCTTCGGTTCCCGATCAGGTACGAAATGGCGTCTCAAGTCATTTTCCCGCACCTCCGTTCCTGTGCGGATACGAAATGATGCCTCAGCCGACCAGTTGTGCAATACTGTTCCCGATCAGATACGAAGCACGGAGAACGTCATGTCGGAATCCCAGTCCGTCGACACGATCGGCGCGCTCGCACACCTCATCCGCGCGGCGAGGCTCCAGCAGGGGTTCACGCGCGACGAACTCGCGAACGCGACCGGGCTGTCGCCGAAATTCATCAGCCAGGTGGAAGCCGGAAAGCCGACCGCGCAAATCGGCAAGGTCATGATGCTGCTCGGCGAACTGGGCGTGCGCCTGTACGCCGAGTCGTCGGTCGAGATTACGGAAGCCACCGCGCTGAAGGCCGCGCAACGCCGCAGGAGCAGCCATGGCAGCTAGAACGCTGATCGCCTCCGCCAACGGCGAGCGCATGGGCACGCTGACCGACGACAAAGGCATCTGGTCGTTCGCGTACGACCCGCAATGGCTCGCATCCCCGACCGCCTATCCGCTGTCGCCGGCGTTCGCGCTGCGCGCGGGCACCTTCACCGATACGTCGACCGATCGCCCGGTCCAGTGGTTCTTCGACAACCTGCTGCCGGAGGAAGGCATGCGCACGTCGCTCGCGCGCGAGGCAAAGGTCGATGCCGCCGACGCGTGGGGCCTGCTCGCGTACTTCGGGCGCGAATCGGCCGGCGCGCTGACGCTGCTGGCCGACGGTGAACAGGAAGCACCCGGCAGCCTGCAGCCGCTGCCGCTCGACGAGCTCGAACGCCGGATCCAGGCGATGCCCGAGCGCGCGCTGACGGCCACCGCGCCCAAGCGCATGTCGGCGGCCGGCGCGCAGCAGAAGCTGCTGGTGGTGCTGCGCGGCGACGCACCCGACTACGCGCTGTACGAGCCGGTCGGCAGCGAGCCGTCGATGCACCTGCTCAAGCCGGACATGCGCGCGGCCGGCTACCCGCACTCGGCGATCAACGAATTCTTCTGCATGAAGCTCGCGAAGACGATGGGGCTCGACGTGCCCGACGTGCACTTCCTGCGCGCGCCGTCGGCGTGCTACGTGATCGACCGGTTCGACCGCGACGTCGCGTCGGCGCCGGCCGGGCGCGTGCATACGATCGACGCGATGCAGTTGCTCAACTACGACCGCGGCTTCAAGTACCAGCGCGCGAACGCGCAGGAGCTTGCCCGTGCGATCGACCGCACCAGCACGCGCGCGCTGGCGCGTCTGTCGGTGTTCCGCTGGACCGTGTTCAACGTGGTGGTCGGCAATGCCGATGCGCACCTGAAGAACCTGTCGTTCTTCGTCGACGCGCGCGGTTATCGGCTCGCGCCGTTCTACGACATCGTCAGCACGGTCGTGTATCACACGCCGACGCACCGGCCCGACCATCGCGGCGATCATTGGCCGCACTGCGAACTGACGATGCCGCTCGGCACCGCGACGCGGTTCGTCGATATCGATGCGGATGCGCTGATCGCGTTCGGACAGGCAATCGGGCTCAGGGACAAGGCGGCGGCCAGCGAGCTGCGGCGTTTTCTCGAACCGCTCGATCGCCACGTCGCGCAGACGCTCGATGACGTGCGGGCAATCGCCCGCCCGGACGCCGGGGAGACGCGGTTGCTGAATTCGATCGCGGCGATGCCGATCGCCGAGATGGAACGCGCGCTTCGGTCGACGGGTGATTGAACAGAGATGCGCGGGCGGCGGTGTCCGCCCTGCATCCTGCTCGATCTCTTCCGGGACTTCGACGCCCGCGCGTTGCGCACCTCAATGAGGGTCGGCCGGGATTCGTGAAATTTTCGCCAAAATGGCCCTATCCTACTGATCTATATGGGGAATTTCATCCCTCGTTGGAGGCGGGCATACGTTAGACCTTGCGTGCCTCAAACGCCTGATCGAACTGCCGCGCTCGCCGGACCTCATCGCTATGCAGGTAGGTCGACGTCGTCGATATCGACGCATGACGGAGATTGTCGCGCACCATGATCAGTTCGGCGCCGCGGGCCAGCGCGTGCGTTGCGTGCGTGTGGCGCATCCAGTGCGGGCTCGCGAGGCGCAGTTTCTCGGCCATCGCTGGCCGTTCGTCTTGGATCACGTCGGCCGCCAGCCGGAAGAATCGCCGCAGCACGCGCCAGAGCCGCGTGCTCTCGATGCCGGCGCCATCCTCCTCAAGGTTTGCGACCAGCGGTGTGGCCGGGTTCCAGCGAGACGGCGTGACCGGCAGCCCACGCTGTACGAGAGACTGATCCAGCGCCGTTCGCGCCAGCGCAGGCAACGCCACCTTGCCGCGTTTGCCACCCTTGCCGATCACGTGCAGCCAGTGATCGCCATGTTCGTCGCGCCGGATGTCGCCGAGCGTGGCGCCGACGAACTCGCTGGCGCGCAAGCCGGTCGCGTAACCAAAGTCGAGCAGGAAGCGCAGGCGTTGGGCGGCCGGTGCGCCCCAGCCATACGACCATTCCAGCCCGTCGGCAAGTGCACGGATCAACAGCCACTCGCCCTCGGTGAAGCCGCGCGTGACATCCAGCCCCGTGTGTGACGCCGCGCCGCGCACCTTGACGCCCGCAAACGGATTCGCCATCACGTAGCGCTGCTCGACCAGCCACCGGAACATCGCCGATAGGACCGTGAGCGCATACCCTGTCGACCGTGCCGACAGTGAGCCACTGAACGGCCGCCACTTGACACTTTGCCGCGGCCGCGACGGTCCGACCCAACGCTCACGCGGCGTTGGCCGCCGCAAGAAGCCGCGGTAGGCGATCGCATCGTCGGTCGTCAGCGATGACAACGCCCGGCCGCGTTCGACAATCGCCCACAGGATTAGCCGCTCGGCCTCTTTTCGATAGGCGCGCTGGGTAGCCGCCGACTCGTGCAGCGATAGCCACGACTGGATCGCTTCATAGTCGTTCGATGCGCTCAGCAGGCAGGCGGCCTGCGGTGCCCGGAACTGCCCATTTGAGCCGTCGACCTCGTGCGGCACGCGAATCTGCTCCCACGGCACGATGATGCCGGACGGAGTCGCCGCGATCAACGCGCGCGCCCGTTCGGTCAGCGCTGGGTGTGCGGCGAAGAACGCTTCGACCTGTCGTGCGCCGTTGACGCCGAGGCCGTCGATCACCGACCACCAGCGGCGGCGTCGCGGAATCCGCACGGTGAGGTCCGCGAGCGTTCGGATACCGTGGGCCTGCAGGGCTGCCACGATGCGCGGCGGCAACCATGTGTCAATCTGGTCCGATATGTGTGGCTCGGGCACAGGGAGGTGGCGCAGCGCGTCGATGGCCCGGGCAACGATGTCCGCCACCGCTTTCGAAGGACGGTCGACGAACGCGGCAGCCAAGTCTTCGCGATGACGAGCTCGCGCAAACGTGACGAGTCGCCGGCGGATGCGGCCGAGGATTCCGCGCGATGACGCTCCTGCTTCCCGGCGATCACCGAGATAGCGTGCAACGGCGGTCCGCGCGTCCATGCCGGCGTACCAGGCTCGCAGTGCGGCGAGCTCCGCTTCGTTCGGGAAGTCGGAGCCGGTGTCGTCGACGGGAAGGGTCTTACGCGTTTTCATGATCGCCAGTTTATACGCTTTTCGATGATGGTCAGATAATAAGTCTTATCTGTCCGTCATCGTTCAAATGATAACGACTGCCTTTCCGTCGATACTGTCAGGCAACCGTACGGTCGCTATCGGCGGGCGCCTATGACGGAGTCGCGCGCTCGACATCGATGGGTTGTAATGGAAATTAAATCTAAACTACATTTCCAATGTAGCTTGACTACATTCATGTCGATTGCTAACGTTTGCGTGCGCCGTGCGCCGTGCGCCGTGCGCCGTGCGCCGTGCGCCGTGCGCCGTGCGCCGTGCGCCGTGCGGCTCCAACCACGACTGTGAGAGGAGACATAGCAGATCATGCGATTCGACAATCTTTTGCGATCTGCGACCGCGATCGCGGTGGCGACACTGCCTCTTATTGCCTTCGCCTCCACGTCCGGCGAAGCGTTTGGCAACCCCGGCGTCACAGCCACGCGCGCGCCCGCCCAGAAATCATTCCTGGGAACGGCGGTGAATGCGAACGCGTCGCAAGTCTACTTCACGGGTTATCGAGGGATTGTGTCCGAGGTGTACTACCCCGTCCTTGACACGCCTGATTCGGTTGATCTGCAATTCCTTGTCGGCGATCGCGCCGGGACCTACATTGACGAAGAAAAGCGCCAGACATACACGGCTGCGCAATCCGATCCGCATACGATGAGCTGGCGAGTCACGACCGGCAATGCCACCCACAACTGGCGGATCGTGAAAACTGTCTTCACCGATCCCTCGCGCAACGCGTTGATTGAACGCGTCACGTTCCAGGCGCTGAACGGCACCCGACTGAGCGATCACAACCTGTATCTGCTGTTCAAGCCAAGCCTGGACAATTCCGGCATGGGGAACTCCGCATATACCGCCACGGCGGGCAACGGCAAGACGATGCTGATTGCCAACCGCAACACGCGCTACTCTGCGCTTGCCACATCGTTGCCATGGAAAAAGCAGGACGGCGTTGAGATGGTGTCGAACGGCTTCGTCGGCAAAAGCGACGGCTGGACGGACTTGCTAGGCGGCACATCGCCAGACCGGCAAATGAACTGGACGTATTCGTCGGCAACCAATGGCAACGTCGCTCAAATGGGCTGGCTCGACTTCGGGGCGCGGACCGACACGGCGATATCGTTCGATATCGCGCTGGCCTTCGATAGCACATCGGTCGGCAATGCGATGGCGACGGCGAACGGCACGCTCGGGGACGACCTCGAGCGGTTGCGCGCACAGTATGACGAGAGCTGGCACACGTATGCGGCAGGCCTGTCGACGCTGGGCAATGCCGCCGACAACGAATACTATCTGGCCGCCATGACGCTCAAAGCCATGCAGGACAAGAGCAACGGCGCGATGATCGCCGGCATCGGCACGCCTTGGGGCGAAACCCAGACCGACGCCAACAGCGGCGGGTACCATCTGGTCTGGTCGCGCGACCTATTCAAGTTTGCCAATGCGCTGATCACTGCCGGGGACACCGCCACGCCCACGTCGGTTGTCAACTATCTTTTCAAGACACTACAGCAGAAAGCCGACTGCGGAGTCGCCGAGTACAACGCACCGGGCTGCCCGCAAGGATACAGCCGCATCGGTCGGTTTCCACAGAATGCCTGGGTCAGTGGATGGCAATACTGGCAAGGCACTCAAATGGACGAGCAGGCCATGCCGATTCTGCTTGCATGGCGCCTCGGCGCGGCGGTGTACAACCCTCTTTGGCCGAATATTCGCCTGACTGCTGACTATCTGGCCGCCAAAGGGCCGTGGACGTTCCAGGACCGCTGGGAAGAGAATTCCGGCTACTCGCCTTCGACTATTGCCGCGGAAATTGCCGGCCTCGTCGCGGCTGCGCAAATTGCGCGGGACAACGGCGACTCGATCCGTGCAGGCAATTATCTGGCAACCGCCGATTACTGGCAGCAGAACGTGACCGCATGGACCTACACGAACACGGGCTCGTATGGCAACGGTCATTACTACGTCCGCATCAACCCGGCCAACATGAGTGGAACGGGGAGCGGGCCGCAAGTCTACAACCCCGCCAGCTATCCGGATTCAGGGCAAGTATTTACGATCGGCAACGGCGGTGGTGTGCATGACGAACGCGCAGTCGTCGATGGCGGCTTTCTTGAGCTCGTGCGCATGGGTGTCAAACGCGCGAACGATCCGACCATCGTCGCAACGCTCGGCGCATACGACTCGGTCGTGAAGCAGACGATCGACGGACAGCGTCCCGCATGGTTCCGCTACAACTTCGACGGCTATGGTGAACACAACGACGGCAGCAATTATGACGGCACCGGCGTAGGCCGATTGTGGCCGATCTTCACCGCGGAACGCGGCATGTATTCGATCGCAAGCAGCGGCAGCGGCGCGGCCGGCAGCCCATATCTGAATGCGATCCGTTCGTTCGCGACGCGAGAAGGCTTCATTCCGGAGCAGGTCTGGCCCAATAGCGCCGCGTTGCCCGGAAACTGGCAAGTCGTGACCCCGTCGTCGTACACGGCAGGGACGCCAACCAAGTCAATGGCCCCGTTGAACTGGGCGATGGGTGAATACATCAGCCTGCTTGCGTCGACTCAGGCCGGAAAGGTGGTCGATATTCCGTCTGCGGTCTGCGCACGCTACAGCAATTGCGTCATTCCGCCGCCCGCCGGTCAAGTCGCGGTTGCGGTCAACGTCACCGCCAGCACGCAGCCCGGACAGTATATGTACGTGACAGGCAATGCCGACGCACTCGGCAACTGGAACACGAACCTTGGACTGCCCGTTGACCCGTCGCGCTATCCGGTCTGGAGCAATACCGTCAACCTGCGCGGAAACACGCCGATTCAGTACAAATACTATCGAAAGAACGGCGATGGCAGCGTGACGTGGGAAAACCTTCCAGGCAGTCGCAACCGCGTGGTGACGCCCCCTGAGGCAGGCTCCGTGACGTTGAACGACAAGGTCAACTGGTGATGCCTTGCGAGCGTCGTGATGCCCGTGCGCCAATACGGCGGCAGGCGCCAATTCACTCCTGTCGGAGAATCGCGACTACGACGGTCGCCATGAACTTGAATCGAGAGTTAAATCCGGAATTAATTTCCGACTAAATTTCCGGCTAGAATTTATGGCGGCATTTATTTCCGGACTCGACGCGTCCGGCACAACACCAGAGCTGCCACGAGGCGGCGGTGTGAGCCGCCGGCGAATCAATATTTGAACGATAAATCCAATTGCAATTTCCAAATCAATTCAATTGTTTGACACAAAATTAGAGGTATGATTCTATTCGTCAATCAGATTTGAACCATCCGACATTCAATCTGCTCGCGAAAGGATATCGAAACGACGTTCCTTCCGAGCGCCATCCGATTCATACAACAACAGTCGATTCCGACGAGGAACAGAGAGGCGACACAGGGCCGCTGTTCGGGCATGCCCCACTCCGGACAGCGCGGCCACGGCTCGCAATTTCTCGATGCGCGGCCTGTGCCACAGCGTGATGGAAAATCGTCGTATACATGATTAGGAAAACGTATGATTCGCACTTCGAAGAAAGTCATTGCGGTTGCTGTCGGACTTATTGCATCGGCTACTGCCTCCGCAGGAGATGCAACTGCACCGATCTTTGTATCAAACGCCATGCTGGACAAGCATGTGATTTATCAGGATTTCGCCTTCTATCAGCCTTACGACGGAACCGTCTACAAGACGCTTGCACGGCAAGCACCGGAACTCCGTAATCTCGGCATCACGGACGTCTGGTTTGCGCCTCCGTATCGCGCGTTGAACGACGGGCGATTCAGTGAAGGCTACGCAGTGATCGACCGCTACGATCTTGGCGAATTCCCGCAGGGGCGCGGCAACGCCATCGCGACGAAATATGGAACCGGTGCCCAACTTCGTGAGGCGATCGAAAGCATGCACCGGCAGCGCATCAATGCAATAGCCGACATTGTCCCGAACCAGATGTTCTTCTCGCAACGCGAAGTGGCGAGCGTAACGGCAGTCGACATTTTTGGAAATCCGACCAATCCGTCCGCCAGCAATGTGTTGTACCCGGGGTATTCGAAGGGCGGCGGTCTTGGTCAGAAGCAATACGGTGTGATCAAGCAGTGGCAGGCGAAGTATGAAAACGGCACGTCGCCGCAGGCACTTGGCATCGATCGCATCATGGTCGACGGCGCCGGCGCGCCGTACCGCTACTACGGGCCAGGCGATGCCCGAAACCATCTTCCGGCATGGCTCGCGGCGACCGATGCGGCACGTGTCGGTGCGCTCAACACGATCGATACCTATCTATCGGTCGACGGATATTACGCGGCGCAAAGCGCGGCCACGGCTGTTCCGGTGTACCGACCGTATCTGCTTTACTATGTCGACCCGCGTCGCGACGCGACAGTTCAGCCCTACCTGTCGTACATGCGCGCACATGGCTTCCCGGGCAATAGTGATGACGCCGTGCGACAGAGCATCATCAACGGCAATACCGACGCCGTGACGAAGGCGACCAACGACTACCTTGCGCTGCAGCCGGGCTATTCGGCGACATCGGAAGCAGGTGCGGCGGCATTCCGCTTCAACAAGCCAAGTAACGCGGACGTCAACAAGAACGTTCTCCAATATGAATTCCTGCTCGGTTCCGACATCGACAACAGCAACGCCACCGTGCAGACCGAGACGCTGAACTGGCAGCGGTTCCTGCTCGACAAGTATGGTTTTGACGGGTTCCGATTCGATGCAGCCGGCCACTACAACACGGACATCCTGAGGCAGTCGGCGGAATTGATGTCGGGACGCTACGGCCACGACATGAACAATCACTTGAGCGTGATCGAATCGTACGTCGATCCCCAGATCGCCTTTGAGAACAGCAACGGGAACGGCCAACTGGCCTACGACGGCACTCTTTATTACACGATGTACAACGCCCTGGAACAGGCGAACCCGGGGGGGCCGCTCAGCGATATCTTCGCGAAGTCGATCGTCGGGCAGGCCCGCTTCGGTGCCGGCAGGGCCATTCCGAACTGGTCGTTCGTCACGAACCACGACCAGGAGCACAACGTGATCGAGAAGATCCCGGTGCCGCCGACGCAGAAGGCCGGGTACACGCCGGACGCGGCAATTCAGCTCGCACAAATGTCGATCTACGACAACGATCGAAAACAAGCTGTCAAGCAATACGCCCCCTACAACGTGCCCTCCGCCTATGCCGTGCTTCTGACGAACAAGGACACGGTGCCTACTGTCTTCTACGGCGACCTCTATGAGAGCGACAAGGCATACGTGTCGACGAAGACGCCGTATTACGACGCGATCACGCGACTGCTCAAGATCCGCCAGAAATTCGTGGCGGGCGCGCAGGTGGTGACGTATTACAAGACGAACACATCGCCGTCCGTAGCCGGACAAGATCTGCTCGCAAGTGTGCGCGTCGGGACGGATCGAGGAACAGGCGTCGCAACCGTGATCGGCAACAATCCGGCGACGGATGCAACGATTCGCGTCGACATGGGTCTGCAGCACGCCAACCAGACCTTCACCAACATGTTCGGACAGTGGCCTGAACGCCTCCAGACCGATGGACGCGGCGTGCTTACCGTACATGTCACTGGATCCTCGACACCGCAAGTGCGCGGCTATCTCGGCGTCTGGGTGCCGACTTCGGAGGGCGAGGGTTCGATGATGGGTTACGCAAGCTGATAGGCGTGGCTCAATGACGAGCCGCCGCGGCGCGGTCCTTCGATCGCGTCGCGGCGGCTCGAAAGACATCAGAGGGCACACTACACGAGCCGGAGCCGGCCGAAACGAGCGAGGGTCTCGCGAAACACGTCGAAGCGACCGTCCTGGCGGTCGCGCATTATCACCCAGATACTCACATCGGCAACAGTCGACGGAACTTGCATCGCCTCGCCAGAGACATTGGACTCAGGCTGCGTCTATGGCCCGTCAAACGGGCCAGCCAGTCCCGTCGCCAGGTGATGGAGGATGACGTCGACATGTGTACGCAACGACTCGATCACGACGCCCAGATCCCCCCATCTTTCATCGCTTGATCGATCTCGTCGATGATCAAGCTGAATGTGGCTCTCAGCGACTGCTCGAGAATCTTGGCGACCGGCGCTGACAGCGCGCCTTCGCTTCGCTCGACCAGCGCGAGCGCCACGGCCAGGGTTTCTCGCTCGACGATCTCCAAGCTGTCGGTGCTGCAGGATCGGATTCGTGCGCTGGGCGATGAACTGTCTCAGGGCACCATCGACCAGATCTTAGGCATGAGCTATGCCGACCCGCGCCGTGGCGTATTGTCGGGGTGCCTCAATCTGCTGAGATCCCGATCGGCCAGCACTGCAAGGACTGCCTGGACCGAGGAGCATCGATGACCAACATTCACGAACCCGCGTACCCGATACTCCCGGCGGAACTGGACGAGGCGGAATTGCGAACGGTCTACACGCCCAGCGCGGCGGAGATCCGGTTCGTCTTCGGCCAGTTCCGGCAGGCGCCTACGCGCGTGCTGATCCTAGCGCAACTGAAGCTGCTGCAGCGTCTAGGGTACATACCGGTCATCTCGGACGTGCCGCCGCCCATCATCGAACACGTGTGCGCCGTGCTTGGCGTCCGCCCGCTGCTGCGCACAACCCTCGTGCGCTACGACCGCTCGGGCAGCAAGTCCCGGCACCAGAAGATTCTCCGCGTGTTCGTCCGGATTTTCCCTGTCGACAGCACCGTCCACGCCTGGCTGGCCGATATCGCCGCGCACGCGGCCCGGACCAAGGCGGAATTGCCCGACATTATCAACGTAATGCTGGAAGAATTGGTTCGGCGCCGCTACGAACTGCCGCCGCTCGCGACACTCACCCGGATTGCCGGCTATGCCCGTAGTCAGCTCCATGAATCGATTTACCGTGCCTTCGTCGACTCTCTCGATGATGATTTGAAGGCCCGCGTTGACGCGCTGTTGCTGGCCAGGCGCGGCCGAACACAGTGGGACGAACTCAAGCGCGAACCGAAGCGGCCCGGGCCGCGGGAGATCGCAAGTTTCCTCGAGCACATTCAGGCCATGAACGCGTTGGCGGAGGGCTTGCCGCCTGTGCCGAGTATGCTGTCAGTTGCGAAGCGCATGCAGTTTGTCACCGAGGCACGCGCGCTTGACGTGCACGAAATGCGGGCACTCAAACCCGCCAAGCGCTACACGCTCGCGCTGCTATTCATGCTCGCGCAACGCCAGAAAGCGCTCGACGACGTCGCAGAGATTTTCATCAAAACTGTGCGCAACCTCGAGCACACCGCCAAGCTGCGACTCCAGCAGTACCAACTCGCGCACGCCGACCAGTTGCAGTCGCTCGTCAGCCAGTTCCGCGACGTCCTGAACGTGCTGCAGGATGACGAAACGCCTGCGGCCATGCGCATCGCACAGATGCGTGCCGCATTGAACAACGATCCAGACACTGTCCTGATCCGCTGCAACGAGCATATCGCGCAGGCTGGCAATCACATCTTTCCATTCCTGCTCGCGCCGTATAAAAACCTGCGCTCGTTGTTGTTCCAGTGCGTCGAACAACTCTCGATGAAGCCCAGCTCGCAGGACGACGCATTGCTTCGGGCACTCGAGTGGATCAAGCAACTGCGTACGTCGCGACGCGAATATCTGTTGCTAAGCGATGGCGATCTCGCGCAATTGCCGCTCGACTGGCTCCCGGAGAAGTGGGAACGATGCGTGTTGCCGGATGGCCGAGCGGCGCGTCTGATGCACCGGAAGTATTTTGAGCTCTGCGTGTTCAGCCAAGTCATGCGGGAACTCAATTCCGGCGACATTTTTGTCGAAGGCAGCGTTCAATATGACGATCCCCGCGAACACCAGGTGTCGTGGGACGAATTCCGAGAGGAATTGCCGCGCTACAGCGAGCTTGTCGACTTCCCAGTCGACAGCCGTGCCTTCGTCCAGCAACTGAAGGACGAGCTCGGCGCGCTGGCCGACAAGGTAGAAGCAGGCTTCCCGGAAAACGACCACGTTGAGATTGGCGCGCAGGGCCTTATCCTCCATCGGCTCGAGAAGAAACCCGACCCGCCCAACCGAACCCTGATCGACCAAGCGGTAACCGCTTCAATGCGACCGGTCAGCATCCTGGATATCCTCACCGAAACCGAGCAATGGCTCGACTTGCACCGACTCTTCGGGCCGCTCTCGGGATTCGAGGCAAAGGTCGACGACCCGCGCAAACGCTTCATCACGACGTTGTTCTGCTACGGCTGTAACCTTGGGCCGACGCAAACCGCGCGCTCGGTCAAGAATCTCAGTCGAAAGCAGGTCGCGTGGCTGAATCTGAAGCACGTCACCGAGGAGCGACTCGACAAGGCGATCGTCAAGGTGATCAACGCGTATAACCAGTTCGCGTTGCCGAAATTCTGGGGTTCGGGCAAACGGGTGTCGGCCGACGGCACGAAGTGGAATCTGTACGAGCAGAACCTGCTGTCGGAATATCACATCCGCTATGGCGGCTACGGCGGGATCGGCTACTACCACGTGTCCGACATGTACATTGCGCTGTTCAGCCACTTCATCCCGTGCGGCGTGCACGAGGCGGTGTATATCCTCGACGGCCTGATCAAGAACGCCTCCGACGTACAGCCGGACACCGTGCATGGAGACACGCATGCGCAGAGCGCGCCCGTGTTCGCACTCGCGCATCTGCTCGGGATCAATCTTATGCCTCGGATCCGGGACATCAAGGAACTGGTATTCTACAAGGCCGACCGGCGCCGGCGCTACAAGAACATCGAATCGCTGTTCCGGGCGAGCATCGATTGGGGGCTGATCGAGCGGCACTTCCCCGACATGCTGCGCGTCGCGGTCTCGATCAAGGCGGGACGGATGACGCCGTCGACGATCCTGCGTCGCCTCGGTTCCGAGAGCGTCAAGAACAAGCTGTACTTCGCCTTCCGCGAACTCGGCCGCGTGATCCGCACGATGTTCCTGCTGCGCTATATCGACGATCCGGAGATGCGCCAAACCATCCACTCGGCAACGAACAAGAGCGAGCAGTTCAACGACTTCGCGAAGTGGCTGATGTTTGGTGGCGAAGTAATCGCCGAAAATATCCGGCACGAGCAACGCAAGGTCATCAAATACAACCAGCTCGTCGCGAATATGGTGATTCTGTACAACGTCCAGTGGATGTCGCGCAAGCTCAAGGCAATGCAGGACAAGGGCCTGCCGATCGACGCCGAGGTGTTGCAGGCGCTCTCGCCATATCGACGTGAGCACATCAATCGGCTCGGCTCCTATCTGCTGGATCTCCAGCGGCGGGCAGCGCCGCTCGACCCAAGCATTGATTTCTCTTTAAAATCAGTCGCATAAGGTCATTTTGGCGAAAATCTCACGAATCCCGGCCGCCCCTCTCAATATCTCAGCGCCACCGCTCCCGGCCGAACGTGCCAAGCGGCGATTTCAATAGCGAAGTTCATTCGCATTGACACCATCGGGATAAGTTTTCTTATCACAATGCATCTAATTTACTTCAAAACTCGACCGTGAATGATTACCGTCGAGCTATTCAATCCCTCCTGCCCTCGCACTGAACTTGCCGCACATGGCACGACGGAGCGCGAAGGCACGAAGAGGCACCGGGAGACAACGGCTAGTCAAGCCCTTTGCAAAACGGCCATCGCCCGCTCGGCGTCGGCCAGCGAGTCGAGCGCGAGATAAGCAATGAACTGCGAGCCGAGCACGGCAGCGGATACGCCGCGAAGATTGATCCCGTCGTCCGACAGCTTCTGAGTCAGCTCCGCGATGATCCCCGCTTGGTCCAGTCCCATCACACGGATGGAGTGAAGGCCTGAAGTGGCATTGAATCCCGCCTGCGTGGCAGCACGGATCTCCTTGTCTCCCTGCAGCGGCGCGACAAATACGACCCCTTTGCCTGGTGCTTCCGGTGAGCGCCGGGCGACAACGAATTGCAAATCCGCGCCAGCATCCCGCAACGCGTTCAACACGCGTGCAAGACCGCCCGGCTTGTCCTCGATGGTGGCCGCCCAAACGTCAACGCGTTCGACGAACAGTTCCATGGCCCCTCCAGAAAATCGGATCTCGATGAAGACAATCTATGTCGCGCATGACCGGCGAGCAAGGCCGCTTACGCGAGGGGCGGCATGCGCGTTTGTCTAGGAATCCGATGATTTTTTTGATTGGGGGCGCAACGCGAGCATGACGGCCTGCCGATGCCGCCATTGAAGCAGTTCGTCGCGGAACTCATCGGATGATTGTCCGGCCGTTACCCGCAATGTTCCGGATTGAAAGGTTCTCGCTGCGCGCCAGAACGGTCGGACTTCCGGTAGATCGTCGATGGCGGTGATAGGCAACTGGTACGTTCGATGCAAATACGACAGGAAGGCAAGGCCATAGCCGCGGCGTCTCATTGACGCGAGAATTTCCAGTTGATGAACGTAGACCCGATCGGTTCGAGGCGCCAGACTGTATGTCGCCGCGCCGACGGTACCGCCGGACGCCTCCAGGATCGCGACTTCCCAGCCCGAATGCAGGGCACCGTCGACGCCCAGATCGATCGGCCTGGATTGAAAACGAACCACCGGAAGCCGGCGAAATTTGCGCCGAACAAAAAGGGACCGCAGGAAGGAAAGCACGTTCAGCCTTTTGTCATGTCCGCAGCGATACGTTCTTCATCTTCGCGCGCGACAGCAATCCGCAGCCGTGCACTGCCGCGCTGGCGCTTTCCGTATCAGACGCAACCGCCCACAACATGAACGACTCCGCTTGGATGTTTGAATCAACGCGACCGTGCGATTCCCGAGCGACGTCGACAAGCACTATTTCCGATTTTTCAGGAACGTCTGCCCGGCTGCCGTAATCGAAACGCTTCCTCGACCGTTCGTCGGAAAGCGCACGAATCCAGCGCCAATGAGCTCTCGCGTAATAGACCAGCCAAGCGCGGGTGTATCGCGACCATAACGAATATCGGCAAGGCGCTCGAGCGCCCAGATCGCGGAGGCCGAGATAGTTTGAACCGTCGAAGTTTCCTTGTCGCTCATGGCGTCTCCAAAGATTTGATCATGGTCAAGGGTGCTGCATGTCTCGAGCTCAAATGTGGCAAGACACGCACTCAGGCGTGTCCAGTCGCATCTGACGCCGACCTCGATGTGTACGGAGGACATCTCACGGCCTTCAAAGCCCAGCGAAACGAAGTCGCTTGCAAATACAGGAAAGAACTTGCGCGGGCATACCGCGACGCACCTGAAGCGATGAAACCGCCATGCCGTCCTTTGTATTCCCGCGACGCCCGTTCGCGATCAACAGGATGTCGCTGTCGAAACGGCGCGCCGTGTCCACGAGCACATCAAGGACGGAGTTCGCACCGTCCAGGCTCCATGCTGAACCCATTTCGAAATGGACGACGGTTGCCATGTTCCTCGCGCGTGCCGTGAGACAGCTCCTGGTATTCAGTGGGACGGGGCGACCTGGCATGCCATCAAAAACGCTTGGAACTCGATTTCCCATGCCGCATCGCGCACGTCGATCTCGAAACCGGCGAGACGCTTCATCTCGCTGCTCAGATACACGGCATTGAGCAATCGAGGAGGTACACCCTGCGCAAAACAGCAGCCATCTGCATCGAGAAGCAGACGCGGGTGGTGCCGGAACCGCGCACTGGCCACCGAGATCGGATCCATCACATGCCGAGCCGATTCCCTCGGATAAACGAAGGCCAGATGGATACCGGCAGCCGCGAGCCGTTCAGCCGCATCATGGAAGCGGTGAACCATCTGGAAGCCGCGCTCGCCACCGCGTCCGACACCCACGACGACAAGCCCTCTGCTTCCCGCGACCTCCGGCAGGAATACGGGCCGCCGATCGGGCAGCAGTAGCACCCCATCCAGATCGAACATGTCGACTACCTCCGCGAATCCGCCCGCAACTCCGGCGATCGGCGGCAAGATACGATTATAAGACAGCAATAAACAAATGTGTATCGCATTATAATGCTGCGCACATCAAACTTTGAGCTGGACGCACCCGCGGGCTGACTGCACGATGGCAACCTCGGTGATGAAAATGCACGCCCGTTTTCCCCTGCCGCTCCCGAATCTGACAAATGAAAGTCGCAATGAACGCTGCCCCGGACGGCTCGCTGACCGTGCGCTGCGGTCACGAAAGGCCGGCCGGCGCCAGCACCGAATCCATAGACGAATCGGTAGAACGCGTGGTCAAGGATGTGAACGGCACCGCTCTGTCGGACGGCGATTCCGTCGTGTCGATCGAAGACTTGTGCGTGAAGGGTTCGTCGATCACGTTGAAGATGGGCCCCGAGGTCAAGAGCATCCGTCTCGTCGGCGGCGATCACAACGGCGACCGCAAGACCGACATGGGCGGCGTCATGCTCAACGCGGGCTTTCTCAAGAAAACGTGACGTCGCGCGCTCACCGACGGCGAACCCGCTTGTCGTTGCCGTTCGCTGCACGCGCCCCCAACAACTTGCCTACCCGGATCGATCGAGCATGGAGCATGACCGAACATCCTGCGATGCGTTCGTCGAATTTCTGTCGACCCCGCTGAATGACGGGCGACCGTACGTACTGGAAACGCAGCACGCCATCTCGCTGCACTTCGATCACCAGGCCACCCAAAGCTTCATGTCGCTTCGCACGCCCGACAAACTGGCGCTCGGCTATACGCGAACCATGATGGGATGTTTGCTGCTACACCCGGCCGCCGAACATATATGCATGATCGGGCTCGGCGGCGGCTCCTTGGCAAAGTACTGTTATCGGCATCTGCCCGCCGTGACCATCGATGCGGTCGAAATCAATCCGGAAGTCATCGCGCTACGCGACGTGTTCAGGATTCCTGCGGACGACTCTCGATTCAAGGTGATTTGTGCAGATGGCGCGGAGTACGTGACGCGGGCGGATGTCCACACCGACGTGATCCTGCTGGATGCCTTCGTCGCGGAAGGCATGCCGAGCCGGTGTGCGGATATCGCGTTCTTTACCGCCTGTCGCGAGCGATTGAGCGATTCCGGAGTGCTCGCGATCAATCTGGCGGACGACGACCCGTCGCTGCCCGCTCACATCGCGCGCCTGGGCTGCGTGTTCGGCCCTTCGTACGCGGTTGTCCGCTGCGACGACGACAGCAATTACGTCGCTTTCGCCTGGAAAGGGCCGCTTCGGTTGCCATCGAGGCGAGTGCTGTTCGAACGCGCACGCTCGTTCGCGTTTGCCGGCGAACTCAAGCTGTCGTCAACCGCTCGGCGCATGAAGGAAGGAAAGCGCCTCGATCCAAAGCGCTTGATCTGGCATGCGCAGGGGCATGCATACTGGGAAATCGACGTCTAGCCGGCTTGCGAACTCAGCCCGCGCTTCGCTTCACCCGCTTGCCGAGTGTGCTTTTCGTCTTGTAGCTCACGCCGTGTTCCTCGAGATACTCGCGAATCAACTGCCGCACGACTTGCGAGGGTGTGAGGTCCTGCTCCGCGCAGAGCATGTCGAACGCTTCTTTCTTGGCGGGATCGATCAGGATGGTCAAGCGTGCGGTTTTCGTTTCCATTACAGGACAGAGTCGGCGAATATGCTAATCCAATTATAATGCACCGGCCCTTGCCACCAGCACCGGAAAACATTCGTCACACACGTGTTGGTCCCGCTCGGCGACCTGCTCACGACCTGCGGTCGAGCCGATAGAGATATTCAAGCACGTCGTCGACAACGGGCACGATCGCCAGCGTGACGAGCACCGCGGCAAGCGGCACGGTCGACACGTAGCCGACATGCTTGAAGCCGATTGCGCCGGCCAGCCCCCCGACGAAGAACGACGCCAGCATCGTTCCGTGAATCCTGAGCTTCGCGCGGTTCGCGATCACCGCCTGCGCGTGCACGTCTGCATTCGAGCGATTCCAGTAAAAGAGTTTGCCGAGTTCGATGCCGAGGTCCGTCACGATGCCCGTCATGTGCGTCGTGCGGATTTCCGCTCCCGACAGCTTTGTGATCATCGCGTTTTGCAGCCCCATGATGAAGCACAGCAGGATGACCGTGACCGGCATGAAGAACGCTTCCCACAGCGCGAGATGGCTGCCGAGCAGCCCGAACAGGAGTAGCAGCGCGGCTTCGACCAGCAACGGCAGCACATACTGACTCTGCAGGCCGCGGCGCCGCCCCCAGTTGACGAGCACCGCCGAGCAGCCAGCGCCCACCAGAAACGACGCGAGCGAACCCACTCCGGCCAGCACGAGCCGGATGTCGCCGAGCGCCGTCTGATCCGCAATCGCCGACACGATCCCGCTCATGTGGGACGTGTATTGCTTGACCGCAAGGAAACCGCCGGCATTGGTTGCTCCGGCAACAAAGGCAAGCGAAAACCCGAGCTGGCGGTTCGCGGCCGCGCTACGGTGTTTTCCCGTCAGGCCTCGGAAGTACTGCGCTGGCATAGGATCTTCCCTCATTCGCCCGGATCGGGGGACAACGACGCCCTGGGCGGAACCCGGAACGCCGCGACAAACCGCCACGGGCGCCCGTTCCATCCGAGGATTGATGAGACTTTAATGATAACGACATTATCATACCTTGTTATCCGGATTGGTCTTTCGGTGTCATAATGCGGGCAGGAATACGTCGCGGGAGAGGCGGCCATTCCGACCACCTCGTCCAACCCGAGCGTACTGGAGACATTCCGGATGGCACCCGTGCCGGTCGTCCACTTCGTCCTGCTGGCCGTGGCCGCGTGGCTCGCGGTCGGCACGCTGGGGCTCGGGGCGCTGCGTCGCACGCGGCTCGTGGCCCACGGCCTCTTTCCGCTCGGCGCGTTGGTCGGACTGTTCGCCGCCGCGGCGGGCCTCGCCGGCATCTTTGCCGAACCGTCTGCCGCCGTGCTGCCGATCGGGCTTCCCGGCCTGCCCTTTCATCTGCGTCTCGACCGCATGTCCGGCTATTTCCTGTTCGTGCTGGGCCTCGTCAGCACGGGGATCGGCGCGTTTTCAGCCGGCTATTTCCGCAAGGGCGAAGGATCCGCACCCGGGTTGATCTGCTTCGAATACCACGTCTGCGTCGCAAGCATCGCACTGGTGTTGATCGCGGACGACGCATATGTATTCATGGTCGCCTGGGAGACGCTGACGCTGTCCGCGACGTTTCTCGTGATGACCAATCACCGGATCGGCGAGATCCGCCGTGCGGGATATCTGTATTTCCTGATCTCGCACGTCGGCGCGCTCGCGCTGCTGCTCTGCTTCGGCATTCTGCAGGCGCGCACCGGCGACTACACCTTCGCCAACCTGCGCGCGCAGTCGCTGGATACCTTCTCCGCATCGTTCGCCTTCCTGTTCGCGCTCGTCGGGTTCGGCGCGAAGGCCGGCATCTTCCCGCTGCATGTGTGGCTGCCGGAGGCCCATCCCGCGGCACCGTCACCCGTCTCGGCGCTCCTCAGCGGATTCGTGTTGAAAGTTGGTCTGTACGGCCTGCTGCGCACCCTGTTCGACCTGTTGCACGTGCAGATCGCATGGTGGGGCGTGCTGCTGCTCGTGCTTGGCATCAGCACCGCGCTGCTGGGCGTGGTGTTCAGCACCATCCAGACCGACATGAAACGCCTGCTCGCCTATTCGTCGATCGACAACGTCGGCCTGATGATCGTCGCGCTTGGTCTTGCCGTGCTGTTTCGCGCATACGGGATGACGAGCCTGTCCGCGCTCGCGCTGACCGCGATGCTCTATCAAATCGTCGCGCACGCGGCATTCAAGAGCTTGCTGTTCCTGGGCACGGGCGCCGTGCTCCACGCCACCGGCGAGCGTAACCTCGGCAAGCTCGGCGGGCTGATTCGCTTCATGCCCTGGACCGCATGGGCGGTGCTCGCGGGTGTCGCGGCGAGCGCGGGCTTGCCGCCGCTCAGCGGTTTCGCGGCCGAATGGCTGTTGCTGCAGAGTTTCCTGTTCGCGCCAGGCTTGCCGGATTCGGTGCTCGCCATGACCGTGCCGATCGCCGCCGCGCTGATCGCCATGTCAGCCGCGCTGGCCGGCTACACGATGGTCAAGTTCTTCGGCATCGTGTTCCTCGGGCAACCGAGAGAAGCGAAGCTGAACCGCGCCCGCGATGCGAACACGTGGGAACGGCTCGCGTTCTGCTGGTTCGCGACCGCCAGCGTGCTGCTCGGGCTGATGCCGCCGCAGTTCGTCAAGCTGCTGGATCGCGTCACGCACACGCTGGTCGGCGCCGGCGTCGGCGCGGACAATCACGGCTGGCTGCTGTTCGCGCCCATATCGGCCGCTCGCGCGAGCTACATGCCGGCGGCGTTCATGCTGTTCTTCATCGCCTGCTGCGGACTCGCGTGGGTGCTGGTGCGGCGTTTTTATCACGGCCGGCTGCGACGCGCGGCGCCGTGGGGCTGCGGCTTCCCGTTCACGACCGCGCGAATGCAGGATACGGCGGAAGGATTCGGGCAACCGATCCGCGAAATCTTCGCACCGCTGCTTCACATCGAGCGGCAATTGCCGTCGCCATTCGACGCACAGCCTGCCTACCGGGTGTCGGTGACCGATCGCACCTGGTCCGCGCTCTACTTGCGCATCGCGGCACTGACGCAACGCATCGCCGACTGGGCGGGCCGCCTGCAGACGGGCAAGATCGCGGTTTACCTGACATACAGTTTCGTCGTGCTGATCGTGCTTCTGATGCTGGTGAGACGATGGTAACCCTGTCCGGCGTCATCTCGCAGACTCTCGAAATCGTGATAGCGATCGCGGCCGCGCCATTGCTCACGGGCTGGGTCAACCAATGCCGCGCCTGGCTTCAGAACCGGCGTGCGCCGTCCATCTGGCAACCGTACCGGATGCTCCACAAGCTGTTCAACAAGGAATCGGTCATCGCGCACGGCGCGAGCCCCGTGTTCCGCGGCGCGCCCTATGTCGTCTGGGCCGCCATGACGCTCGCGTGCGCGATCGTGCCAACCCTGTCGACCGAGTTGCCGCTGTCGCCCGCCGCCGACGCAATCGCGCTCGTCGGCCTGTTTGCGCTCGCGCGCGTCACGCTGTCGCTTGCGGCGATGGACGTCGGCACGGCATTCGGCACGCTCGGCGCCCGCCGCGAAATGCTGATCGGCTTCCTCGCGGAGCCGGCACTGCTCATGGTGCTCCTGTCAGCCTCGCTGATTACGCAGTCGACGCTGCTGACGAGCATCGTCGCGACACTCGGCCGCGGCGAGCTCACGATCTATCCGAGCCTGGCGTTCGCCGGCATCGCGTTCACGCTGGTCGCGCTGGCCGAAAATGCGCGGCTGCCGGTCGACAATCCGACCACTCATCTCGAACTCACGATGATCCACGAGGCGCTGATCCTCGAATATTCGGGACGGCACCTTGCCTTGATGGAGTGGGCGGCAAGCCTAAAGCTGTTCGCGTATTCGTGCATCGGCCTCGCGTTGTTCGTACCGTGGGGCATCGCGAATGCGGGCGATCCGGTTGCGCTGCTGCTGGCCGTGCCGGTGCTCTTCGTCAAACTGGCGGCAGGCGGCGCCACGCTCGCCGTGGTCGAAACGGCCAACGCGAAGATGCGCATCTTCCGGGTACCGGAATTCCTGGCGACCGCCTTCCTGCTGGCCGTGATCGGCATGCTCGTCCATCTGCTGCTGGGAGCATGAATGCACGCCTACGCGACACAACTGATCAATTTCCTCGCGGCCGTGCTGCTGATGCTGTCGTTCGCGATGCTGAGCCAGCGCAGGATCCTGTCCCTGATCCATCTGTATACGCTGCAGGGTGTCGCGCTCGTGTCGGCGAACCTGATCCTCGGCTTCGTCACGGACGACGTGCACCTCTACGTGTCCGCCGGACTGACGCTCGTGCTGAAGGTCGGCGTGATCCCGTGGTTCCTGTATCGGCTCGTTCGCAGGCTCGACGTCAAGACCGACGTCGAGCCGCTCATCAATATCCCGACCACGCTGCTGATCGGCATCGTGCTCGTCATCATCGCGTTCAATGTCGCGGCACCGATCAGCCAGCTCGCGACATCGGTCGCACGCGGCACGCTCGGCATTGCGCTCGCGTGCGTGCTGCTGTCTTTCATGGCGATGATCACGCGCGCGAAGGCCATTCCGCAGGTGATCGGCTTTCTGTCGATGGAAAACGGGTTGTTCTTCGCGGCGGCGGCCGCGACCAACGGCATGCCGATGATTGTCGAGCTCGGCATCGGGCTCGACGTGCTGATTGGGATCCTGATCCTGGGCGTCTTCATGTTCCAGATTCGCGAGCAGTTCGACAGCCTGGACATCCATCACCTCGAGAAACTCAAAGATGAATGACGCCCACGTCGTGCTCGCCGTGCTCGGCCTGCCGCTCGCGGGAGCGGCGTGCCTTGCCTGCGTGCGGCCGAGCCGGGTCGCGCGCCATCTGAACGTCGGCTTCAGCTTCCTGACGTTCGCGGCGACGGTGGTGCTTGCCGCGCGCACCGTCGAGCACGGCCCGTCGTTCGCATTCGGACGCGCGTTTTTCGTCGATCCGCTCAACGTCTATCTCGTGGCGCTCACGGCGTTCGTCGGCTGGACGACTTCGCTGTTTTCCCGGCCCTACATGCAGATCGAGGAAGCCCGCGGCCGGATGACCGCCGCGCGCATGCGGCTCTATCACAGCATGTATCAGCTCTTCATGTTCGCGATGCTGCTCGCGCTGCTGACCGACAACGTCGGCGTGCTGTGGGTCGCGATGGAAGCCGCAACGCTCGCCACCGTGTTGCTCGTCAGTGTCTACCGCACCGCCGCGAGCCTCGAAGCCGCATGGAAATACTTCATCCTGTGCGGCGTCGGCATCGCCCAGGCGCTGTTCGGCACGATCCTGCTGTATCTTGCCGCGAGCCGGCAACTGACCGACGGCGACGCGCTGTTGTGGACGAGCCTGGCCGCGATCAGGACGCAGCTCGATCCGACGATCGTGTCGATCGCCTTCGTGTTTCTGCTGGTCGGCTACGGCACCAAGGTCGGCCTCGTGCCGATGCATAGCTGGCTGCCGGACGCGCACGCCGAAGGTCCGACGCCGATTTCGGCGGTGCTGTCCGGCCTGTTGCTGAACGTCGCGCTGTATGCGGTGCTGCGCTGCAAGGTGCTGGCCGACGGCGCGCTCAGCAACGGCCTGCCTGGGCGATTGCTGGTCGGGTTCGGGCTCGTGTCGGTCCTGATCGCGTCGTTCTCGCTGTTCCGGCAGAAGGACGTGAAGCGCCTGTTCTCGTACTCGTCGATCGAGCATATGGGCCTGATGACGTTCGCGTTCGGGCTCGGCGGCCCGATCGCGACGTTCGCCGGGTTGCTGCACATGACGGTCCATTCCCTCGTCAAGTCGGCGATCTTCTTCGCGGTCGGTCATGCCGCGCAGAAGGCCGGCACGCAGGCGATCGACGGCATTCGCGGGCTGCTGCAGGTCAGCCCGACGGTCGGCTGGGCATTGATGCTTGGCGCACTTGCCATTCTCGGGCTGCCGCCGTTCGGCGTGTTCGCGAGCGAATTCCTGATCCTGACGACGGCGATGAACGCGCTTCCGTGGACCGCGCCGTTGCTGCTGCTCGGGCTCGCCGTCGCGTTCGCGGCGATCTTCGCGCGCGTGCAGCGGATGGTGTTCGGCGAAACGACGACGGCGACGCCGCTCGAACACCGGCCGGCGCTGCTGCCGGTGTTCGTGCATCTGGGGCTCGGCCTGATGCTGGGTCTGTACGTGCCGCCTTATCTGGCGATGTGGTATCGCCAGGCTGCAACGATGCTGGCGGGATAAGCGATGCGACTCGACTTGATTCAGGCGGACGGCTCGACTCGCCTCGGGCACGAAGCAGGCCAGGTTCCGGCTACCGTGGTTGACGTCGACGAAGCGCGATGGCTCGACATCGCGCATGCCGCGCGGACGGAGCGAAGCCGGCTCGTCGCGATGTGGGGCGGCGAAACGCCCGAGCGCGAATTTTCAGTCAACGCGGCTTACGAATGCGACGACGGCGTCCTGTGGGTGCGTCTCGCGACCGGGCCGGAACCGCGTGCCGACGGCGACTATCCCGATCTGGCGGGCGTGTTTCCCGCCGCAACGCGCATGCAGCGCGCGATTTTCGACCTGACCGGCCTGCGCGAGCGCGATGCGCGCGACACGCGGCCGTGGCTCAATCACGGCAACTGGCCTAGCGACTACTTTCCGCTGCAGAAGCGGGCGACCGGAATCGAGCGATTCGAATCGAACGAAGCGGATTATCCGTTCGTGCAGGTTGCCGGCGACGGCGTGCACGAAATCGCGGTCGGGCCGATTCACGCCGGCATCATCGAGCCGGGCCATTTCCGGTTTTCGGTCGTCGGCGAGAAGGTGCTGCGGCTCGAGGAGCGGCTCGGCTATGCGCATCGCGGCGTCGAACGGTTGTTCGAACGGACGGCCGCGTCGAACGGCCATCGCGTTGCGGGCCGCGTCGCTGGCGATTCGACCATTGCGTTCTCGTGGGCCTATTGCATGGCGCTCGAGCAGGCGTGCGGCACAGCCGTGCCGGCGCGTGCGCTGGTTCTGCGCGCCCTCCTGCTCGAACGCGAGCGCATCGCCAATCACCTCGGTGACCTCGGCGCGCTCGGCAACGACGCCGGATTCGCGTTCGGTCTCGCGCAGTTCTCGCGGCTCAAGGAGAACTGGGTGCGGACCAACGACGGGATCTTCGGGCATCGATACCTGATGGATCGAATCGTGCCGGGCGGGCTGGCCGTCGACATTTATCCCGAGGATGCGGCGGCGCTCACCGAACAGTGCGAACGCATCGCACGCGAAGTACACGTGATGCGGAAGATCTACGAGGACCAGTCCGGGCTGCAGGACCGGTTTCTCGGTACCGGCCGATTGAATGCCGACGTCGTCGCGCATTTCGGCGTGCGCGGCATGGCCGCCCGCGCCAGCGGCCAGACATTCGACGTGCGCGCGAACCTGCGGCCGGCCCCTTACGGCGACCTAGCCGTCAAGGCGGCGAGCGATCCGCGTGGCGACGTCGCCGCGCGGGTCGCCGTGCGGTTTGCCGAAATCGACGAATCGTTGCGCCTGATGGGCGAACTGCTGGCGATTCTCCCGGACGGGCCGATCGCCACCACCGTCACGCCCGCGGCGGCGCCATCCAGGGGAATCGGCTGGGTGGAGGGCTGGCGCGGCGACGTGTTCGTCGCGCTCGAGACGGCGTCGGGCGATGCCATCGCGCGCTGCCATTGCCACGATCCGTCCTGGCAGAACTGGCCGGCACTCGAGCACGCGATCATCGGCAACATCGTTCCCGATTTCCCGTTGATCAATAAATCGTTCAACCTGAACTACGCGGGGCACGATCTCTGATGTGGCAACTCATCCGTCAATTCGCGCGCACCGAATTTCCCGACGAGCCCGTGCCGACCGCCGAAGCCGCCTGGCGACACGAGGCACAGCAGATTCGTCAGGACATTCTCGACCTCCTCGGCCGCGCGTTGTGCATCCGGCAAATCGATGCGGGTTCATGCAACGGCTGCGAACTGGAGATCCATGCACTGAACAACCCGTACTACAACATCGAAGGGCTCGGGATCAAATTCGTCGCCAGCCCGCGCCATGCGGACCTGCTGCTCGTGACCGGCCCCGTCACGCTGAACATGAAGGCAGCCGTACTTGCCGCGTACGAGGCGACGCCGGCGCCGAAGCTGGTCGTCGCAGCCGGCGAGTGCGCGTGCACGGGCGGCATCTTTGCCGACAGCTATGCGGTGTGCGGTCCCGTTTCGTCGGTGCTGCCCGTCGATGTGACGATTCCTGGATGTCCACCGCCGCCGATCGATCTGCTGCGCGGCATTTTGACGGCCTGCCGATCGCGCGGAGACTGAAACGGATGCCAGTGGCGATCCTTCAGCCGGCGATAGCTCGTGTGCTGCGGCGGCGAGGTCGAATGCCGCGCATCACCGCCCGATCGGCAGCCCGGTCGGCTCGATCCACCCGAGCCGGTATGCGATCAGCAGCGACAGGAACAGCGTGATCGACAGCCCGACGCGCGCCGCGAGCGACCACGCCATCCGCTTGCTGCCGCCCCGGTCGTGATTCATGAAATACAGTGCGAAAACCAGGCTTCCGATAATCATCACGAAAGCCACCGAAACCAGCGCAATCTTCATTGTTGATGTTCCTCCAGGCCGGAATCGGCCTTCAGCAGTGCTGCCAGTCTTTGCCGCTCGGCAGCGACGTCGGCGACACCCGACGCCGGCCAGTCCAGCGCCACGCCATTACCCAGCGAATCGCGTACGAGCGTCTTGTAACGCCGGTCGCTGATACGGCCCTGCTCCATCGCTTCCGCGATTTCATGTCGAAACGGTAGCGGAAAGCTCGCGTATCCGCGCGACAGCGCCGCATATTGGCGTGCGTCGACCTCTTTCGACGACGGCACGACCGCCCACATCACGACGGCCACGATGGCTGCGAAAGGAATCGCCGTGTAGCGGAGAACGAACTTGATCGGGGTCATGAGGCGAATAGCGAAGTGGGCTGTGCAGTAAAGGCGAAGTGACGACCGGGCAGCACCGCAGTGACGGTGCACGCACGCCGCGTGGAAACGGAAGCAGCCGGATCATCGGCCGCGCGGACGACGGAGCCGCTCGGGCAAGCCGAAGCCGGCAGCCCCGGTCGATATTGTACTTAAAGCCCAATACAACCAGCAGCACATGATAATCTTGTTATCATCTTTTCCATATGATTCGAGCAATTCGAGGCTTCCGGGCGCCGGCCGGCGCGGCCACCTCGCACCGGCGACCGGCATCGTAACCGATCACGCGGCTCGTACACCGGCGTTGAACCGGTGCACGACCCGGCATGACACATCCGGATATGGCGCCGAAAGCGGATGGATTATAATTTGATTAACATATCGACCACCCCTGCCATCCCGATGGAAACGAAAACCGCCCGCCTGACCGTACTGATCGATCCCGCCAAGAAAGAAGCATTCGAAATGCTCTGCGCCGAGCAGGACCTCACACCGTCGCAAGTCGTGCGTCAGTTGATCCGCGAGTATCTCGACAAACACGGCGTCACGTACAAGACCAAAAGCGCGCTCGGCAAGCGAGTGAAGTAAGGGATGAAGTAGGCGCGGTCAAACCTGCGGCGCCGTCAGGCGCAGATTTCCCATCGTGAATGTTCGCGCGCGCGCCAGACGAGCCGCGCGGGATCGATGCGCTCCCCCGCCTTCATGCGCCGAGCGGTGGACGACAGCTTGAGCGCGCCCGCCGAGCCGAATCCCAGCGCGCGCTCGAGCAGGATGCGCAGCGACGGCAACGGGTTGCCGTTCTTCCACGCGAACGCAATGAAGTTGTTGTCGTCGCCGCACGGCACCAGCGCACACGAATCGTCGAACACCGCGCGCAGTTGCTCGAGATGTCGCGGCAACGCCGGATCATCGTCCATGAAGTTGATCGCGAGCACGCCCGTTTCGCTCAGCCGCGCACGGCACGCATCGAGAAACGCGGTGCCCGTGCAGCGGCCCGGCATGCCGTCGGCGACGAATGCGTCATGCAGGATCACGTCCGCCTGGACATCCGGCCGTTCGACGTAGTCGGCGCCGTCCGCGCAGATTACCGCGAAGCGCGCGTCGTCTTCTGGAATCCTGAACACGTCGCGCAGCGCGATCACGTCGGGATTGATCTCGACCGCGTCGATCGCCGTGTCGGGCAAGTGCCGATAGCAGTACTTCGCCAGCGATCCACCGCCGAGCCCGATCATGCAGATACGCGCGGGCGCCGGCTGCAGCAGCAGGAAACCCATCATCACGCGCGTATAGCCGAGTTCGAGCCTCACCGGATCCTTCAGCGACATGAAGCTCTGCGTGCCGAAGTGGTCGAAGTGCAGCGACACCGCGTGCTTGGTCTCGAGCACGAACGGACGGCCGTCGTTCAACGGCGCCGCCAGGAACTGCAGGAACGCATCATAGGAAATTCGATCCTCGCTCATGCTCGACAGGCCCGGTTGATCGGAGAGTCGCTCGTACCGCGTGCGGTCATACCTTCTTCAGGTAGCAGGCCTTCAGCATGAAGCCGCCCATGTCGGTCTTGCAATCGACTTCGTGATCGCCGCCGACGAGACGGATGCTCTTCACCTTGGTGCCCATCTTCAGCGTGATCGACGAACCCTTCACGCGCAAGTCCTTGATCAGCACGACCGAATCGCCGTCCGACAGCACGTTGCCATTCGCGTCCTTGACGACGTCGCCTGCCGGTTCGTCTCCCGCTTCGGCGCCGGCGCCGGCCGACCATTCATGGCCGCAGTCCGCGCACACGGTCAGCGTGCCATCCGGGTAGGTGTTTTCCATCGCGCATTGCGGGCAGGCGGGGGCGGCGTTCATTGCAGCTTCCATTCGGTGGGAGTTCAGGTCAATCGATAAAAAAATACCGGACACGCAGGCGCGTGGCCGGACCGCGCGCCGTACGGCCACGTCGAAAAATCGACCGGGCAGCGCGTCGCGCACACGACATTATAATGCAATACACATAAACACGTTGCCGTATTATAATCGTCAACTTTCGATCGTTCGCCGGACTTGATGGCGGTTTCGCTGAGGATGTCGACATGTTCGAGATGAATGATGCACCGATGCCTGGTGTACAACACCCGACGCCCCGTGGGGAAACCGCGCTCGGCGCGGTCCTGCCGTGGCGCCGGCCGGCCGTTGCACGGCATTCCGGCAACTTTCCCCAAGGCTGATCCGCATCGTGGCAACCGTCGTCTACGTTGAAATCGGCCCCGCCTGGAACCGCAACCGTGCGATCGCGGCGCGTGACGCGATCGTCGCGGCGGCACACCGCTTCGAAAGCGACATCCTGCTGCTCGCCAACGGGCTCAGCGGCAGCGCGAAGGACGCGACGGCCATCGCGGCACTACAGATGCATGGCGGCACGTCCGCGCAGGTGCTCGCCACCGGCCCCGACGAGGACGCCGCGCTCCAGGCGCTGCTGCCGTTGCTGCAGGCGGGCTGACGCTGCGTCGCCCGATCCCACGGCCTCGTGCCGTTCACCCTGAATCACCACTCTCCGAGGAAGCGATGAACGACAACGTCACGTCCAACACCCCCAACCTGTCGGCCTCCGCGATCTGGGCGCTCGAGCGCCTCGCCGATGTGCGCTACGGCCGCGATGCGCCGGCGCTTGGCTGGTCGGTCGAACAGGAACTCGTCGGCGCGGGCTTCGTCAGCCATGCCGCGAACGGCCGATCCGGTGCGTCGATCACCGCGCACGGGCGCAGTTTCCTGAAAAGCCGCAAGTAGAAACCGCCCGGCACGGGCGCGATGCCGCCACGCGGCCGCCAGCCCGTGCCGCAATCATCGGACGATGGCAAGCCGGACGATGCGATCGCATTCCCCGCCGCACCCGGGGATTTGCGGCCGCGCCGCGGTTTCCGCGGTATCGTACGGGGCCCGAGCGCGACGCACCGCGCCGCCTTCCTTTCCTCATGGAACGCCCGATGACACTCAGCGCCCTGCCGCCCGTCACGTCCCCGCCGGTTCTCGACACCCCCCGCCTGATTCTCGAAGGCCACCCGCTCGGCGACTTCGACGCGCTCGCCGCGATGTGGACCGAGCCGACCGTCGTCGCACACATCTTCAACGGCAAGCCGTCGGCGCCGCGCGATTCGTGGATGCGGCTGCTCGCGTATCGCGGGCTGTGGCCGCTGCTCGGCTACGGCTACTGGGCGATTCGCGAGAAGACGTCGGGCCGCTACGTCGGCGATCTCGGTTTCGCCGACTTCCGTCGCGCGGTCGAGCCGTCGATTCGCGGCGTGCCGGAAGCCGGCTGGGCGCTCGCGAGCTGGGCGCACGGCAAGGGCTACGCGACCGAGGCGTTGTCGCATGCGCTCGGCTGGCTCGATGCGCAGCACCGGTTCGAGCGCAGCGTGTGCCTGATCGCGCCGACCAACGTCGCGTCGATCCGCGTCGCGCAGAAGGCCGGGTATGCCGATCCGGTGCGGATTCGCTTCAACGACGCCGATTCGCTGCTGTTTTCGCGTGCGTGCCGGTAAGCGCGATGTCGCGCACCGGCCGCTTCATCGCGACCAAGGTGCGTGGGCCGTCTGCGCCGGCGGCGATGTCGCCCCGAGCGTAGCCGCTTCCCGCGCCGGGCCGGTCCTCTGCCATCCGCCGCCCAGCGCCTTGTAGAGCGCGACCAGATCGGTCGTCGTCTGCAACGCGCCCTGCACCGCCTGCTGCCGCCCCTCCGACCCTTGCCGCTCGGCGTCGAGCACGTCGAGAAACGGCGAGGCGACAACCCCTTCCGGTAACGATCGCGCGCGAGTTCCAGCGCGCTCCGCTCGGCCTTCCCCGCATCGTCGAGCGCGGCTGCGCGCGTCTGGTCGGTGGGATACACGGCCAGCGCGTTGTTGACGTCGCGCAGTCGCCGCATGCAGTTCGGCCTCCGCGCGGCGGATGTCGGGCCGCCGGCGCGCGAGCGTCGACGGCAGTCCGACCGGCACGGCAGGCGGCACGCCCGGCAATGCGCGCGACACGTCGAGCCAGTCGTCGAGTGCACCCGGCGCCCCCCCGACCAGCGCGGCGAACCCGGTGCGCCGAGGCGGTCGACGACGCTGGTCGATGCCCTGTTCCTCGACGATGCCTTTCAGGCCCAACTGCTCGCGCTGGTAGCTCGCGCTCGCGCGCACGTTGAGCAAACCCTGCGCAGCCGCCGCGCCCGCCGGCGCGCGGCCGATGCCGACGTCAGTGCATCGGGCCGCCGGACGGCGCCTTGTATTCGCTACGCGCGCCCATCGCGTCCTCGACGGTCTGCACGCCGCGCAGCGCGGCCACACCGTCGACGACGGCGTGCCGTTCCGCTTCTTCCACCTGCCCGCTCAGGCGCACATGCCCGTGCTCGACGGTCACGTCGACGTCGCGCGGATGCCCGGCCAGATGACCCAGCGCGGCACGTACGCGTTCGGTGACCTGGGCGTCGTTCGCGTCGCCCGCGAGCCAGTCGGCGCGCAGTCCCGCGATCGCGCCGCGCGCATGGTCGGCCGCGCGCTTCGCCTGCGTATTTGCGTAGTCGACCACGCCGTGCCGGCCCGCAGCGGCCTTGTCCCGCAGGTACGCGCGCCGCCGCCGGCCCGATGCCGGATCGAGGAAGTACATCGCCGCCGCGCCGCACGCGACGGCCACCGCGAGATTCAACAACGGATTGATCGAGCGAGTTCTGGAAGTCATGGGAGCACCGTAGTCGATACCCGGAACCGCCGGGCTTCGTCGACACGGGCAGCATGTGCCGTTCCTCACCGCGACAGTGCCGCCGCGGCGGTGCGCGCCCGCCCGCGCGGCATCCGGAGCGCGTGCCCCTCTGCAGCCGTGCGATCGAAATGACAAGCGCTTGAAAATTCCGCGTTCGGCGAGCGCCGTCGGCAACGGGGACGCCGGGCGTGAAAGCCGGTGCGAACGTCGTTGACGTGCCCGGAACGACGCGGTACCGGGCCCGGCCGTCCCCTGCAAGCGCAGTTGATGCATGAGCGTCGGGCAACACGGCGCCGTTGCGTCGCGGGCGCGAGCGCGATTGACCGTTAGTTGCGATCTAGAGATCGCGCGTCCGGGTCTCGCACGTCGTCGATCGTCGGTGCCGCGAAAAGCGCCATCGTTGCGCGCCGGATTGCCTGCCTTTGCCCGCAGCGCCTGCGTTCACCACCCGTGCCTGATGCGGCCGCGCGGCACATGCCTTGCGCGACGCCCGGCAGCGCCGCGCACGACAATCGCCTGCGCGGCTCATCGGCTCTTCCCGAACCAAGGAGAAACGGCATGGCGACAGTGGCGGATTTCATCGTCGAACGGCTGTACGACTGGGGCGTGCGCCGCGTGTACGGCTACCCGGGCGACGGCATCAACGGCTTCTTCGGCGCGCTCGGCCGGGCGGATGGCAAGATCGAATTCATCCAGGCGCGCCACGAGGAGATGGCGGCCTTCATGGCGTCGGCACATGCAAAATTTACAGGCGAGCTCGGCGTATGCGTCGCGACCTCGGGCCCCGGCGCCTCGCACCTCGTGACCGGCCTCTACGACGCGCGGCTCGATCACATGCCGGTGCTCGCGATCGTCGGCCAGCAGGCGCGCGCGGCGCTCGGCGGCCACTATCAGCAGGAAGTCGACCTGCCGGCGCTGTTCAAGGACGTTGCGGGCGCATTCGTCCAGCTTGCCGTCGTGCCGGGCCAGGTGCGCCATCTGGTCGACCGCGCGGTGCGCATCGCGCTCGGCGCGCGCACGGTGACCGCGCTGGTGCTGCCGAACGACCTGCAGGAACTCGACTACGCGCCGCCGAAGCGCGCGCACGGCACCGTGCACTCGGGGGTCGGCTACACGCCGCCGAAGGTGGTGCCCTACGCCGACGACCTGCAGCGCGCGGCCGACGTGCTCAATGCCGGCAAGAAGGTCGCGATGCTGGTCGGCGCGGGCGCGCTGCACGCGACCGACGAGGTGATCGCGGTGGCCGACCGGCTCGGCGCGGGCGCCGCGAAAGCACTGCTCGGCAAGGCCGCGCTGCCGGACGACCTGCCGTGGGTCACAGGCTCCATCGGGCTGCTCGGCACGAAGCCAAGCTACGAACTGATGACCGAATGCGACACGCTGCTCGTCGTCGGCTCGTGCTTCCCGTACTCGGAATTCCTGCCGAAGGAAGGCCAGGCGCGCGGCGTGCAGATCGACCTGAAGGCCGACATGCTGAGCCTGCGCTACCCGATGGAGGTCAATCTCGTCGGCGACAGCGCCGAGACGTTGCGCGCGCTGCTGCCGCTGTTGAAGGAACGGCACGACACGAGTTGGCGCGACCAGATCGCGAAATGGAACGCGGACTGGCACGAGACGCTGGCCGCGCGCGCGGCCGCAAAGGCGAGCGCCGGGCGCGGCGTGAATCCGCAGCGCGCATTCACCGAGCTGTCGCCACGGTTGCCCGACGACGTGATCCTGACGAGCGATTCGGGCTCCTGCGCGAACTGGTATGCGCGCGACCTGATGATGCGACGCGGGATGATGGGTTCGCTGTCGGGCGGGCTCGCGTCGATGGGCGCGGCCGTGCCGTATGCGATCGCCGCGAAGTTCGCGTACCCGGTGCGCCCGGTGATCGCAATGGTCGGCGACGGCGCGATGCAGATGAACAACATGGCCGAGCTGATCACGGTCGCGAAGTACTGGCGGCAATGGCCCGACCCGCGCTGGATCTGCATGGTGCTCAACAACGAGGATCTGAACCAGGTTACGTGGGAACAGCGCGTGATGGAAGGCGATCCGAAGCTCGACGCTTCGCAGCAAATTCCGAACGTGCCGTACTACCGCTTCGCGACGCTGCTCGGGCTGAAGGGCATCTACGTCGACGATCCGGAACAGCTCGGCGCTGCATGGGACGAAGCGCTCGCGTCGGACCGTCCGGTCGTGCTCGAGGTCAAGAGCGATCCGGAAGTGCCGCCGCTGCCGCCGCACGTGACGCTGCAGCAGGCGAAGCATTTTGCCGAAACGTTGGTGAAGGGCGACCCGCGCGAAGCGAACGTGATCGTCGAGACCGCGCGGCAGGTGCTATCGGCCGTGCTGCCGGGCAACGGCGAGCGCGGCGGCAAGGGAGGCAAGCACGAGTCGTAGCACTTGACGGGCGGGACGACACGAAGCGTGCGTCGTGCCGTGCTGCCCCGTCGCGTGCGGCGCGGTGCTGCACGTCAGCCGGTATCGACGTCGTCTCGCCAGTCGCCCTCCAGCGCGATCGCCGCGTTGACCAGCCCGACCTGCGCAAGCGTGAACGGAAAATTCCCGCACATGCGCCGCGCCTTCACGTCGTACTCTTCCGACAGCAGCCCGACGTCGTTGCGCAGGGCCAGCAGCCGCTCGAACAGCGCGTGCGCGTCGGCGTCGCGGCCCTGCATCTGGTAAACCTGCGCGAGCCAGAAGCCGGCCGCGACGAACGCACCCTCGTTGCCTTCGCAACCATCCTTGAAACGCGGCGGGCGATAACGGAACGGCAGGCCGTCCTCGACCAGTTCGCGCTCGATCGCGGCGACCGTCGCCGCGACGCGTGGATCCGACGCATCGAGCATCCCCGTCAGCGGAATCAGCAGCAGGCTCACGTCGAGCCCGTCGCCATCGTAGCGGTCGACGAAGCGGCCGAGTTTCGGGTGATAGCCACGGGCGAGCACATCCGCGTGCACGGTGTCGGCCCAGCGCCGCCACTCCTCGAGTGGCGCGTGATGGCCGAACGCGCGCGCGGAACGATACGCACTTTCGACGGCCGCCCATACCATCACCTTCGACGACGTAAACGGGTGCCGGCCGCTGCGCACCTCCCAGATCCCCTCGTCCGGCTCGCGCCAGATCGTCGCGAGATGGTCGAGCAGCCGCCGCTCGAGCGTCCACGCATCGTCGTCGGGCGGCAGCCCGTGCCGGCGCGCCTGGTACAGCGCGGCCAGCACCTCGCCGTAGACGTCCAGCTGCAGTTGTTCGGCCGCCGCGTTGCCGAAGCGCACCGGCCGCGCGCCTTCGTAACCGGCCAGGTGAGCGGCCGACCATTCGTCCGCGCGCCGGCCGCCGTCGGCCGCGTACAGCACCTGCAATTGCGCGGGATGATCGGCGATCGCGCGCACCAGCCAGTCTCGCCAGCGCGCGGCCTCCTCGCGATAGCCGCAGCGCACCAGCGCGCGCAGCGTGAAGCTCGCGTCGCGCAGCCAGCAGAACCGGTAATCCCAGTTGCGCACGCCGCCGAAGCGTTCGGGCAGCGAGCTCGTCGGCGCCGCGACGATGCCGCCGGTGCGCACGCTCGACAACAGCTTCACCGTGATCAGTGCGCGCTCGATCGCGTCGCGATACGGGCCTTGCGCCGCATTGCACTTCGACCAGACGCGCCAGAACGCCTGCGTGTCGCGCAACGACGCGTACGGGTCCGGCAACGACGGCGGCCGGTCGTACGAACGCGCGTAGCTGATGCAGAAATCCGCGCGCTCGCCCGCGGCGATTCGCGGCGCGCCGACGAGCCGGTCGTCCCGCACGTCGAGGTGCACGTCGGTATCGAGCCACATCGCGTCGCCGCCCGTCATCATTCGCCAGCGCCGGCCGAGACGGCGGCACCACGGCAACGCGTGGCCGTAGTCGAAGCGCACGCCGAGATCGACGTCGAGCTCGACCGTGCCGCGCTCGCCGCGCACGCTGCGGATGACGCACGGGTCGCGCGCATCCCAGCTCATCCAGTCGATCATGATCACACAGCCCGACGACGTCTCGAACGTCGTTTCGAGCACCGCCGTGCCGGGCAGGTAGCGGCGCGTCACGCGCGCATCCGGCTCGCGCGGCGCGATACGGAAACGGCCGTTGTCGGGCGTGCCGACGAGTGCGGCAAAGCATGGCGGCGAGTCGAAGTCCGGCCAACACAGCCAGTCGATGCTGCCGTCGAGCGCGACGAGCGCGGCGCTGCGGCCATCGCCGATCAGTGCGTAATCCTCGATTCTCATCGCGCTCACCGGTTCAACCCGCCGCGAGCAGCGCGACGTTCGCGCCGCGCCGTGCAAACGCATGGGCGGTCGCGCGGCCGACGCCGGCGCTCGCACCGGTGATCGCGACGGTGTTCACGGTCGATTCCTCCGGTTTTCTCGCGGTGGGCGGCACGCGGCCGGGACCTACCCCGAGCGGCCTGCCAGAACACGATCGAGGTAGCAAGCGATGTGCCGCGCACCGTGCCGCGGGCGCGCCGTGAACCGTCGCCAAATTTACAAGCCGGCTGTAACGCGCAGCCCGTTGCATAGGCAATGCCCAGGCCGAGATGCTGACGCGGCGCACGCACAGAAATTGCTCCGCCGCGAACGGTTGTCGAACGGCTGTCGTCACGCCGCCGAATCCGAAAAGGAGCCCTGTTGCCCGTCCCGCCACCCGAGAAAGCGCCCCGTATCGTTCGCCTCGCCGCGACCGCGTGCCTCGCCGCCCCCATGGCCGCCGTGCGCGCCGCCAGCGAGCCCGACGCACCGGCCGGGCCGCTGCCGCTCGCTTACGTCGCGCATGCGGCGGGCCCGGCTGCCCGGCCGGTGTTCGTGCTCGGCTGGGCGCTGCTCGCGCTGTGCACGTTCGTGTGCATCGCGATCGCGGTGCTGCTGCTGATCGCGATGTTTCGCCGCCGCACGCATGCAGGCGGCGGCCACGACAGCGGGCTGGCGATCGTCACGGTCGGCTCCGCGATCTCGATCGTGCTGCTGTTCGGCGCGCTCGTGTACATGCTGCGCGTGCTGGGCGCGGTGGCGTCGCCGCCGCATCCACCGGCGCTCACGATCGTCGTGACCGCGCACGACTGGTGGTGGGCTGCCCGCTATCCGGACGACGCGGGCGGCACCGCGTTCGTCACCGCGAACGAACTCCACATCCCGGTCGGCGAACCCGTCGCGCTCGAACTGAAAAGCGCGGACGTGATCCATGCGTTCTGGGTCCCGCAACTGGCCGGCAAGACGCAGACGATTCCCGGCCAGACGAATCATCAGTGGCTGCAGGCCGACCGGCCGGGCGTATACCGCGGACAGTGCTCACAGTACTGCGGTGCGCAGCACGCGCACATGGCGTTCGAGGTCGTGGCCGAGCCGCCCGCGGCGTTTCGCGCGTGGCTCGCCGCGCAGCGGCAGCCGGCGCCCGCACCCGCCGTCGGCGCCGAGCGGCGTGGCCGGCACGTGTTCGATGCGCGCTGCGCGGGTTGCCACACGGTGCGCGGCACCGACGCGGCCGGCGACGCGGGCCCCGACCTGTCGCATCTCGGGTCGCGCCGGCTGCTCGCGGCCGGCACGCTCGACAACACGCCCGACAACCTGCGGCGCTGGATCGCGCATGCGCAGCAGATCAAGCCGCAGACGCTGATGCCGTCGTTCGCGCTCGCGCCGCGCGACGCCGACGATCTCGCCGCCTATCTCGCAACGCTGCACTGAACGGAGAATGACGATGGCCGTTGCCCGCGACACGCCCGCTCCGCTCAGCCGCGTGCCCGACCTCGGCGAAGCGCCGCCGGGCTCCACGCACGAGCGCGAACTGGCCGCGCTGTGGGAATCGGATCCCGGCTGGCGCGGCTGGCTCGGCACGGTCGACCACAAGCGCATCGGGCTGCGCTACATCGTCACCGCGTTCGCGTTCCTGCTGCTCGGCGGCGTCGAGGCGCTCGCGATGCGCATCCAGCTCGCGCGGCCGAATGCGACGGTGCTCACGCCCGCGCAGTACGACTCGCTGTTCACGATGCACGGCGTCACGATGATCTTCCTGTACGCGCTGCCGGTGCTGTCCGGCTTCGCGAACTATCTGTGGCCGCTGATGCTTGGCTCGCGCGACATGGCGTTCCCGAGGCTGAACGCGTTCTCGTACTGGGCGTTCCTGTTCGCCGGCCTGTTCCTGTATGCGAGCTTTCCGCTCGGCGCCGTGCCGGACGGCGGCTGGTTCAACTACGTGCCGCTCACGTCGCTCGATTACAGTGCCGGTGCGAACATCGACATCTACGCGCTCGGCATGATCCTGCTCGGCATCTCGACGACCGGCGGCGCCGCGAACTTCGTCGTCACGCTGCTGCGGATGCGCGCGCACGGGATGTCGATCGACCGGCTGCCGATCATCGTGTGGGGCACGCTCACCGCATCGGTGGCGAACCTCGTCGCGGTGCCGTCCGTCAGCCTCGCGTTCCTGCTGCTGTGGCTCGACCGCAATGCCGGCACGCACTTCTTCGACGTCGCGAACGGCGGGCGGCCGCTGTTGTGGCAGCACCTGTTCTGGATGTTCGCGCACCCGTGGGTCTACGTGGTCGTGCTGCCCGCGATGGGAATCGTGTCGGACGCGCTGCCGACTTTCTGCCGACGGCCGCTCGTCGCGTACGAGGCCGTCGCGGTATCGACGGTCGCGACGATGCTGATCGGCTTCGAGGTGTGGGTCCACCACATGTTCGCGACCGGCATCGCGCCGCTCGCGCTTGCGTTCTTCGGCGCGGCGAGCATGCTGATCTCGATCCCGAGCGCGGTCGCGGTGTTCGCGTGGCTCGCAACGATCTGGACGGGCCGTCCGGTGTTCCGCACGCCGTTCCTGTATTTCGCGGGATTCGTGCTGATGTTCGTGATCGGCGGCGTATCCGGCGTGATGACGGCCGCGGTGCCGCTCGACTGGCAGCTGACCGATACGTATTTCGTCGTCGCGCACCTGCACTACGTGCTGCTCGGCATCAACGTGTTCCCGGTGCTCGGCGGGCTCACGTACTGGTTCCCGAAATTCACCGGGCGGATGATGAACGAACGCTTCGGCAAGCTGACGTTCTGGATCGTGCTGGTCGGCTTCAACCTCGGCTTCTTCCCGATGCACGTCTCCGGGCTGCTCGGGATGCCGCGCCGCATCTACACCTACCCGTCCGGGATGGGCTGGGACACGTCGAACCTGCTGACGACGATCGGCTCGTTCGTGTTCGGCATCGGAATCGTGATGTTCGTCGTCAACGCGCTCGTCAGCGCGCGGCGCGGCGCGCGCGCCGCTGAGAATCCGTGGGGCGCCGCCGGGCTCGAATGGTCGGTCGCGTCGCCGACGCCCGTCTACAACTTCGCGGTGCTGCCGCTCGTCGCGTCGCGGCACCCGCTGTGGGAAACGCGCGAGGATCCGATGCGCACCAGCATGCGCATCGGCTACCGGCTCGCCGACGGGCGCGAGGCGCTCGCGGTCACGCCGCTCGCGGCAAAACCGAGCGCGATCCTGAAGATGCCCGACGACAGCTGCGTGCCGTTCGTGCTCGCGCTGCTCGCGACCGCCGTGTTCGCTGCGATGCTGGCGCGCTCGCCGACGCTCGTGTGCGCGGCCGTCGCCGGTTGCGCGATCGGGACCGCCGTGTGGCTGTGGCCGCGCCGCACGCTCGGGCAGCGTGAGCACCTGCCCGCCCGCGACACCACCCAGGCACCGGCAGCGGCCGGCCGGCATCCGGCCGAACCGCGCTCGGCGACCGCGCCGTCCGGTGCGCCGGTCGCGTGCGTCGAACCGCTGCCGGTCGGCAGTTGCGGCGAACGCGCGGGCGGCTGGTGGGGCGTCATCACGCTGATCGTGACCGAGGCCGGCCTGTTCGGCTACCTGCTGTTCTGCTATTTCTACCTGCAGTCGCAATCGGACGCGCCATGGCCGCCCGACGGGATGCCGAAGATCGCGCTCGCGGCCGGCAATACCGTCGTGCTGCTGTCGAGCAGCGTGTTCGTGTGGCTCGCCGAGCGTGCGGTGCGAGCCGACCGGCGCCTGCGCGCGGCGGCCGCGCTCGCCGTCGCGCTGCTGCTCGGCGTCGCGTTCGCGCTCGTTCAACTGCACGAGTGGCGCGACCATCCGTACGGACCGACCGCGCATCTGTACGGCAGCCTTTACTTCACGATCACCGGCTTCCACCTCGCGCACGTGGCGGCCGGTCTCGTCATCCTCGCGCTGCTCGCCGGGTGGACCGCCGCCGGTTTCTTCGGCCGCGAACGGCGCGTCGCGCTGACGGTCGGCGGGCTCTACTGGCACTTCGTCGACATCGTATGGCTGTTCATCTTCACCGCGTTGTACGTATCGCCGTACTGGCTCAGGAGCGCGGGATGAACGGCGCGCGACGCTCATGGACACCCCTGCTCGCAATCGCGGCCGGCCTGGTCGGCGCGCCCGCGCTGTGGTTCGCGCAGATGCTGGCATCCGAGACGCTCGCGTCGACCGCATGCTATCCGCTCGGCGTCGCGCAGGCCGTGCCGCGTTGGGCGCACGTCGGCGTGTGGCTCGCGTTGATCGCCGCATGCGCGTTCGCGCTGGCGACGGCGTTCGCCGCCTGGCTCGTGCGCACGTGGCAACGCCGGCACGACGCGAACGTGCAGGCCGCGACGCGCGACGACAGCACGCGGTTCCTCGCGCGCTGCGGGATGCTCGCCGCGCTCGGGTTCGTGATCGGTCTCGTGTTCACGGGAATCGTCACCGCTTTCGTGGGGCCGTGCAGCCCATGGCGCTGATCTCGTTCGCGTCGTTCGTCGTTTCAGGCCGCCGCACGGGCGTCGCGCTCGCCGTGTGCGCCGCGCTAGGCGCATGCGACATGCATCAGGACGACCACGCGGCGCCCGCCGGCGATCTAGCCGAAGCCGCGTCTCCGGCGGAAGCGCCCGAGCCTGCGTCGGGCTGGCGTTTCGTGCGGATACGCGCGCCGGCAGCCGATGCCGGCGCGTCGATGTCGGACCGGGTAAACCGCGATCCGCGGCTGGCGCAGCGGCGAGACACGGCGGCCGAACAGGCTTCGGCTACGCCGTCGGACGCTTCATCGGCTTCGCCCCCGGCATCGGCGTTGTCCGCCTCACCCGCATCGTCCGCATCGGCAGCTTCCGCCGCCCGCCGCCCTGTGATTGCCGCCGCGGCCGCAAGCGCCGATGCCGCGACGATCGCGCGCGGCCGCTATCTCGCGCTCGCCGGCGACTGCGCCGCCTGCCACGATGCCGCCGACCACACGCCATACGCCGGCGGCCAGCCGGTCAATTCGCCGTTCGGGCCGATCTATGCACCGAACATCACGCCCGACACGGCGCACGGGATCGGCAACGACACGCTGCGCCAGTTCGACGATGCGTTGCGGCGCGGCGTGCGCGCGGACGGCAGCCGGCTGTATCCTGCGATGCCCTACCCGTCGTTCGCGCGCCTGTCCGACGACGACGTGCGCGCGTTGTATGCGTATTTCATGCGTGGTGTCGCGCCGTCGGCGAACGCGGTAAAAAACACGCGGCTGCCGTTTCCGTTCAACCAGCGCTGGGCGCTCGGGCTGTGGAGCGTGGCGTTCGCGAACCGCGACCGGTTCGTGCCGCAGTCGTCGCGATCGGCGGAATGGAATCGCGGCGCGTATCTCGTGCAGGGGCTCGGCCACTGCGGCGCATGCCACACGCCGCGCGGCCCGGCCTACAACGAGCGCGGCTACGACGAAAGCAGCCCCGCGTTTCTCACGGGCGGCATCAACGATCACTGGTTCGCACCGAACCTCACCGGCGCGGACGCGGACGGCCTCGGCCGCTGGACGGCCGACGATCTCGCCGCATTCCTGCGCAGCGGCCACGCGGTGCGCGGCGCGGTGTTCGGCGCGATGGCGCCCGTCGTCGGCGAAAGCACCGCGCTGCTGACGGATGCGGATCGTCACGCGATCGCCGTGTACCTCAAATCGTTGCCCGCGCAACCGACCGCCGCGACGAATCCGCTCGGCGTCGGCGTCCCGCGGCTGACCGCGGCGGGGCCGCGCCCGGAGGGCGGCCAGCAGGCGCCGGGGGCCGGCGTATATGCGGGATTCTGTGCGCGCTGCCACGGCGCGGAAGGTGCGGGGGTACCCGATCGCGGGCCGCCGCTCGCCGGAAATTCGGCCGCGCTCGCGGCCGATCCGACCAGCGCGATCCGGATCGTCGTCGAAGGCGCTCGGCCGGCGCCCGGCGCGCACGGGCCGGTGCAGCGGATGCCGGCGATGCGCGGCGCGCTGACGAGCAGCGAGATCGCCGCGGTGGTCAGCTATGTGCGCGGCGCGTGGGGAAATCGCGCCGCGCCGGTGTCGGAGCAGGACGTGAGGCGGTTGCGGGCGGCAATCCGGCGGTAGACGGGCCGGACGTCGGCATCCGATACGCGCCGCAAGCGGTCGGACCGTGTCGTCTCGCCAGCAGCGGCCGCGACTATCCCTGCAGCACGGCAACCGCCTTGATTTCGACGATATAACCGGGCGCCCCGCCGAGCATGTGCGCGCCGACCGCGGTCCACGCAGGCCGCGGATGCGCATGGAGATAGCGGTCGCGCACGGCCATGAACAGCGGCAGGTCGCGCATGTCGGTATGGAAGGTCGTCAGGTCGACCACGTCGTCGAGCGATGCGCCGGCCGCCTCGAGCACGACCTTGAGGTTCTCGAACGCCTGCACGATCTGCGCTTCGCGTTCTTCGACCAGTTGCATCGCCGCGTCGCGGCCGATCTGGCCGGACACGTACACGGTATCGCCGACCTTGATCGCCGGCGCATAGCCGATTTTTTCGTACACGGCTTCCATTCCGGCGGGGATGATCGCTTCGCGTTGGCGCATGAGTGTCTCCGTGGCCGGGCTTTCCGCACCGGCCGGTTGTTCGATGGTCATCGCGCGCACGCCTGACCGGAGCGCGCGCATGTCTGAAGCTGCTGGCGAACAGGCCGCCCGCCGCTCAACCTGTATCGCCGCCCGCGACCGGCAGCACCGTGCCGGTGATGTAACTCGCCTCGTCCGACGCGAGGAACAGGATCGGCGCGATCTGCTCATCGAGCGTGCCGTAACGCTTGAAGAACGTCGAGTCGGTCACCTGCCGCACCGCTTCGGCCATCCATGCCTGTTCCTGCGCGTTGTCGCCGGCCGCATTGCGCGGCACGCGGCGCGGCGGCGCCGTGGTGCCGCCCGGCGCGGTCGCGACCACGCGGATGCCGTGCTCCGCGTATTCCATCGCGAGCGCCGCCGTCAGCGCATTAACACCGCCTTTCGCGGCCGAATACGGCACGCGGCGAATGCCGCGCGTCGCGTTCGACGACACGTTCACGATCGTGCCGCCGCCCCCGGCCAGCAAATGCGGCAGCACGGCGTGGCAACTGTAGAGCGTCGGCATCAGCGAGCGGCGGATTTCCGCGTCGATCTGCTCGGGCTCGAACTCGGCGAACGGCCGCATCCGGATCGCGCCGCCGACACCGTTGATCAGCACGTCGATCCGGCCGAACGTCGCGACCGCGCACGCCATCGCCGCGCGCGCGCCGTCGTAGGTCTCGAGATCCGCGACGAATCCGGCCGTGTTGCCGCCCGGCGCCTCGGCGGCCACCTCCGCCACGAAGTCCGCGCGATCGACGAACAGCACGCGGCCGCCCTCTGCCGCCGCGCGCAGCGCGACGCCGCGGCCGATGCCCTGCGCCGCGCCGGTGACGACGACGACCTTTCCGGAGAATCGTTGCATGATCACGCCGCCTTTGCCGTCACGTTCGGGGTGAACTTCTCGTAGTGGAAGCTGTTCGGCTTCACGCCTGCGTCGTCGAAGTACTGGCGCACCGCGTCGACCATCGGCGGCGGTCCGCACAGGTAGACGTCCACGTCGCCGTCGTTCAACGCATCGGCCGGAATGTGCTGCGTGACCCAGCCCTTGCGCGGATGGTTCGACGCCGCATCGGCAACGACCGTCGCAAAGCTGAAGTTCGGCAACTTCGCCGCATACGCTTCGATCGCATCGACCAGCACCAGGTCGAGATCGCGCGTCACGCCGTAGACCAGATGCACCTTCTGCCGCGAGCCGCTGCGCGCGAGCACCTCGAGCATCGACAGGAACGGCGCGAGGCCCGTGCCGCCCGCGAGGAACAGCAGCGGCCGCGCCACATCGCGCAGGTAGAAGCTGCCGAGCGGCCCGTTCAGTTCGAGCGTGTCGCCGGGTTTCGCCGATTCGAGCCACGTGCTCATCACGCCGCCGGGAATCTTCTTGATCAGGAATCCGATCTTCGTGTCGCCCGGCGCGGACGAGAACGAATACGACCGGTGCTGGCCGCTGCCCGGCACGCCGATGTTCACGTATTGGCCGGGCAGGAACACGGGAGCGGCCGCATCGACGTCGAGTTCGAGCACGATCGCCGCGTCGTGATGCGGCTCGACCTTCGTGACCGTCGCGGCGAACGCGCTGTGGCCCGTCTTGCACGCGAACGACGAGCTCGGCACCGCGATCACGCAATCGCTTTGCGGCACCATCTGGCACGTCAGCACGAGGCCGCCGTCCTTCTCGTCCTCGGTGAGCGCGTCGTCGATGTAATCGTCGCCGAGGTCATAGCTGCCGCTCTCCGCGCGGCACTTGCAGGTGCCGCACACGCCGTCGGAACAGTCCATCGGCAGGTTGATCTTTGCGCGGAACGCGGCGTCGAGCACCTTCTCGCCGGCCTTGCAGTCGATGAAGCGGGTGACCCCGTCCTCGAAGTTCAGTGCAATCTTGTAGGTGGACATGACATCGTCTCCCTGTGTTACGTGTCGAATCGATCGGCGTCAGACGTGGTACACGTCGAGCACCTGCCGGATGTAGTCGTTCTTCAGCACGATCTTCTTGTTCGAGATTAGCCATGCGTCGCCCGAGCGGCGCAACGTGACGAACATCGTGCCGAAGAAGTGGTCGGTCACGCGGTAGCGGTGGTTCAGCGTGTGGAAGTTGTAGCGCACGTCCACCTCGCCGTCGCGCTCGGCCAGCACCTCGACGTTCGTCACGTTGTGGCTGGTGCGCGGCTCAGGCGTCGACGCGCCGCTGCGCTCGGTCTTGATCCGGAACACGCGATCCTCGAGGCCGCCGCGATCCGCGTAGTACATCAGCGAGATCTGGCTGCGCGGATCGTCGGTCGGCCGGTCGTCGTCGTCCCACGCGGGCATCCAGTACGTGACGTCTTCCGTGTAGCAGGTCAGCCACTCGTCCCACTCGCGGTCGTCGAGCAGGCGCGCTTCGCGATACAGCGCCGCGCAAATGGTCCGGTAATCGATGTTCATGCTTCCACCTCCCCGCGTTCCTTCTTCAGTGCATCGCGCATCACGTGCACCCAGTGTTCGTGCTGGCACACGAACAGCCCTTCGTCCTCGCTGCGCTCGCCCGACATGCGCGGGTTCAGCCCCATCCTTTTCGCGTTCTCGTCCGGCCCGTCGATCCATAGCGGCGCGCCGCGGGACAGGTCGTTCCACATCGCCGTGATGCCCGCATAGCCGGCCTGGCATGCGCGGAACTCCTCGAGGTCGTCGGCCGTGCCCATTCCCGTCACGTTGAAGAAGTCCTCGTACTGGCGAATGCGCGTCGTGCGGTCGGCTTCGCTCTCGCCCTTCGGCGCGAAACAGAAGATGCTGACTTCGGTCTTGTCGACGCCGAGTGGACGCACCACGCGGATCTGCGTGCTGAACTGGTCCATCAGGAACACGTTCGGGTACACGCACAGGTTGCGCGTCTGGTTCACGATGAAGTCGGCCTGCACGTCGCCGACGCGCGCCTTGATCTCGTCGCGGTGCTGGTACACGGGCCGCACCTCGGGGTTCATCGTCTTGGTCCACAGCAAGATGTGGCCATTGTCGAAGCCGTACACGCCCGCGACCGACTTGCTCCAGCTGTTCGCGTCGACGGCCTTGGTGCCGTCTTCCTTGCGGCGGCCCATCGTCGCCGCGTAGTTCCAGTGCACGGTGCTCACGTGATAGCCGTCGCAGCCGTTCTCCATCTGCATCTTCCAGTTGCCTTCGTAGATGTAGGAGGAATTGCCGCGCAGCACTTCGAGCCCGTTCGGCGCCTGGTCGACGATCTGGTCGATGATCACGCGCGCCTCGCCGAGATAGTCCTCGAGCGGCAGCACGTCGTCGCGGAGGCTGCCGAACAGGAAGCCGCGATAGTTCTGGAAGCGCGCGACCTTCTTCAGGTCGTGCGAGCCGTGCGTGTTGAACTGCACCGGATACTCGGTCGTCTTCTCGTCCTTCACCTTCAGCAGCTTGCCGGTGTTCGAGAAGGTCCAGCCGTGGAACGGGCACGTGAAGCTGCCCTTGTTGCCGTGCTTGCGGCGGCACAGCATCGCGCCCTTGTGCGCGCACGCATTGATCACCGCGTGCAGCTCGCCGGTCTTGTCGCGCGTGATGACGATCGGCTGGCGGCCGATCCACGTCGTGTAGTAATCGTTGTTGTTCGGGATCTGGCTTTCGTGCGCGAGGTACACCCAGTTGCCCTCGAAGATGTGCTTCATCTCGAGCTCGTACAGCGCCTCGTTCGTGAAGATGTCGCGGCGGCAGCGGAAAACGCCGGCCTCCTTGTCGTCCTGCACGGCGGTGGCGAGCAGGTGGTCCAGTTCGGTGGTGTGGTCGATCGTGGCGGACATGTTGGTTCCTCCTGTGCGCGTGCCGGGTCCTGCAAGCACGCTCGCATCGGTATCGATTGAATCTCGCGGGGACCCGGCCGGCGGCGGCGCAGGCGCGCCGCCGTGCCGTCGGGCCGTCGGGCCGTTATGCCGTGGCGGAAGCGCGCAGGCGTTCGACGATCTGGTTGTCCTTGCCCTCGACACGCGGCGTCAGGACGACGTTGAACTCGATGTCCTGGTAGGCGTCGGCCTTCAGCCCGAGCGCGACGCCGCCGGTCTTGCCGGTGACGGGCGGAATCAGCTCCTCGCGCGTCGCATACGCGAAGTCGTCCCAGATCAGCGGGTCGCCGTCGATATTGAACTGCGTCGTCAGCTTGCGGTGGCCGTCGCTGGTCACGAAGAAATGCACGTGCGCCGGGCGGTTGCCGTGACGGCCGAGGCGGTCGAGCAGCTGCTGCGTCGCGCCCTGCGGCGGGCAGCCGTAGCCGACCGGCATCAGCGTGCGGAATTCGTACTTGCCGTCCGCGCCCGTCTTCACCGCGCCGCGCAGGTTGAAATCGCTCTGCGCGCCGGTCGGGTCGAAGTGCGAGTAGAAGCCGTGCGAGTTCGCGTGCCAGCACTCGACCAGCGCGCCGGCCACCGGCTTGCCGTCGAGCCCCGTGACCGTGCCGTGGATCACGAGCGGGCCCGCGCCTTCGTCGGCGTCGATGTCGATCTTCGCGACGCCGTCGCGCACCGGCGCGCCGCCGACGTACAGCGGGCCTTCGATCGTACGCGGCGTGCCGCCGTCGAGCCCGATCGCCTCGTCCTCCGCGTCCATCCGGATGTCGAGATACTTCTCGAGACCAAGGCCGGCCGCGAGCAGCGCCGCCTCGCCGTCCTGACCGAGCTTGTTCAGATAGTTCACGCCGGCCCACACTTCGTCGGGCGTGATGTCGAGATCGTCGATCGCCTTGAACAGGTCGCCGAGCAGCCGCAGCACGACCTGCCGCGTGCGCGCGTCGCCGCCGTTGGTGCCGTTGCCGCCCGCGTTCGACGCGGCCTTCAGCAGATCCTGCACTTCCTTGGTTTCGAATACTTTGACGCTCATGATGGTGTCTCCACGTGTATTTTGGGGAAAGGTGACCCGGTGCCCGCCGTTGCGGAAGAGGCGGCTCCGTGGCTCAAACGTCGCCGTCGTGTACCGACGACGGGTGGCGACACAACGGCGTCACCGAAATCTTCATGTACGGGAACAGCGGCAACCCGGTCAGGATCTCGTGCAGCTCGGCGTTGCCGGATACGTCGAACACGCTGTAGTTCGCGTATTCGCCGGCGATGCGCCAGATGTGGCGCCACTTGCCGCTGCGCTGCAGGTCCTGCGAATACGCCTTCTCGCGGGTCTTGATCTCGTCGGCCACGCTGGCCGGCATGTCGGCCGGGAGGTTGACGTCCATGCGTACGTGGAAAAGCATCGTGATGTCCTGGTGCGTGATCGGGTTGTCGCGGGTTGTCGCGGGTCAGCGGGAGACTTTCGTCAGCCCGTCGCGGGTGAAACGCGCGACCTTCGCTTCGTCGAGCTCGATGCCGAGGCCCGGGCCGCTCGGCACGGTCAGTTCGAAATCGCTGTAGTCAAGCGGGGTCGTGAGAATCTCTTCGGTAATCAGTAGCGGTCCGAACAGTTCGGTGCCCCACTGCAGGTTCGCGAAGCTCGCGAACAGATGCGCGGACGCGACCGTGCTGAACGCGCCTTCGAGCATCGTGCCGCCGTACAGCTCGATGCCGGCCGCGTCCGCGATCGCCGCGACGCGCTGCGCCGCGAAGAGGCCGCCGCTCTGCTCGATCTTGATCGCGAACACGTCCGCGCCGTGATGCTTCGCGATCTCGAACGCGCTGTCCGGGCCCTGCAGGATTTCATCGGCCATCAGCGCGACCGGGAAGCGGCGCATCAGCCGTGCGAGCGCCGCGGCCGACGCGACCGGCTGCTCGACCAGTTCGCAGCCGGCATCGGCGAGCGCCGGAATCGCGCGCGCGGCCTGCGTTTCGCTCCACGCCATGTTCACGTCGACGCGCACCGATGCGCGCTCGCCGACCGCCCGCTTGATCTCGGCCACGTGCCGGATGTCCGCGTCGAGCGCCTTCGCGCCGATCTTCAGCTTGAACACGTTGTGGCGGCGCAGGTCGAGCATCCGCTCGGCTTCGGCGATATCGGTCGCCGTGTTGCCTGATGCGAGCGTCCACGCGACCGGCAGGCGATCCCGCCGGCGGCCGCCGAGCATCTCGCTGACCGGCACGCCGAGGCGCTTGCCGTGCGCGTCGAGCAGCGCGGTTTCGAGCGCGCTCTTCGCGAAGTGATTGACCTTCGCGAGCTTGCCGAGGAACGCCATCAGCGTCTGGATGCGCGTCGCGTCCTTGCCGATGATGGCCGGCGCGAGGTATGCGTCGATCGCGAGTTTCATTGCTTCCGGGCTTTCCGGGCCGTAGGCCATTCCGGCGATCGTCGTGCCTTCGCCGGTGCCCGTCACGCCGTCGCTGCAGGTCACCTTCACCAGCATCAGCGTCTGGCCGTGCATCGTGGCGACCGACAGCTTGTGCGGACGGATCGTCGGCAGGTCGACGAGGCGGGTTTCAATGCGTTCGATGGTGACGGGAGACATGGGGCACGCTGCGTGTGGGGAGTTCATGGAACGGATTTATACGCGGCGGCGAAATGGACCGTCCAATACTTTTGGTCTCGCTTTTTGATACCTGGGAGGTATCGTAATTCGGCGCGATTCGCGAAATATTGCACTGCGCCATACCATTTTTGTCTGGTTGGCGTGGCGGAAAGGCTTGATGGGAGGCGCGAAACGGGTTTCCGGGGCGCGGCCTGACGAGCGATGAAATGCGCGGGGCCGGCGACGGGCGACGTCGGCGGAAATCGAGGTCCGGGCGGGCGGATCAGGGTTTTCCTGATGCGAATGCGGTGTGGCCGGATCAGTGCGGTGGCGAAAGACGCTTGAAGCGCTTCCACAGCTTCTTCATCGTCGGACGATCGGCAGCCACGCGGTCGGCCAGGAAACCGCGCGCAAAGGCCGCGCCCGGCGCGGCGGCGGGCGCCGTGCGAGGCAGCGCCTTCAGAAGCTGCTCCGCGACCACGGCATCGTTGCGCCAGCCCAGATCGTCCTGAAGCGCGGTCAGCGCGTCGACGTAGGGCCGGACGGTCCGCCTGGAACAGAGCGACGCGAAGAATTCCGTCGCGTATCGGACTTTCTTCGCCGCGATGCGGGCGCGGTGACGACGGCGATCGTCGAGATCGGCCAGCCCCTTGCCACGTTCGATCAGCTTGCGATGCCGCCGACGCAGAACATCCGTGGCAAACCGCCTCGCCGGCCGACCGATCGCCGCGCGCTGTTCGTCGGACATCCCCGCTCGCCAGCCCTGTCGGCTCAACCACGACGCGAGTTGCAGCGCGAGCCGCGTGTAGCGAACCGATTCGACCGCGGCGGCCGCGCGCTGCCGGTTCCTGACCGCAATCTTCTCGCAAGCGTCGCGGGCCGCACGAACCTCGTCCGGATGGCCGTTCGCGCCGGCCTGTTCGAGCGTCGATCCCGCGAGCACTTCCCAGTCCCGCGCGGTGCCCAGCTCCGACGCGATCCAGCGCAGTTCGTCGTCAAGGCCGGGAAACGCGGGAACCGCTTTCTCGAACAGGTCGAGAGCGGAGCGCAAACGACGCAGCCCCACACGCATCTGATGCACGCACGACGGGTCGTGACCGGACGCGACGCCGCGTTCGTTCGCGTTGACCTGGTCCAGGCAGTTGCGCGCGATACGGCAGAACGCGTCTTCGATCGAATCGCGTTTCTTCAGTTGCACCGGCCGCGCCTTGACGGCCGCGCGGTGCTCGCCGACGAGGAGCCCGTAGCCGAGATCGGCCTTGCTCTCGCGATCGATTCGCAATGGCACGATGTCGAGCATGGCCAGCGCGACGCCGTACAGGCTTTCCGGCTCGCCCCGCTTCAGCTCCAGTTCGACGGCGGCGATCGGGACCGAACCCGACTCCGCTTCCACGGTACCTTTGTCGAGCGCGACCTCGAGCTCATCTCCGGACGGCAGGCGCAGCGGAAAGACCGTCCGCCTGATCCGCGTGATGAACACCGGCTCGAGCTGGCCGGCCGTCGCCTCGTCGCGGACGAGCCTGCCGCAATCGCTGTCGTCAGGTATGCGTTCCCGCAGCGGCGCGAGATCGGGGACGTCGCCATCGACGGGCGTTTCGAACTCGTTCCTGTCGAACAGTCCGGCCTGCGACGCCCCGTCCAGCTTCAGCGTCTGAACCCTGTCGTCGCCGGTCGCGCGCACCCGCAGCGAAGCGGCGCACCGGTGCACGCCGAGCGCGGGCGTATCGAAATAGGTGCTCGTCAGCAGTTGCGATGCGCTGGCGCGCCCGGATTGCGCGAGCAACGGCGCGCGACGCAGCTTGTCGAGATCCTTTGCGGAAATCCGCAGTTTCAACTCCCGTTCCATGGCGCCTCCGAGGTGCGTGTCCTTGTTTCAGGCTACACCCGATCGGTCGTGCCGGCGGTCATGCGTGCGCCGCGGGACGCGAAACTGCGGCAGCGCGATGCGACGGGGATCCGGCGCGACGGGCCCCACCGACGGCGGATTACGCCATCGCCCGCCGCTCATGCAGCCGCAACGCGGCCCACGCGATCCCGGCAGAGACGATCCCGACCACCCCGCCGAACGTGCCGATCCACGGCAGGCCGAAATCCCCGGCGATATGGTTGCCGAGCAGCGCGCCGGCACCGATGCCGACGTTGTACAGCCCGGAAAAGATCGACACCGCGAGATCGGTCGCCTCGGGCGCGAGCTTCAGCACCCACGCCTGCATCGCGAGCCCGAAGCAGACGATCGCGCCGCCCCACACCAGCGTGTGAACCGACAGCGTGACGATGTTCAGCGCGCTCGGGAACAGGATCAGCAGACACGCCGACAGCGCGATGATCGACGCGAGCAGGAAATCGGCCGGCCGTTCCGGAAACACGCGGTTGAAGCAGACCGCGGCCGGCATGCCGGCGACGCCGAACAGGATCAGCACGTAGGTAATCCGGCTGCTGCTCGCATGATTGACGCTCTGCACGAACGGCTCGATGTACGTGTACGACGTGAAATGCGCGGACACGACCAGCACGGTGATCGCATACAGCGATACCAGCGCCGGCTTCCTGAGAAACATGCCGATGCTGGACAGCGATCCGGCGCCCTGGCTCGGCAGCGCCGGCAACGTCATGCGCAGCATCAGCAGCGCGACGGCCGCCGCGCCGCCGATCACGAGGAACGTCACGCGCCAGCCGAGCGCCTCGCCGATCACGCGCCCGAGCGGAATGCCGGCAACCATCGCGATCGCCGTGCCCATCGCGAGCAGGCTCAATGCGCGGCTTTTGCGGTCGCTCGGCGCGAGCCGCACGGCCAGCGGGACGGAAATCGACCAGAACACCGCATGCGCGCACGCGATGCCGAGCCGGCCGATCATCAGCACCGTGAAATTCCACGCGACGCCGGTGACGACATGGCTGCCGATGAACACCAGCAGCGCGCAGCTCAGCAGCTTGCGCCGCTCGACGTGGCGCGTGACGAACGTCAACGGCAGCGACACGACCGCGACGGCCCACGCGTAGATCGTCAGCATCAGGCCGACGTCGGTCGGCTGCATCCGCAGGCTGTCGCCGATCGCGCTCAGCAGCGCGACGGGCACGAATTCGGTGGTGTTGAAGATGAAGGCAGTGAGTGCCAGGGCCAGGACGCCCCACCACGACTGTTCGGAACTGACGGCGTCCGGAGTTGCCATACGGGAATTCGACGAGGGTTGGGGGCGCGTGCGGCGCGGGCAGCCGGCCCGGCGCATCGGCGCGATTGTACCAGCGGCAAATGACACGTCGCCGCCGGGACATGGCGATGACACGGCCGCGCGTCGATAATGCGTCGAAGGCCTTTTCGCGGACGATTCGCCCGAATATCATCGGGCCAGGAGATTCACATGCGCATTGAAACGTCGTTTCTGTTCGATCTCGACGGCACGCTCGTCGACAGTGTCTACCAGCACGTGCTCGCGTGGAAGGAAGCGCTCGATGCCGAGGGCATCGAGCTGTCGGTGTGGCGCATCCATCGCAAAATCGGGATGAGCGGCGGCCTGTTCCTGAACCAGTTGCTGCGCGAGACGGCCGGCGACATCGACGCCGAGCGCGTCGAACGGCTCGCGCGGCTGCATGCGGCCGCGTACCAGCGGCTGCGCGCGCAGGTCCGGCCGCTGCCAGGCGCGCGCGAGCTGCTGGCCGCGCTGTCGAACGCGGGCATCCGCTGGGCGATCGCGACCAGCGGGCGGATGGAAACGGCCGCCATCAACCTCGAGGCGCTCGGCGTCGATCCGGCGAAGAACGTGGTCGTCACGCGCGATCAGGTCAAGTATGCGAAGCCGGATCCCGATCTGTTCCTGACGGCCGCCGCGAAGCTGAACGTGCCGATCGAGCATACGGTGGTGGTCGGCGACAGCATCTGGGACATGCTCGCCGCGAGCCGCTGCCGCGCGCTGGGCGTCGGGCTGCTGTCGGGCGGTTACGGCAGCGACGAGCTGGAACGCGCGGGCGCGCTGCGCGTGTACGACGATCCGGCGGATTTGCTGTGGCACCTCGACGAGATCGCGGCGCGGCCGTGATGCCCGAATCGTCCGCCTGACCCGCGGCGCCGGCCTTCCGGCGCCACCTTCGTCGGCGCGTCGCGCCGCGTGCACGCATCCGGCCGCGCCGGTCGGGTCGGATCAATCGTCGTCGACGCGCTTGTCGACCAGATAACGCCCGCGCTCGACGCCCGCGCGCAGCGCCTCGTCCTCCGTCTTCCATTCCAGGCCGTCCGGCCCCGGCACGTAGAGCTCGATGCGCGCGCCGTCGACATACACCTGCACTTCGTCATCCCACGCGCCGCGCGCGTTGCGCCGCGCCCAGACGCGAATCTCGTGGCCGCGATACGGGTCGCGCACCTGTGCGTCCTGTTGATGCTGCATGCTGGCCCCCTGTGCTTATCTGCGATGGCGATGCAAAAAATGCGCGCCGCACGATCGCCGCGCGCGCCGTCGGCCCCCCGCGCACAAGCCGTGCCCGCTGTCCGGCCGCCCGGCACGCACCTTGCGTCCCTTTTGCGCACGGACCGCTCCGGAACGCCAGACAAAAAGGGAGGCCACGATGATCGGCCATTTGGAACTCCTCGGACGCCTGCTGCTCGCCGCGCTGCTCGGCAGCGTGGTCGGGCTCGAACGCGAACGGCTCAACTGGGCCGCCGGCCTGCGCACGCACATGCTGGTGTGCGTCGGCTCGGCGCTCGTGATGCTCGTCTCCACCTTCGGCTTCGAAGACGTGCGCGGGCAAAACGGCGTCGTGCTCGATCCGTCGCGGGTGGCGGCGCAGGTGGTCTCGGGCATCGGCTTTCTCGGCGCCGGCTCGATCCTGCTGCGCGGTGAAGTCGTGCGCGGACTGACGACGGCCGCGAGCCTCTGGGCGGTGGCCGGCGTCGGCCTCGCGGCGGGTGGCGGCATGTACGTCGGGTCGATCGGCGCGACGGCGATCGTGCTCGCGATCCTCGCGGGCGTGAAGCCGATCGAGCGCCGCTTCATCGCGCAGCGGCAGCAGCGCACGCTGCGGCTCGTCGTCGAGCGCGGCGGCCTGACGCTCGGCACGCTGCACGACACGCTCGGCACCGGCCGCGTGCGCGTGAAGCGGTTCATCGTCCAGCAGTCCGACGACGATCCGGATACCGACGACATCTCGGTGTCGTTCTCGCGCACGAGCGGCGCGGAATTTGCGGCGATCTGCGAAGCGCTGCAAGGCATCGCCGGCGTGCGGACCTGCAGTCCCGACACCTCGTCAAGGAGTTTCGCGTGACCCAGACCGAACTGCTCTCCTACCTCGTGACGAGTCAGCTGGCCGCGCGCATGCGCAGCGGCACATGGCTCACGACCAGCCAGGTGGTCGGCGCGCTGCGCGCATGGCTCGCGTGCCGTCACGCCGAATGCGGCTGGCTCGACCGGATCCGGATCGCGAACGCATCCACCACGATCGCGCAAGGCATCTACGAGATCGCGGCCGCTTACGGCGATCCCGACAGCGGCGAACGCATCCGGATCGACGCCGATTCGCCGGCACTGCTGGCGCTGCGCGCGCGTTGCGATGCGCTGCTGCAACGCATCGACGGCGACCCGGACGTCGATGCCCGATGATCGTGCCGGACCGCATGCCGCGCACCGCATTCGCGACGGCAGGCCCCGACGACGCGGTTGCCGCCCCCTCGCACACGGACGAGCCGGCAAGACACGGGCTGCTCGAATGCGGTCGCAACTGCGACACGATCCGCGATGCGGACCGCTTCGCGATGCTGGTGGACGGCGACGCATATTTCGCGACGCTGCGCGCCGCGCTGCGGCGAGCGCGCCACACCGTCTTCATCGTCGGCTGGGACGTCGACAGCCAGATGCATCTGTCGCCCGCCGACGCCGGCGACGGCCTGCCCGACACGCTCGCCGCATTCCTGCGCGCGCTCGCGGCCGCGCGGCACAACCTGCGCATCTACGTGCTCGCGTGGGACTTCGCGATGATCTACGCGCTGGAGCGCGACTGGCCCCCCGTCTATCGCGCCGCGTGGCGTGCGCACCGCGGCATCCGCTTCCGGCTCGACGACACGCATCCGCGCGGCGCGTCGCATCACCAGAAGCTCGTCGTGATCGACGACAGGCTCGCGTTCGTCGGCGGGCTCGACCTGACGCGCGAACGCTGGGATACGCCCGCGCACGCGGCCGACGACCCGCGCCGTCGCGATGCACGCGGGATGCCGTACGGCCCGTTTCACGACGTGCAGGCGATGTTCGACGGCGACGCGGCCGCCGCGATCGGCGAGGATGCGCGCGCGCGGCTCGCGGTGTTGAGCGAAGTGCCGGACCTGTGGCGCACGGTGTCGCGCGGCTGGTCCGCGTTGAACCTGCCTCGGCGCGGCGGCGCACATCGCGATCTTGCCTGGACGCCGGGGCCTTCCGCGGAGGCGATGCTGTACCAGACGCTCGTCGGCTGCTGGCCGCCCGGGCTCGCGCCGGACGATACGGCCGGACTCGCGGCGCGAGGCGAAACGGCACACGGACTGGCTCGCGCCAGACGCGGACTACGAGCGCGCTTGCGAGGCGTTCGTCCGCGCGATCCTGACGCCGCACGGCACGGGCGATTTCGTGCATCGACTGCATGCGTTCGTCGCGCTGCTCGCGCCGGCCGGCGTCGTCAACAGTCTCGCGCAGGCGGCGTTGCGGATGGCGGTGCCGGGTGTGCCCGATCTGTATCAAGGTACCGAGTCATGGGATCACTCGCTCGTCGACCCGGACAACCGGCGCGACGTGCCGTTTGCGAAGCTGGCGGCCGAGCGGGTCGACGAGCCGGTCGCCGCGTACCTGCGCGACTGGCCCGACGCGCGGGTGAAGCGCGCGCTCGTCGAGCGGATGCTCGCGTTGCGCACGCGCTGGCCGGCGACGTTTACAGACGGCGCGTACGTGCCGCTGCGCGTGCGCGGAAAACTCGGGCGGCATGCGGTGGCGTTCGCGCGCTGCGACGAAGCGGCGACGGTCGTGGTCGCGGTGACGCGGCTCGCGTGCCGGCTGCTCGGCGAAGCGCCGGCGCTGCCGCGCGTGGAACCACGGGAATGGGACGATACGGCCGTGGTCGTGCCGCGCGCCGCCGGCGAGCGGTGGATCGACTGGCTGAACGACGGAAGCGAAGTCGCGGCGCCGGGCGGCGTGATTCGGCTCGATCGCTGTCTGGCCGCATTGCCGGTTGCGGTGCTCGTCGCGGCACGCGTTCGGGATTGAGTCGGTCCGGATCGGCGTGGATCGTGCTTGCGGCGCTGCCGGTATCGATTGCGACTCGCGAGACGACGTACACACCGCGACTTCAAATCGCCCGCTGATTCACCCGCTTCGACAATGCCTCCGCGCTCTCCTTGCGCTCGCTGTACCGGTCGACCAGATACGGACCGATATCGCGCGTCAGCAGCGTGAACTTCACCAGTTCCTCCATCACGTCGACCACGCGATCGAAATAGGCCGACGGCTTCATCCGCCCCGCTTCGTCGAATTCCATGAACGCCTTCGCCACCGACGACTGATTCGGGATCGTCAGCATGCGCATCCAGCGCCCGAGCACGCGCATCTGGTTCACCGCGTTGAACGACTGCGAGCCGCCGCTGACCTGCATCACCGCGAGCGTCTTGCCCTGCGTCGGCCGCACGGCGCCGACCGACAGCGGAATCCAGTCAATCTGCGACTTCATGATGCCGGTCATCGCGCCGTGTCGTTCCGGCGAGCACCACACCATCCCTTCCGACCACAGCACCAGTTCGCGCAGCTCGACGACCTTCGGGTGGCTCTCCGGCGCATCGTCGGGCAACGGCAGGCCGCTCGGATTGAACACGCGCACCTCGGCACCCATCGCCGTGAGCAGACGCTCGGCCTCCTCGACCAGCAGGCGGCTGAACGAACGCTCGCGCAGCGAACCGTACAGCAGCAGGAAACGCGGCGGATGCGTGGACGGCGACGCCGGCCGCAAGCGGCTCGCGTCCGGGACGCGGAAGAGTTCGGGGTCGAGTTGCGGCAGGTCGGTCAGTCGGTCGGTCATGGATGGATTCCGTGGTTGGCTCAAGCGCGCTCGTACCAGCCCTTCGACCGGTTCACGATGCGCACCACCAGCAGCATGATCGGCACCTCGATCAGCACGCCGACGACGGTCGCAAGCGCCGCGCCGGAGTGAAAACCGAACAGGCTGATCGCGGCCGCGACGGCGAGCTCGAAGAAATTGGATGCGCCGATCAGCGCGGACGGGCACGCGACGTTGTGCTTCTCGCCCACCGCGCGGTTGAGCCAGTATGCGAGCGCCGCGTTGAAGAACACCTGGATCAGGATCGGCACCGCGAGCAGCGCGATCACCAGCGGCTGCTTCAGGATCGCCTCGCCCTGGAACGCGAACAGCAGCACGAGCGTCGCGAGCAGCGCGGCGATCGACCACGGGCCGATCCTCGCCATCGCGGCGTCGAACGCCGCCTGTCCGCTCCGCAGCAGCCGCTTGCGCCAGAGCTGCGCGAGGATCACCGGAATCACGATGTAGAGCAGCACCGACGTGAGCAGCGTCGCCCACGGCACGGTAATCGCGGACATCCCCAGCAGCAGCCCGACCAGCGGCGCGAACGCGATCACCATGATGCTGTCGTTCAGCGCGACCTGCGACAGCGTGAACAGCGGATCGCCGCCCGTCAGCCGGCTCCACACGAACACCATCGCCGTGCACGGCGCGGCGGCCAGCAGGATCAGGCCGGCGACGTAGCTGTCGATCTGGTCCGCCGGCAGCATCGGCGCGAACAGCTGGCGGATGAACAGCCAGCCGAGGAAGGCCATCGAGAACGGCTTGACGAGCCAGTTCACGGCGAGCGTGACGCCGATCCCCTTCACGTGCTGCCGCACTTCATGCAGTGCGCCGAAGTCGACCTTCACCAGCATCGGAATAATCATCACCCAGATCAGCACCCCGACCGGCAGGTTCACCTGCGCGTACTCGATGCGGCCGATCCGCTGGAACAGGCCGGGCAGCACCTGGCCGAGCGCGATGCCGGCGACGATGCACAGCGCGACCCAGACCGTCAGGTAGCGTTCGAAGAAATTGATCGCCGGCTTCGCGGCGGCGTTGCAAGGCGGGATGGTGTTGGACGTATTCATCGGACAGGATTCGATGCTGGAAAAACGCACGGGGCACACGAGTTCGCGCGTGCCCCGTGCGGGCGCTCAGTTCCGCGAGATGTCGGTCAACGCCGCCTGGAGTTCCGCGTCGCTCAACCGGTCGAGCGGCAACGCCAGCAGTTGCAGCATCCGGTAACCGATCGCCTCGCGCGTCAGTTCGAACGCGAGCCGCTTGCCTGCATCGCCGCCCTCGGCGTTCGACGGATCGGCGTAGCCCCAGTGCACTTTCACCGGGCTGCCGGGCCAGTACGGGCAAGCCTCCGCGGCCGCGCTGTCGCATACCGTGATGACGATGCGCATCCGCGGCGCGCCGTCGCCGACGAATTCGTCCCAGCTCTTGCTGCGGTATCCGGTGACGTCGACGCCCGCGCGCGTCAGCGCGTCCAGCGCGAACGGATTGAGCCGCCCGCTCGGCGCGCTGCCGGCGCTGTAGGCGCGCACGTCGCGGCCGAGTTTCGCGGCCCAGTGATTGAGCATGCCCTCCGCGAGCACGCTGCGGGCGGAGTTGTGGGTGCAGAGGATCAGGACGTTGGTGGTCATCGGCGGGTGCGTGGACGTGTGCTTACGTTGGGTCGGAGCAGGAGGTCGAACAGGCGGGGGCCGGCGCGCACGGATTGCCGCCGCAGCAGTTCTCGGTCAGGTAGCCGATCAGCCCGTTCATCGTCGCGAAGTTCGCGCAATAGAACACGAAGCGGCCTTCCTGGCGGCTCGTGACGAGCTGCGCGTGGGCCAGTTCCTTCAGATGAAAAGACAGCGAGGATGGCGGCACGTCGAGCAGCGTCGCGATTTGCCCGGCAGGCAGGCCTGACGGGCCGGCCTGCACGAGCGCGCGGAATACGGCGAGGCGCGATTCGTGCGCGAGGGCCGACAGGGCGGCGATGGTCTGGTTCGTTTCCATTTTTCGATAATACTCGAAATATGGAAACGATGAGGCGAGTTCTTGTTTCCTCATCGGCCGATTCGTGCCGAACAAGAAATAGACGATCAACAGGCAGGCCATTTGTAACCGCCGATGTTTCATTTAATCTGTGCGCACTCAACTTCCGTCAGGAGCCTCTCCATGTCGATCCGTCGTCTGATTTCTTCCCTGTTCGCCGCCGCTGCGATGTTCGGGGCCGCGTCCACCAGCTTCGCCGGGCCGCTGGCCATCGATGTCTACAATCCCGGCGCCAAGGGAATCTTCCCGGTGTCGTCCGAGATCGTCTCGGGCAAGACCGAGGCCATCCTGATCGACGCGCAATTCCAGCGCAACGATGCGCAGGCGCTCGTGAACCGGATCAAGGCGAGCGGCAAGACGCTCAAGGCGATCTACGTGAGCCACGGCGATCCCGATTATTACTTCGGACTGGACACCATCCACGCGGCATTCCCGGACGCGAAGATCGTCGCGACGCCGCAGACCGTCGCCGCGATCGAGGCCAGCAAGGACGGCAAGCTCGCGTACTGGGGCCCCATCCTCAAGGACAATGCGCCTGGTTCGGTGATCGTGCCGCAGCCGCTCGACGGCGATACGTTGCGCGTCGACGGACAGCCGCTGCGAATCGTCGGGCTCGACGGCCCGTCGCCCGATCGCACATTCGTCTGGATTCCTTCCGAACGGACCGTGGTGGGCGGCATCCCCGTTGCCGCGAACATCCATGTGTGGATGGCCGACACGCAGACGCTGCTGTCGCACGCGAACTGGCTCGCGACACTCGACCGGATCGACGCGCTGAAGCCGGCGCGGGTCGTGCCCGGCCACTTCCTGGCGAATCGGGATGGCAGCCGGCCGTTCACGACCGGCGTCGCGTTCACGCGGGGCTATCTGACGGCATTCGACCAGGAAACGACGCGCGCGACGGATTCGGCCGCGCTGATCGCCGCGATGGACGCGCGCTATCCGGGTCTTGGCGCAAAGCCATCGCTCGAGCTGAGCGCGAAGGTCGCGAAGGGTGAAATGCAGTGGCCCGCGCCAGCACCGTTTCCGGCGGCAGGCAAGACCGTGCGCGTGCAATTCGGCGATACCGCATTCGACCTGCGCTTCAAGGACGAAAAGACGATGTCGTTCGTCGGCACGGCCGGCCAGTTCAAGGGCGTGACGGATACGGTGCAATACACCGCGCGCGAGATTCGTCCGCAAGTGTACATGGTGTATTGGCATGAGCCCGGCACCGGTTCGAACGTCGTGCACGTGGAGGATTTCGAGCACGGCACCGTGAACACGAACATCGCGCTGAAGGACGGGCAGTTCCTGCATATGTCCGGTACGCTGAAGCTCGTCGGTCAGAAGTGACCGGACGCGGCTGTATCGCTTCCGGCCCTCGTCACGGCATCACGACCACTCTTCCGGCGGCATCGCGCCGCCGTCGTCCTCCCAATGCGGCTCGCCGGTCTCGTGATCGCGGCTCGGCGCCACAGGGCCGTTCCTGCCACCGCGTTCGGCCCGCCGCGCATCGTTACGTGACGTCGACGCGCGCACCCGTGCCCGCGTGCGGGTCGGCGCCACGGTCCGCTGTTCGCCGCTGCGGCGCTCGTCGGTCGACGCCGCATCGTTCGTCTGTCGCACATTCGAAGCTGCGCTCATGTGTCCTCTCCTGTGTCAGTGAAAGCATCCGTCGCCCGAGCGCAGCAATTTCGGTGCCGCGCATCGGGCAAGCGCCTTGCTACCTTCGTTCGTATCGCAATCCTTGCCGGAGGTGAGCATGCCGACCGATCCCAGCACGTCGCCCGCCACGCGCCATCGCCTCGGCGAATGGATGGCCCGCGAGGAATCGCACATGGCCGCATACCGCGAGGGAATCGCGAACGACGCACGCGCGCATGCAGGCGAACGGCTGCGCACGCCGGCCGTGCAGGAACTCGCACGGCTGTTCGACGACGACGCGGTGCTGCGCATGAGCCTGACCCGCGCGATCGACGAGGCACGCGAAGCGGGCCGCACGCTCGGCTACGCATCGATCGGCGAACTGATGACGGTGATCGATCACCTGATGACCTACACGCCGCCATTCAGCGAAACGAGCCTGATCGTGTGCCCGCTGAACGCGTTCCTCGACTGGCCGATGTGCATGCCGTCGGGCCACGCGGTGTTTCGCGACGCGGCGGTCAACGCGCACCTGAAGCAGGTGCTGAACGTGTGGTGCGATTTCCTCGGCGGCCCGCATTCGCGCGCGCATCTCGACACGTCGCCGCCCGACGGCTGGTTCTGCGACGAAGCGCGCAAGCGCCTCGGCCTGTCGCAATTCCAGTATCGCGAGGACCAGCCACACTGGGGCTTCGACTCGTGGAACGACTTCTTCACGCGACGCTTTCGCGCGGGCGCGCGGCCGGTCGCGGCGCCGGACGATGCGCACGTGATCGTCAGCGCATGCGAGGCCGCGCCGTATCACACCGCGTCGAACGTGAAGATCCGCGACACGTTCTGGGTCAAGGGCCAGCCTTACTCGCTGCGCGACATCTTCACGCCCGCGCGGCTGCCGCTCGCCGAACGGTTCGTCGGCGGCGATCTGTACCAGGCGTATCTGAGCGCGTACAACTATCATCGCTGGCACGCGCCCGTGCGCGGCACCGTCACGCATGCGTACCGGGTCGATGGCACCTACTATTCGGTCGCCGAGGCCGAAGGCCCGGACCCGGCCGGCCTCAACGATTCGCAGGGCTACATGACGGCCGTCGCCGCGCGCGCGATCGTCGCGATCGACTGCGACGATCCCGGGATCGGAACCTTCGCGGCCGTGTTCGTCGGAATGGGCGACGTCTCGTCCTGCATCGTCGAAGTCGTGCCGGGGCAACGCGTGAACAAGGGGGACGAGATCGGCTATTTCCAGTACGGCGGCTCGACCTGCTGCCTGCTGTTCGAGACCGGCGTGATCGACCGCTTCCCGTTCGCGCCGCCGTTCGACGGCGATACACCGGTCGTACAGGTCAACGCGCCGGTCGCGATCGCACGCTGAACCGCGCGCCGGCCACGCGTGCGGGTGTCATGCATCGCGTGTCACGCGTCGAGATCGCCGGCGTCGCGGCCGTCGTGCCGCTGCACGCACCGGACGACGCTCAACCCGTCGGCGGTCAAGGCCGGGCGACTCGTGCCCGATGCGTCCGGGCACATCACGATCAACTGTCGTTCGACCAGCGCGACGATGTCCTCGCGGTCCGTCTGGATCTGTTCCGGTGCGCGATGCACCAGGAACAGCGCGGCAAATTCATGGGCGGTCAGCATGCTCGTTTCCCCGTTGTGACGGCTTCGCACGATGCAGCGGCGGCATCGCGGCGACGCACGGCGCGAAACGTGCGCCGGCGACGAGAGAAGCATGCAGGGAGCGTGCCAGATTGTGGGACGCGGTCGCCCCCGTGCGCGACTGGCGCGCGGCGCGATGTGTCACCGCAAACCGCGTGATGGCCGCTGCAAAGTTTTCAATGGTGTGTAAGCGAGCATGCGCACGGTGCGCCGGCCGGCCCGCGCCGGCATTCCGCAGCCGCGCGGATCACGACTTCCTCGAACGAAACAGCCCGGCCCGCGCCGTTTTGCCCGCCGCCTTGTCGCGCACGCGGAAATAGCCGCTGTGCAGTTCGACGCCGCCCTCGCCGTCCGCGAGCACTTCCTCGCACGCGGCCTCGATGCGCGCACGGCCGCGCTCGAACGCGTCGCGCAGGTCGGCTTCGAGCGCGGAGCTGGCGCCGAAATGGTCCTCGAGCGCCTCGACCGTGATCGCGCACGTGAGCGGCTTCCCGTCGAACTCGACGACGAAGCGCATCTGCAGCGCCGCACCGTCGAACTCGGGCGGCGCGTCGGTCAACGTCACGTGATGGACGGAATCGGCCGGCATCGCTCAGCCTCCCCGCGACGCGAGACACTGCACCAGCGCGCCGTTGAATGCGGGCAGATCGTCGGGCTTGCGGCTCGTGATCAGGTTGCCGTCCCGCACGACCTCCTGGTCGACCCACTTGCCGCCCGCGTTGCGGATGTCGTCCTGCAGGCTCGGCCAGCTCGTCATCGTGCGGCCGTCCACCAGCCCGGACGATACGAGCAGCCAGCCGCCGTGACAGATCGCGGCGATCGGCTTGCCCGCACCGACCGCCGCCGTCACGAATTCGCGCGCGGCCGGCAGCATCCGGATCGCGTCGCCGTTGACGACGCCACCCGGCAGCACGACCGCGTCGTAGTCGCCTTCGCGCGCGTCGTCGAACGTACGGTCGACCTTCACGCGATCGCCCTTGTCGACGTGCCTGAGCCCCTGGATCTCGCCGCGCTTCTGCGAAATCACGTCGACCTGCGCGCCTTCGGCCTCGAGCGCGCGCTGCGGCTCGACGAGTTCTACTTCCTCGAAGCCGTCGACCGCGAGTATCGCCACCTTGCAATGGTCCAGCTTGCCGATCATGGAGCGCCTCCCTGTTGATGTTGCGGCACCCGTCGTGCCGTTCTCATCGCGCAGCAATTTGCGTGCCGCGCGTACGATCGCGTCGATGGGGCGCGACCCGCAATCGCCGGGCGGCCTCACGCACGCGCGCCGCGGCGTGACGCGTGCGGGCCGGCGTCACGCCGCCCCGCGCGGCCTCTGCAAAGATTTCAACAGGATGTAATGCGACTGCCGGCGACTGCCGTCCGGCGCCGTCATGCAAGGGCCGCGCCCGTGCGCGGGTCGCCATCGGCCCGACACGCTCACTGCAAGTGACGCGCCGCATCGAGCATCGCGTCGGTCAGCTCGACCGTCAGCGTCAGGTCCTCGGTAACGTCGGGCAGCGTGTCGAGCGTGGCCTGCACGGCATCGTGCAGCATTGCGTGCACGCGCATCCGCGCGCCGTCGTCGAGATCCGCATAGCGCTCCATCGTGTCGCAGTCGAGTGCGAGCACCACGGCGTGCCGCGCGGTATCGGGCGGCGCATCGGACGCCAGGGCCCAGGCCGCATGAAACGTGATCCTGCCGGTCTCGACGTCGAGATGCACCGTCGTATCGAGATCGTCGGTATCGACCGCGTCGGTGTCCAGGTCGTCGTCGTCGAGCGAGATCCGTGAATTCGATTGCATGATGTCCTCCTGCGTGGTGGCGGTGTGCCGGCCCCGCGGCCGACGCCCGCCATCGCGCCGCGCCGGTCGCGCCGGCGCGACACCGTGATCGTCAATAGCCGCTGGAACCCGCGCCGCCCGTACCGCCTGCGCCGCCGCCCGCGCCCGTCGCGCCCGCCCCCGCGCTGCCGCCGCCATTGGCACCGCCCGTGCTGCCGCTGCCGCCGGTGCCGGCACCGCTCGGGCCGCCAGGCTTGGCACGCACTTGCGGGCGCGCGTGCGAACGCATGGCGCGCGGCTCCTGCATACGGGTCGCGGGCGGCGGCGCCGCCGTGTTGCCATTCGACATGCCGCCGCCGGCGCCCTGTGACGATGTGTCCGGCGGCGACAGGATCGGCGCGCCGGTGCCCTCGTCGGAACGCTGCGAATTCTGTGCCCACGCGGCCGGTGCGGCCGCGACGAGTGCGACGGCCGCGCACGCAAGGAACCGGCGCGCGGCAGATTTCGATTCGAATACTGGCTTCATGAAGCGTTCTCCCTCAATGGAATCGCTGTCGTGGAATTTCCTGCGTCCCTGGTTCAGCAAGGCACGTGCCGTCGGCGACGCGCGGCACGCGATTTGCGCGTTCCACGACCAACCCCATCCCGATCCCGTACGGAGCCCTGTCATGCCTTCAGCTTCAGCTTCAGCTTCCGCTTCCCATCCGCACGGCAAACGCGTGACGCGCCGCCCCGGCCGCGCGCGCAGCAACGATCCGCATCATCGCAAGCGCTGGTCCGCCGACGTCATGAAAAAGAGCGATGCGCTGGACATCGAACCCGCGATCTTCAAGTCCGACGACCCGGGCGAGATCGCGGCGTCGCTCAAGCGCTCCGCCGAACACAGCCGCCGCCGCAAGGCGCCGCCGTTCCAGTCGGCGATGTCGATGCTCAACTTCTATCTGAACCGCGCGGGCCGCAACCTGCCGAAAACACGCCGCGCGACGCTCGAACGCGCGAAGCGGAAACTGCGCGAGGCGTTCGGCCGCAAGCCGTGACGCCCCCCGCTCGCTCCGTATCGACCTGCTCCGCCTGCACGCATGCATGAAACGCTGTGGTATCTGATCGTCGGCGCGGTGCTGATGGGCATGGGCGTCGCGACGTCGGCGCTGCGTCACCTGCCCTGCAGCAGCGCGATGATCTATCTCGCGCTCGGCGTCGCACTCGGCCCGTCCGGGGCCGGGCTCCTGCATCTCGACATCGAACGCGACGCGCCGCTGTTGCGCGAGATCGTCGAAGTCGCGCTGCTGGTGTCGCTGTTCGCGATCGGGCTGAGGCTGCGCTTGCCGCTGTCCGACACGTTGTGGCTCGTGCCCTGCCGCCTCGGCCTGCTCGCGATGATCGTCACCGTGCCGCTGCTCGCCGGCTGCGCGGTGCTGACGCTCGGGCTCGGCTGGGGTCCCGCGCTGCTGCTCGCGGCGATCCTCGCGCCAACCGACCCGGTGCTCGCGCACGACGTGCAGGTGCACGATCCCGGCGACCGCGACCTGGTGCGCTTCGCGCTGTCCGGCGAAGGCGGGCTGAACGACGGCATCGCGCTGCCGTTCGCGCTCGCGGGCCTCGCGCTGTGCGGCGCGCCCGACACGCCGCACGCGCGGCCGGCGCTGACGGGCGCGTTCGCGCTGGCCGCGCTGTGGGGCATCGCGGGCGCGGCCGCGATCGGCGGCGTGCTCGGCGCGGCCGCCACCAAGGCGATCGGCTGGCTGCGCACCCGCCACGCGCAGGCGCTCGGGTTCGAAGGCTTCTTCGCGCTCGCGCTGATCGTGCTGTCGTTCGGCGCCGCGCAGCTCGCGAATACGTTCGGCTTCATCGCGACGTTCGCCGCGGGCGTCGCGATGCGCCGCGTCGAGCATCGCGCGAGCGGCGACCGGCGCCCGCGCGAAGTGATCGGCCGGATCGATTCGGAAGACGTGGTCGCGACCGAGAAGCATCCGGAGAAGGTGCACGCGTTCATGACCGAATCGGTGCTGGACTTCACGATCGAGCTCGAACGGATCGCCGAGGCACTCATCATGACGATGATCGGCAGCGTGCTCGCGACGCTGTCGGCGCCGCTCGTGACGTGTGGCGCAATCGGTCTTGCCCTCATGCTGTTCGTGGCCGTGCGGCCCTTCGCCGTGCTGCTGTCGCTGACCGGCTCGCACGCGACGCACGCGCAGCGGCGGCTGATGGCGTGGTTCGGGATACGCGGAATCGGCTCGTTCTATTACCTGCTGTTCGCGCTCGAACACGGGCCGTCCAGCGCGGTGCGCCCGCTCGCGGCGCCGGTGCTGGTCGTCGTGTCGGCGTCGGTGATCGCGCACGGCATCTCCGCGACGCCGCTGATGGACTGGTATTACCGCCTGCAGCAACGCCGGCGACGTCACGACGCGTCGAGCCGCGCGCGCATCTGCGCGGAGATGCGCCGCCGCGTCTCGTCGTAGCCTTCCCACGGATCGCGCGCGAGCCGTTCGTGCAGCGTGTCGATCGTCCATTGCGCGCCGCCCGTCGTATCGGGCACCTCGTCCCAGCGCAGCGGCACCGACACGCCCATCCCGGGCCGCGCACGCGCCGAGTACGCCGCGATCGTGCTCGCGCCGCGGCCGTTGCGCAGGTAATCGATGAAGATCTTGCCGCGACGATGACGCGGGCCCATCGTCGCGGTGAAACGGTCGGGCAGCGCGCTCGCGACGTGTTGCGCGACGGCGCGCGAGAAGTCCTTCACGTCGTCCCATCCGAGGTGCCGCGTGATCGGCACGACCACATGCAGCCCCTTGCCGCCGCTCGTCTTGCAGAACGACGCGAGCCCCAGTTCGTCGAGCAGCCCGCGCACGAGTTGCGCGGCCTCGATCATCGCGCTCCACGGCAGCGCGGGATCAGGATCGAGATCGAACACGATCCGGTCGGGCCGCTCGATGTTCGACGCGTGCGCGTTCCACGTATGCAGTTCGATCGTGCCCATCTGCGCGGCGCCGAGCAGCGCATCGACGCTGTCGAGCGACAGCAGCGGACCATGCCCCGGATCGAGCCCGGCATGTTGCGTGACGAACGGAATCTCGCGGCGTTCCGCGTGCTTCTGGAAGAACAGCTCGCCGGCGATGTCGCCGGGCGCGCGCACGAGCGACACGGGTCGCCCCTTCAGGTCCGGCAGCAGCCACGGCGCGACCCATTGCCAGTAGCGCGCGAGATCGATCTTGCGCGTGCCGCTTTGCGGGTCGAGCACACGGTCGGGATGGGTGATGCGCACGCGGCCGAGCTGATCCGGGCCTGCATCGTTGCCGGCCGTGCGGGTGGATGACCGTGAACGCGCGTGGTGTTCGCGGCCATTCGCTTCATGAGCCGCGTGCGACGCGTGCTTGCGGGGATGTTTGTCGTCGTGCGTGGTTCGCTGTCGATCCATCGTCATCTCCGTTTCCGCATTTTCCGTCTGTTTCGGCACTTCGCGGACGATCTGCGTGGCCGGCTTGTCTTCGCGCAGCGCGATGAACGCGGCCTGCCGCACGATGCCGTCGCCGGTCCACTCCGCGAATTCGCATTCGGCGACGAGCGTCGGTTCGATCCAGTGCACGCGCGTGCGCGTGCGTTCGCGCGGCGGCGGATCGAACGGCGGCGTGTCGCGCTCGTGCTTGCGCAGGATCGCGGCAAGCCGGTCGAGCATGCGCGCGTCGAAGCCTGTGCCGACCCGGCCGACATAGCGCAGCGGTGTCGGCCCGCGCCGCCGCTTGCCGGCCGGCGCCGGTTCGTGCACGCCGAGCAGCAGCGCGCCGAAGCCGTGGCGGCTGCCCGACGGCTCGGTATAGCCGCCGATCACGAACTCCTGTCGGCGTCGGCATTTGAGCTTGATCCATGCAGGCGAACGTCCGGCCCGGTAGCGCGAGTCCGCGCGCTTGCCGATCAGCCCTTCCAGGCCCGTATCGCATGCGCTTGCGATCAGCGACGCGACGTCGTCGCCGAGATCGGGCGAAAAGCGCAGTCGCGCGGGGTCGCTGTCGGCCAGCAGCGGTTCGAGCAGCGCGCGGCGTGCGGTGAGCGGCGCGTCGCGCAGGTCGTAACCGTCAAGGAAGGGCAAATCGAATACGAACAGCGTGACCGCATCCGAGCGCCCCGCGCCGAGGGCGTTCTGCAGCGCCTGGAAATCGGGGAGGCCGTGCGCGCCGAGCACGACGGCCTCGCCGTCGAGCCATGCGTCGTCGACGTCGAGCGCGGCGAGCGCATCGCGTTGCGCGCGCAGCTTCGCGGTCCAGTCGCGGCCTTCGCGCGTCATCAGCTTCACATGCCGGCGTGTGCCCTTGCCCGCGATACGCGCGAGGATCCGGTAGCCATCGAACTTCAGTTCGTAGCGCCAGTCGCCCTGCGCGGACGGGCCGTCGACCAGCGTCGCGAGTTGCGGCGCGACGCGCTCGGGCAACGGCGCGCGCACCGCGCCTTCGATCCCGGAGGGATCGGCCGGCGGGCGTTTACGATCGTCGTGTTCGTCGTGCCGCGCGCCACGTGCATCGCGTTTCGCGGCCTTGTCGCCGCGGCCGCGCGGCGTCCGGCGCGCATGCTTCGATCCGTCGGCCGAATCCGCGCGCGTCGCAGACGCAGCCCCATCATGCACACTCCCCGGCCGCTCGCCGACGACGTCGAATTCGTCCGCGTCGCGCGCGTCGTCGTCGCGCTCCTTGATCAGCAGCCACTGCTCCTGTCGCCCCTGCTGGCGCCCGCTGCGCACGAGCGCCCAGCCGCCGTGCAGCTTTTCGCCGTCGAGCCGGAACGTGAGCTTGCCCGCGCGATAGCCGTCGCGTGCCTGCGCGAGGCCGCCGTCGGGCGTCCACGTGCCTTCGTCCCATACGACGACCGACCCCGCGCCGTAATGCCCGGCCGGAATCTCGCCTTCGGACGACGCATATTCGAGCGGATGATCCTCGACATGCACGGCGAGACGCTTCACCGACGGATCGAAGCTCGGCCCCTTCGGCACGGCCCACGACTTCAGCGTGCCGTCGAGTTCGAGTCGGAAGTCGTAGTGCAATCGCCGCACATGATGCTCCTGGATTACGAAGCGCAGCGGATGGCCGGTGCCCGCGCGCGCGCCGGGCAGGTGCCGCATCCGCCTTCGCACGCCGACGCCCGTGCGCGCCTTCCGGTTCCGGCGTCGCGCCGAAGTGGCGTTTGCGGCGATAGGGATCGAGCTTGCCGGGCATCGCATCACCTCGCTTCGCGCGGCGTCATGCGGCTTGCTTGCGGCGCGCGGTGGCCTTCTTCACCGCATGCTCGCCGTGCGCGGCACGTTTCGCGGCCGGCCGTTTCGCCGCCGCGGTTTTCGTGGCCGCGCCCTTCGCCGCGGTTTTTGAAGCCGGCTTGCGGCGCCCGCCGCCGCGCGACGATGAAGATGCCTCATCCGTATTCGCGTCCTCGTCGTCGCCCCCATCGCGCAGATCCGCCGCACGCGCCCCGCCGCCGCCCTTCAGGCTGCGCTTCAGCAGCTCGGTCAGGTCGACCACGTTGGTCGCCGTGCGGCCCGTCTGCGCAGGCCGTTCCTCGATCTCCTCGATCTTGCCCGCGCGCACCTTGCGCTCGACCAGCTCGAGGATGTCGTCGCGGAACGTGTCGTGATACTCGTCGGGCGTCCACTTGCCGGCCATGTCGTCGATCAGCTTCTTCGCCATGGCGAGCTCGCGCGCGGTCACGCCCGCGCCCTTCGCGTCGTCGGCCGGCACCGACAGTTCGTCGAGCGGCCGCAACTCCTCCTGCCAGCGCAGCGTATCGAGCGCGAGCAGCGGCCCGACCGGAATCAGCGCGCCGAGATGCTGTCGGTCGCGCATCACGACCAGCTCGATGCCGATCTTGCCGCTGTCCTTCAATGCATCGCGCAGCAGCGCATAGACCTTCTCGCCCTTGCGGTCCGGCACGAGGTAGTACGGCGTGTCGAGATAGAGAAACGACACGGCGTCCTCGTCGACGAAGGTCAGGATGTCGACGGTCTGCGTCGATTCGGGGTTCGCCGCGCGGATTTCGTCGTCGGTCAGCACGACGTAGCGTTCCTTCTCGTATTCGTAGCCGCGCACGATGTCCTCGCGCGTGACTTCCTTGCCGGTGCGCTTGTTGATCTGCCGGTAGCCGACCGGATCCATCGAGCGCTTGTCGAGCAGCCGGAACGACGGCTTCACGGTGCGCGTCGCGGGAAACAGCTGCACGGGCACGTGAACGAGCCCGAAGCTGATCGCGCCTTTCCAGATCATCCGCGGTGCCATGCCTGTCCTCCTTGCCGCTCGCACGCCCGCCTGGCGAACCGGCTTCCCCGTGCGACGTTCCGCGAGGCGGCGCGATTGCGCCCCGTCGGGTTGCGGTCGATTGCCGGATCGGGGAGATTCGTCATGCGCGCATCCTCGCATCGGTTCGGTGATGGACGGCGGCGTGCGGGGCCGCGTCGCGGCGCACACGCAGCCGTCACGGGAAACGGACGCGCCGCGCGGCGCGCGCCGCGGCGGCCCGCTACGGTGTCGCGACGGGCTGCTGCCGCGACGTCAGGGCGCGCGCAGCGCGCGATCCAGTTCGTCGCGCGTCACGTCGAGCGCGACGCTGCATTCGATCTCGGCGTCCTCGACACGCGGTTTCTGTTCGTCCACCGCGCGCCGCGCCATGTCGCACACATGCGTCCGGACGCGCAACCGGTCGGCCGTACCGAGCGATGCATAGCGCGTGAGCACGTCGGGATCGAAACGCAGGTCGACCGCGCAGCGCCATTGACGTGCATCGTCCTCGGACGGCACGCGCACCCACGACACCTGGATCGTCAGCCGCCCCGACGCGTCGTCCGCATGCACGACGACGGTCGACTGCGACGGAAAGCCGTTCGCGAGCGCATGCTCGAGTTCCGCGATGCGCTGCGAACGGTCGGGGGCGATCGTCATCGGCGCACGACGCCCAGCAGCAGCGTGACCAGGAAGATCACGACGAAGATGTAGAACAGGATCTTCGCGATCTCGGCCGCGCCGGCCGCGATGCCGCCGAAGCCGAACAAGGCGGCGACGAGCGCGATGATGAAGAAGATGATGGCGTATCGAAGCATGAATGCCTCCTGCAGTCCTGAATAACGAATCGTCGACGCGTGTCGCCACACGATCAAGAATCGTGCTTGTGCCGGGGTTTGCCGTGGGCCGGCGTCGAAGCCATTTTTTCGAGTTCCTTCTCGCTCATCGACTTGGCCATCGACTTCGCAGGCGGCTTCAGGTCCTTCATCTTGGTGTCACCGCGCTTGGCCGACAGGGCGGCTCCCGCGGCGCGCTGCTGGGCCTGGGACTTGGCTGGCATGGTTTCCCTCCTCTCGGTGGTGGTACGCGCGGACACCGCAGATCGCAGGTCGCGGGCCGCGCGCGGTTCGGACGGTATCGTCACGCGGCGTCGCGCCGGCGCAGTTCAGCGGGCGGAATCTTCATCGCCTGGCGATACTTGGTCACCGTGCGACGCGCAAGAAGGATGCCGCGCCCCGCGAGATTCTGCGCGAGCGCGACGTCCGACAGCGGATCGGTATGGCGCTCGGCCGCGATCATGTCGCGGATCAGCACCTTCGCGGCCGACGCCGAGCACACGCCCTTGCCGGCCGCTTCCAGCTTGCGCGGGAAGAAATGCTTGAACTCGAACGTGCCGTGCGGCGTGGCCATGTATTTGTTGCCCGTCGCGCGCGACACGGTCGATTCGTGCAGGTCGAGTTCCTCGGCGATGTCGCGCAGCACGAGCGGCTTCATCGCGATCTCGCCGTAGCGGAAGAAATCGCGCTGCCGCGCGACGATGCATTCGCCGACGCGCTGGATCGTGTCGAAGCGCTTCTGCACGTTGCGAATCAGCCAGCGCGCTTCCTGCAACTGCTGGCCGAGCGGCGAATCGCGCTCGCCGCTCGACTGCGCGAACAAGGTCGCGTAGCGCTCGTGCAATCGCGCACGCGGCAGCACGGCCGGGTTGATCGTCACGATCCATTCGTCGCGCACCTGGCGCACGATCACGTCGGGTATCACGTAGTCGCCGCGCGTGCTGCCGTAGTGATTGCCGGGACGCGGATCGAGCGTGCGCACCAGCGCGCACGCGGCCTGCATCGTCGGCTGGCTGCAGCCCAGGCGTCGCTGGATTTCCGCCGTCTCGCGCCGCGCGAGCCGTTCGAGGTGCTCGCGCGCGATCGCCTTCGCCTCCGCGAGCGCCGGCGTGCCGGCCGGAATCGCATCGAGTTGCAGCACCAGGCATTCGGACACCGAACGCGCGGCGATGCCGGGGCGGTCCAGCATCTGCACGAGCCGCAGCGCGACCGCGAGATCCTGTTCCGACAGCAGCAACGCCGGATCGGCCGCGACCAGCAGCTCGGCCAGTTCCTGACGCAGGTAGCCGTCCTCGTCGAGCGCATCGATCACGATGCGCGCGGCCTCGCGGTCGCGCTTGCTCAGCGGATAAAGGCGCAGTGCATCGTGCAATTGCTGGTGCAGCGACGGCTCGGCCGCCATCCACTCGCCGGGCGACAGGTCGCTCGCGTCGTCGGCCTGGCGGCTCGTGCCGCGCGGCGCCGGAGCGGCCGTATACGACACCTCGCCGTCAGGCGGACGCACGTCCTCGCGCTCGGGCGGCGGCTCGGGCGGCGCGGCTTCGGCGGTGGGTTCGGGCGCGTCGGCGGCGGCTTCGTCGTCGCCCTGGCCATCTTCGAGAAACGGATTCGAGTCGAGCGCCGGCCGCAATTCCTGCTGGAATTCGAGCGAAGACAACTGCAGCAGGCGAAGCGACTGCTGAAGTCTCGGCGTGAGTGCCAGATGCTGTCGCATCTGGAGCGCAAGCGTGACGGACATCGATGCCCTCCTGACGGTGTGCGGAATTGCGTTCACACGCATTCACGCAGCTTCCATGCCAAGGCGGCGAAGCACCGTCCGGCGCGGCTCTCGCGGGTTCGCACCCCGCCTGCGGCAGCTCCGGGTGCCGACTTTTCTACAAGCGCCGGCAAGTTAGGGGCACGGAATTCGCGCCGGGCGGACGCACCGGCGGCGCGCCGGCTTATCCGCGTGCGGCCGCCGCGCGCCGTTCCGCGCGTCAGTACTGCATCGGCGGCGGCGTGCCCGGCATCGTCCGGTCGCCCTGCACACCGTTCGGCCCCGGCGGCGGCACGTCGGCCGGTTCACCGCCCGCCGCGCCCGCCGGCAGCGTGTTGTACGGCGACGGACGCGTGTCGTAGCGCGTATTCGCGTCCGGCATCGTCGTGGTCGGCGACGCACCATGGCCGTCCGGCGGCGCCGGCGGCGCGCCGTGCGCGCCGTAGGGACCCTGCGGTTGCGTGCACGCGCCCAGCGCACACGCGGCGGCGAACGCACAGGCGCCGATACGCATCGTCTGGATCGGTTTCATCGGAATCCTCCGTTGAGTCGGCGGCAGGGGCCGGCCGTGGCGACACGGCTCAGAGCCGGTTGAAATGGAAATCGCCGGCATATGCGGTGGGCGCGCGGCGCGCCATCATCATGTCGAATTCGGCGGCGACACGGGCCAGCGCACCGCGTTGCCGCTCGGTACCGGCCTGCTCGAGCGCCGTGAATGCGTCGGCGTCGAAGGTGACGGTCAACGACGCCGGATGGCCATCGACACGAAAGCCGAAATGCAATGCGCCGGCCGGCTGCTCCTCGACATGGAACGGCATCGCGCGCGCCTCGAAATGGCGGCCGAGCGTCTCGGCCACGTCGCGCAGCATGCCGGGTTTCACGCGAATGCTCATCGTGGCCCCTCCTTGAATCGGATGAACGCCACCGGCGGCACGCCCGTCGGCGGCACGTGGATCGGCGGCTCACGCGTCGGCGGCTCGCGTTCCGGTGGCGGCTGCTCCGGCGGATCGCCTTCCGGATCGTGATACGGCTCGGGCGTGCCGGGCGGCAGGTCGTCCGGCGGGGGCGGTTCGGGGTCGGGCTCGACGTCGGGAATCACCGGCTCGGGCCGATGCAGCGACTGAGCGGGATTTCGGACGACATCTCGGTTCATGGGCATGCGTTCGTTGTGCTGTCGTGACGGCATCGGATTGCGGCACGTTCGCCGCTCGATGCGCTACGCACTCGGTGGCCGCAAGCCGCGTGCCGGTCATTCGTGCCGCATTTCGCTTGTCGACGCGCCGCCCCGCAAGCTGACATGCAACCCGCCACGCGGCGCGACGTGCATTCGCTACACCGCGCGCTGCAATTCTTTCAAGGCCATCGCGTTACCCGTCGTACGCGGCCATCACGAGCCACAACTCGTGGTCGTCGTCGCGCACCCGCGCGGCGAGCGCATACGAATCGGCCGGCTCGCACGCGCGCTGCAGCGCGAAGCGCGCCGGCTCGGTCGAGCCGAAGGTCTCGTCGAGCGGCCGCACGTCGGCCTTGCCTTCGAACATGCGGCGATCGGGCCGGTAAATCAGCGGCTCCTGTTTCCATGTGATGAAGTGACTCTTCACCGACTCGAACCCTCCGCCGCAGACGTTGACTTCATAGCGCACTCCCGGCCGCCGTTTCGGAATCTTCATCGTGCCCTCCCGTTCGATGTGCGTGTGCATGCGGCGCGTGGCGCCGCGTGTTGTCGTCGTTGCTACCGACATGGCAAGTCGCGTGCCGCCGCCATGCAGCGGGCACGGCCGTTGCGCGATGAGCGCCTCAACGTCACCGACACGGAGGCATGCCATGAAGGATTCGACCCGTTCCGGCCGCGACGCGCCGACGCACGAACCGCATCCCGATCCGTCGCCGCCGCTGAAGGACCAGGACCACACGAAAACGCGCCACTCCGAGCGGCATATCGACAAGCAGCTGGAGGACACGTTCCCCGCGAGCGATCCGCCGGCGACCGGCGGCGTCACGCGCATCGAGCCCGACACGCCGCCGGGCACGCACGACGACGGCCCGTGGCAGAACCCGGCCAAGCGCCGCGACGAATGACCGTCGGCGATTCGACGAACACGCGTGCCGAACGGCACGCCGCTTGCTGACTCGTACGGCCCGGACTCAAACCTGCAAGGAGGACTTCATGCATCGCGTCAACGAAATCATGTCGCAGGACGTCGTGCGCATCGCGCCGACCGACTCGATCCGTCATGCGGCGCAACTGATGGAGCGCTACGACATCGGCGCGCTGCCCGTGTGCGACAACAACCGGCTGATCGGCATGGTCACGGACCGCGACCTCGCGGTGCGCGCGATCTCGGCCGGCAAGCCGCCGGAGACGCGGATCCACGAAGTTGCGTCGGGCCCGATCGAATGGTGTTTCGAGGACGATTCGCTGGACGAGATCCAGCACTACATGGCCGACGCGCAACTGCGCCGCCTGCCCGTCGTCGATCACGACAAGCGCCTCGTCGGCATGCTGTCGCTCGCGGACATCGCGACACGCACGGCCGGCCCCGCGCGCGACGACGTCGCGAACACGCTCGAAGGCGTGTCGCAACCGAAGCGTACGTGACGGGGCGATCCTCGCCCCGCCCGACAACCCCGCGCGACCCGCAGGGCCCATCCCGGGCACGGTCGCGCTCCACGCAACCAGGAGGACAACCATGCAGACTTCCGATCGAGGACAGACGCGCATCATCGGCAAGGGCGCCGCGACGGCGGCCGGCCCGGGTCCCGACGTGATGGCGGCCGACACGCTGGAAGGCGACAAGGTCTACACGACCGACGGCGACGACGTCGGCAAGATCAAGGACATCATGCTCGACGTGCGCTCGGGCCGCGTCGCGTACGCCGTGCTGTCGAGCGGCGGCGTGCTCGGCATCGGCGACAAGCTGCTCGCGATCCCGTGGAGCGCGCTCACGCTCGATACCGAACGCAAGTGTTTCCTGCTGTCGGTGTCGTCGGAGCGGATCCGCAACGCGCCGGGCTTCGACAAGGATCACTGGCCGGCGATGGCCGACCCGCAATGGGCCGAGCCGCTGCACGAGTTCTACGGCAGCGCGCCGTACTGGAGCGCGGGCGACGAGCTCGGGCTCACCGATCCGACCGAGGAACTGAACGATCCTCGCACGCGCGGGCGGCACTGACCGTTCGTGATTTGCCGGTGGTTCAGGCGACAGGCCCCGCGAATGCGGGGCTTTTTTTGGCTTTTTGACGAATCCCTGAGCCGGCCCGATCCACTGAGGCCGGCGTCGCCGGCCGCCGTCCGTGCATGCGTCCGGCGCGCCGCGCCGCCTGATTGATAACCATACGACATCAATCCTTCCAAAAATCGCACTTATCGTTTGTCCGTCTCCGGGCGAATATTGCCGAAACGACAATCGACCGCTCCCCCGGCGCATTCTTCCCGATTTCCTGGAGACACTCTGATGCACCCCTCGCCCAGCCTTCCGACCGCACGGTCGAAGGCCGCCGCGGTATTCCGCGTGACGGCCGGCAACTTCCTCGAGCAGTTCGACTTCTTCCTGTTCGGCTTCTACGCAACCCAGATTTCCGCCGTATTCTTTCCCGCCGCAAGCGAGTTTGCGTCGCTGATGATGACCTTCGCCGTCTTCGGCGCCGGCTTCCTGATGCGGCCGCTGGGCGCGATCGTGCTGGGTGCGTACATCGACGACGTGGGCCGCCGCAAGGGCCTGATCGTCACGCTGGCGATCATGGCGAGCGGCACGATCCTGATCGCGTTCGTGCCGGGCTACGCGACGATCGGCCTGCTCGCGCCCGTGCTCGTGCTGGTCGGGCGCCTGCTGCAGGGCTTTTCGGCGGGTGCAGAACTCGGCGGCGTGTCGGTCTATCTCGCCGAGATGGCCACGCCCGGCCGCAAGGGCTTCTACACGAGCTGGCAGTCCGCCAGCCAGCAGGTCGCGATCGTCGTCGCGGCCGGCCTCGGCTTCGCGCTCAATCAATGGCTGAGCACGTCGGCCATCGCCTCGTGGGGCTGGCGCGTGCCGTTCTTCGTCGGCTGCATGATCGTGCCGTTCATCTTCATGCTGCGCCGCAATCTCGAGGAAACGCAGGCGTTCAAGGCCCGCAAGCATCGTCCGGGCATGAAGGAAGTGTTCGGGACGCTGGCGCGGAACTGGGGCGTCGTGATCGCCGGCATGATGCTGGTCGCGATGACCACCACGAGCTTCTACCTCATCACGGTCTACGCGCCGACCTTCGGCAAGACGGTCCTGCACCTGAGCACGGCCGACAGCCTGCTCGTCACGCTGTGCGTCGGCGTGTCGAACTTCGTGTGGCTGCCGATCGGCGGCGCCCTGTCCGATCGCATCGGCCGCCGGCCGCTGCTCGTCGGCATGACGCTGCTCGCGATCGCCACCGCCTACCCGGCGCTGTCCCTGCTCGCGCATGCGCCGTCGTTCGTCAACATGCTGCTCGTGCTGCTTTGGCTGTCGTTCATGTACGGGATCTACAACGGTGCGATGGTCGTCGCCCTGACCGAAGTGATGCCCGTCGAGGTGCGCGTGGCGGGTTTCTCGCTCGCGTACAGCCTCGCCACGGCCGTGTTCGGCGGCTTTACGCCGGCCATCTCGACGGCGCTCATTCACATGACCGGCGACAAGGCCGCGCCCGGTTACTGGATGAGCCTCGCCGCGGTGTGCGCGCTGCTCGCGACGTTTGCCCTGTATCGCCGGCAGACGGCCACGCTGACGCCGGCGCACTGAAGCCTCACGCAGAACGACCCGTCCCGACTCCACATGTCCAAGACCACGACCATGAAGAACCTGCTCCTGAAACTCTGCGCGACCGCGCTCGTCGCCACCTCGGCGGTCGCCGCGAACGTGCAGGCCGCCGACCTGCACGTGATGAGCTCGGGCGGCTTCACCGCCGCCTATAAGCTGCTCGGCCCGCAGTTCGCGTCCCGCTCGGGCAACACGCTCGAAACCGCACTCGGCCCGTCGATGGGCAAGTCGCCTGAAGCGATTCCGAACCGGCTCGCGCGCGGCGAGCCGGCGGACGTCGTGATCATGGTCGGCTATGCGCTCGACGATCTGATCAAGCAAGGCAAGGTCAAAGCCGGATCGCGCGTCGAGCTGGCCGATTCGCGCATCGGCATGGTCGTGCGCGACGGCGCGGCGAAACCCGACATCAGCACGGCCGAAGGCCTCAAGCAGGTTCTGCTGCATGCGAAGTCGATCGCCTACTCCGACAGCGCGAGCGGTGTCTACATCGAGCGCGAGTTGTTCAAAAAGCTCGGCATCGAGGACCAGGTGAAATCGAAAGCGGCCATGATCCCGCGGATCCCGGTCGCATCCGTGGTCGCGAACGGCGACTACGAGATCGGCTTTCAGCAGGTGAGCGAACTGCTGCCCGTGAAGGGCGCGACCTTCGTCGGGAAGATTCCCGAATCGCTGCAGTCGGTTACGCGCTTCGCGGCCGGCATCCCGGTCGGCGCGCAGCACCCGCAGGAAGCGAAGGCACTTCTCGACTATCTCGCGTCGCCGGACGTGCAGGCCGAAGTGAAATCGACCGGGCTGGATTCCGTCTCCGCACACTGAGCACGACCGACGGGAAGGTGCGCGTCAGACCGCCTTCCCGTCGGGCCCGGCGCCGGCCTCCGCACCATCGGCGCCATCGGCGCCATTCGGGCCAGCCGGCCCGGTCCCGTTCAGCATCCGCGCGAGACGCGCGCGATCGCACGCCCCTTCCCGCATCGAAACGAAGATCACCGCGCACGCGTTGCTGATCACGCTCGTCAGCGCCCGCGCCTCGGACATGAAGCGATCGATGCCGACCAGAAGCGCGACGCCGGCAACCGGCAGGTCGGGCATCACGGCGAGCGTCGCGACGAGCGCGACGAGCCCGCTGCCGGACACGCCGGCCGCGCCCTTCGACGTCAGCAGCATGACGGCCAGCATCGCGGCGATCTGCGGCGCGGAAAGCGGCACATCGCACGCATGGGCGATGAACAACGCGGCGAGCGTCAGATAGATCGCGGTGCCGTCCAGGTTGAACGAGTAACCGGCCGGCAGCACGAGCCCCACGACGCCCTTGTCGCAACCGAGCGACTCCAGCTTGACGATCAGCCGCGGCAATACCGGCTCCGTCGACGAAGTCGCGAGGACGATCAGCAACTCCTCGCGGATGTAGCGCAACAGCCGCCACAACGCGAAACCGTGCAGCCGCGCGAGCGGCGCGAGCACCAGCGCGACGAACAACGCGCAGGCCACGTAGAACGACGCCATCAGCCACGCGAGCGAGCCGACCGAGCCGATGCCGAAGCGCCCCACCGTGAAGGCCATCGCGCCGAATGCGCCGAGCGGGGCGAGCCGCATGATCATCGCGAGCACGAGAAACACGATCTGCGCGACGCCGTCGATCAGCGCCAGCACGGGCCGCCCGGCCTGCGGATACGCGTTCAGCGAAAAACCGAACAGCAGCGACAGCAGCAGCACGGGCAGCACCTCGCCCTGCTGGAACGCGCCGAGCATCGTATCCGGGATCACGCTCAGCGCGAACTCGACGAGGCCGCGCGGTTGCGCATGCTGCGCGTATTGCGCCAGGACGCTCGCGTCGAGATGGCGCACGTCGACGTGCATGCCGGCGCCGGGGCGCAGCACGAACGCGGTGACGAGCCCGAATGCGAGCGCGGCGGCGGTCAGCAGATAGAACAGCACCAGCGCGCGGACGATCGTGCGTCCGATGGCCTGCCCGTTCGCGAGCGACGTGATGCCGGAGACGATCGTGCAGAACACGATCGGCGCGATCATCATCCGCACGAGAGCGACGAATGCATCGCTGAGCGGTTTGAGCGCCGCGCCGGCCGACGGCTAGAAGTGGCCGACGCTCACGCCGAGCGCCATCGCCAGCAGAACCTGCACGTAAAGCGAACGAAGCGGTCTTGCCAGCCTCATGCTGCGGTCTTCCTCGATGTTCCGGTCGTATTCGTCACGTGCATTACTTCGATGCATCGCTGCGCGTCGCACCGCCGCGCCTGGCGTCGATGACCGCCCGGTGAAACTCCTCCGCGGCGGGCGTCAGCGGGCGTCCGCGCCGTTTCACGATGCCCACCCGGCGCTTGACCGAAGGTTCGACGAGGGGCACGCTCGTGAGCAGCGGATGGTCGTGTCCGGGCATCGCCATCGACGGCACCGCGGCGACGCCGAGCCCCGCTTCGACCAGCCCGAGCATGGTCGTCACGTGGCGCGTCTCGCACACGCTCGGCGCGCGCGGCGCGACGCTCGTCAGTGCCTGGTCGAGCAACAGACGGTTGCCGGACGTCTTGTCCACGGACACGTACTCGTATTCGTAAAGTTCGTTCCAGGTCACGCGCTTCTTGCGCGCGAGCGGATGATCGCGCCGGCACGCGGCAACGAATCGCTCCTGCAGCAGCAGCTTGAACTCGACCTCGGACTCCTGGCTGCCCATGAAGCTCACGCCGAAATCGGCCTCTCCGCTGATGACGGCGCTCAGCACCTCGTTCGCGCTCGCATCCAGCAGCTTGACCCTGATGCGCGGAAAGCGGCGATGATAGCTCGCGATCACGTTCGGCAGGAAATAGTAGGCCACCGACGGCACGCACGCGATCGTCACGTGACCGAGGCGGCTCGACGAAACGTCGCGGATGCCGAGCAGCGCCGCGTCGAGATCGTCCAGCAGTTGCTCGGCGCTCGGCGCGAACACGCGGCCGACCGTCGTCAGCGTGACGCTGCGCGTCGTGCGCTCGAACAGACGCACGCCGAGCGCTTCCTCCAGTTTGTCGATCCGGCGACTCAACGCGGGCTGCGAAATGCTGATCGCCTCGGCGGCCTTGCGGAAGCTTCCCAGCTCCACCACCGCGCGAAACGCCTGCAAGTCGGTCAAATCGAAGTTGATTCCCACGGGTCTGGTCTCCGCATCTCGAATGCCGCGTATTGTGCACGATTCGGAGAAGCACACCCAGCCGGGACATGCCCAACCGCGACGCTCCGGGCGCGCCGGCATGCCGCGTGCGGCGGGCGAATGCGCGCGGCAGGACGACGCCCGATACCGTTTTACAAGCGCCGTGTACGGCCCCAGATCGGCCACACTCGATCGCTCGCGGCGGCTCTCGCCTGTCGCCGGATGCTGTCCCGACGCGAACTACGCCGCATGTCGACTGCATGCAGCATGCCGGTTGCTGCACGAACTGCACAGCATCGATCTGGGAGCCGCCGATGTGCACACCGCCGATGTTCCGACTCGCCCGGATCTTCCCCCCGCTTGCCATCCACCGTCGTGCGCACGTCGACGCGCGCGCGGCGCACCGTGCGCTGGCCGCGCGAGAACAGCGTGGCCGCGACGTGATCGAACAGGCGCGGCGCGTGCTACGACGAACGCAAGCGCTGCGTGGAAACGCTGTTCATGGATTATCACCGCCAGTACGGTGTCGATGTCCGGATCGCGCGGATCTTCAACACATATGGCCCGCGCATGCATCCGGCCGACGGGCGCGTCGTCTCCAACTTCATCACGCAGGCGCTGGCCGGCAAGCCGCTGACCGTCTACGGCGACGGCAAGCAGACGCGCTCGTTCTGCAATGTCGACGACATGGTCGATGCGCTGGTCCGGTTGATGGACGAACCGGGCGACGCATGCGAGCCCGTGAACCTCGGCAGCGACGACGAGATCGCGATGATCGACATCGCGTGCGAGGTCGTGAGGATCGTCGACACGACGGTCGCGATCGAATTCTGTCCGCTGCCGTCCGACGATCCGCGCCAGCGGCGGCCCGATCTCGACGCCGCGCACCGGCGCCTCGGCTGGCGCGCGACGACACCGCTCGCGAGTGGGCTCGCGCATACCGCGCGGGATTTCATCCATCGGCAGGTCGTGCATCACACGCCGGGCGACCTCGTGCGCAGCACGCAGATCGCATCGCACATGCTCGCGCAGATCAGCACACGAAACCGGCCGGCGGCGACCTGAGCAGGACGGCGTGACGCGCGACGGCCCGTACCCGTCGCACGTCAGCGGTCGCGCGTCGTCATGCTCGCGATCTTGTGCGCCAGCTCGCGAACGTCGACCGGCTTGCACAGATAGCCGTCGAAACCCGCTTCGAGCGCGCGGCGCTCGTCGGCGAGGCCGGCGTGTGCGGTCACGGCGAGCACTCGCATATCGGGCGGGGTGCCGCCGTTCGCGGCGCCGCTGCGCAACGCGTCGAGCAGCCAGAAGCCGTCACCGTCGGACATCGCGAGATCGGACAGCACGACGGTCGGCTTCACGTCCGCGACGATCGCAAGCGCGTCGCGGCCCGACGACGCGATGGCGACGGTCGCGCCGAGCGTGCCCAGTGCGGCGGTCAGGCTCGCGCGTGTGGTGGCGTCGTCGTCGACGATCAGGATGCGCTGCGAGTCGAGCATCAGCGGATCGAGCAACCCGTCGTGCTGCGCGATGCCCCACGCCATTGCCCCCACCGGCTGCCAGCCTGCCGGCAACGTCACGGTGAACGTGGCGCCGCGATCGCGGCCCGCGCTTTCGACGCGGACCGTGCCGCCGTGCAGTTCGGCGATATGCCTCACGATCGAAAGACCAAGACCGAGCCCGCGCCGCGACGACGCGGGCGAATCGTCCGCGCGGCGGAACATGTCGAACACGTACGGGATGAACTCCGGCGCGATGCCTTGCCCATCGTCGGAGACGGTCAGCGTCGCGTGCGCGGCGTCGCGCGACAGCGTGACCGTCACCGTACCGCCCGCCGGCGTGAACTTCAGCGCGTTCGACACGAGATTCGACAGCATTTGCCGCAAGCGCTCCGCGTCGCCCGACACCACGCATGCCGGCGCGGCGCAGTCGAATCCGAGCGCGATGCCGGCCGACGACGCGGCCGTCTGGAGTGCGTTCGTCGCATCGGCGAACAGCCGCACCACGTCCACCGGCATCGCCTCGATCCGCAGCTTGCCGGTCGCGAGCGACGATGCGTCGAGGATGTCGCCGACCATGCGCGTGAGCGAACGCGCGCTGCGGTCGATCGCGTCGATCGCCTGCTGCTGCAATGCGTCGTCGCGCGAATTGCGCAGCACCTCGACCCAGCCGTAGATCACGTTCAGTGGCGTGCGCAGTTCGTGCGATACGGTCGCGAGCAGTTCGTCCTTCAGACGGTTCGACGTGTCGGCCTGGTCGCGCGCGTCGCGCGCGCCTTGCAGCGAACGGTGCGCGCGCAGGTCGCGGCGGCGCTGTGTGCCGGTCTCGCGCAGCGTCAGCGACAGCGCGACGCAGCGGCGCGCGTCGCCTTTCACCGGGCATGCGGATACCGTCGCGCGAAAGCGCCGGCCGTCGCGGCGCACGCACAGCAGCTCGAGCGGGCCGACCGGTTCGCGCAACGCGTCGAACGTCTCGGCCAGCGGGTTGCGCGCCAGCCAGCGCATCGCGACCAGCGTTTCGAGCGGCCGCCCGCACGCGTCGTCCTCGCCGTACCCGAAGATCCGCTGCGCGGCCGGGTTCCAGCTCACGATCCGGCCGTGGCTGTCGACCCCGATGATCGCGTCCGGCGATGCCTCGACGACCGCGAGCTGCAACCGCGACTTGTCGGTGAGCACGCGCGCCATGCCGCCATCGCGCAACAGCAGCACCGCGCCGTCGATGTTGCCGTCCGCATCGGCGATCGGCGACGCCGCCTCGACGATCGGCACTGGCCGGCTGTCGTCGGCGCCGTGCAGCCAGTGCCGGTCGGACAACGCATGCGCGCCGCCGAGCGCACGGTCGAGCGGCGTCGTCTGCACGCGCCGGCCGTCGTGATCGAACTCGCGCAGCACGTCGCGCACGGGTCGACCTGCCGCCTCGTCCAGGCCGCAACCGGCCAGTTCGGCCGCCGCCTCATTCAGGTAAGTCACCTGGCCTTTCGCATCGGTCGCGATCACGCCGTGCGGCAGCGCCTGCAGCACGGCATCGAGCTGCCGCCGCGCGTCGGCTTCCCGCTGGCGCGCGAGCTCGTTCGTGAGGCGCGCGTGGCGAAGCATCGCCGTCACCGCGCACACCAGCGCCCCGACCAGCAAGAAGGTGCCGAGCCGCACGAGGCGGGCCGGCAACGGTTCCGTATAGGCGCCGGGATCGGACAGGAACAGCGTCCAGACCAGCAGCCCGCTCGCCGCGGTCGACAGGATCCCGAACAGGAACGACGTCGCCCACGCGGCGCCGGCCAGCATCGGGTAGTACAGGACGAGCGACAGGTTGACGCCGCCGAAGCGGATCGCCAGCGCCTGCAGCACGGTCGCGATCGCGACGAGCATCACGACGGTGGCGTAATTTCCGGCCTGCGGCCGTGCAAAATCAATCATCGGACACGCTCCTGCCGGCGAACCGGCGGAGAACGGCCATGCGCGAACGAACGAGCACGTTACATGCTCGGCCGCGTGTGGTGAGCCGGGAGACCTTCACGCCATGACTGCTCCGACGGGCCGGCTCGACATCTCGCCTCATCTCGACGACGCCGTCTTCGGTTGCGGGCGCACGCGCATGAGCATGTCCTGCACGACATCAGGAATCCGGTTTCTCCACTTCGTCTTCCAGTTGCGCGAGCCGGTTGTAGATCGTCTTCAGGCTGACGTCGAGCACCTCCGCCGCCTGCGCCTTCACGCCGCCGCATCGCGCGATCGTGCCGAGAATCAGCTTGCGGTCGACTTCCTCGAGCGGCGTGCCGAACGGCACCGTCACGCGCTCCTCGTTCGAGTCGACCATGTTCGACAGTTCTTCCATGATCGGCGGCGGCAGCGTATCGATCACATCAGCGTCGCTGAAGATGCTCGCGCGCTGCACGAAGTTGCGCAGCTCGCGCACGTTGCCGGGCCACGCGTAAGTCTTCAGCGCTTCGCGCGCGGCCGGCGCGAAGCGCAGGTTGCGGCCGCTTTCCTCGTTGTAGCGCTGCAGGAATGCATCGGCGAGCATCGGGATGTCGTCGCCGCGCTCGCGCAGCGACGGCAGCGGAATCGGAAACACGTTGATCCGGTGATAGAGGTCGGGCCGCAGCTTGCCTTCCGCCATCGCACCTTCCGGATCGCGGTTGGTCGCCGCGACGATGCGCACGTCGACATCGATCTCGCGCGTCGAGCCGAGCCGCGTGAGCCGCCCGGTTTCCAGCACGCGCAGCAGCTTGACCTGCGATTCGACCGGCATCTCGGTGATTTCGTCGAGGAACAGCGTGCCGCCATCCGCGCGCTCGAAGAAGCCCTTGTGCTGCCGCTCGGCGCCGGTGAAGCTGCCGCGGTCGTGGCCGAACATCTCGCTCTCGACAAGGTTCGCCGCGATCGCGCCGCAGTTCACCGCGAGGAACGGGCCGCGGCGGCGCAGGCTCAAATCGTGAACCGTCTGCGCGGCGAGTTCCTTGCCCGTGCCCGACTCGCCGGTGAGCAGCACCGACGCTTCGGTACGCGCGACGCGACCGATCGCATCGTAGACGGCCTGCATCGCGGGCGAACTGCCGAGCATCCGGCCAAAGCGGCCAAGACGCTTCAGCTCGGAGCGCAGTTCGGCGATTTCCTCGTGCAGGGCGGTGGTGCGCGGCACGCGTGCGAAGATGCTGTTCAGCCGCTGCATGTTGAGCGGTTTAACCAGATAGTCGCTCGCGCCGCGCCGCAACGCATCGATCGCGGTTTCGAGGCTCGCATGACCGGTGGTCAACACCATTTCGCAATGCGAGCGCTTGGGCAATGCGTCAAAGAGATCCATCCCATTGCCGTCCGGCAGTACGAGGTCGCACAGCACGAGATCAGGGGTATGCGTTGAAACGAGCGTGCGCGCTTCTTCGAGCGTCGCGGCCGTGTCGCAGGCGAGCTGCTGCGCCTGTGCGAGCGTCGCGAGCATCATGCGCGTATCGGCATCGTCTTCGACGATCAGGACATAAGGCATCGAAGCTCCTTGGTGGTGCGGCTCGGGCGCCAAGATCGCCGAAACCGCGGCGGGCATGCGATGCGGGGTACGACGCCGGCATCTGGCGCCACGTCCGCATTGCACACGAATGAGCAGACTAGCTGTCCTGCAATGACAAACGAGTGCTTAGCAGAATAGAAGAAGCACGTCGCGCGATCGCCGCTCATCGAATAAATCTATCCCCCGGCGGCCGAGGCATTGCCAGATTCAATCCGGCAATTCCAGCATAAAAGGTATGATTTCCACATGAAAAAAACGACGCATGACGGTCATTTTTTCATCCAGCCCTCGACGATTTCGGTCAATACTTCCCAGCGCGATATCACTCATGTCGAAATCCGACGATGACGGCACGCGATTGTTCGGCCGCTCGCAAGCGATTCAGAATCTGCTGCTGGAGGTATCGCGCGGCTCATCCACGACATGAGCCCGCGCCGGCGCGGGCCGTTCGTACCCGTCAATTGCGGCGCGATTCCGAAGGACATCGCGGAATCCCATTTGTTCGGACACGAAAAAGGCAGCTTCACCGGCGCCGTTGCACAACATGTGGGCATGTTCGAAGCCGCGCGCGGCGGGACGCTGTTTCTCGACGAAATCGCGGAAATGCCGGCGGGATTGCAGGTGAAATTGCTGCGCACGCTCGAGTCGAACACGATCACGCGCGTCGGCGTGACGCCGCTGTCCCACATCAGCGCGTTGAACGGCGTCACGTGCACCAGCAACACGTTCGGGTCCTGCACCGGGTGCAGCGTGTCGGTCGGATGCTCGCGCGGCGGATCGTGTTCGACGAACAGCGCCGGCAACGCCCGCTGCGCGTCGCTCAGGAGCCGCAACCGGTCGTGCGCGTAGTGATTGTGTGCTGGTACAGCACGCAGTCGAACTCGGTGTCGCGCACGCACTCGACGGGCACCTCATACACGTTGTCGCCCCACGGCAGGTGCCCGACCCGCCCCGCGTAACCGGGCGGATGCTGCGGCTTCGTCACGATGTAGAAATCGTGCGGTGCCTGCGACAGGTAATTCAGATAATTGCCGTGCACGTGCCAGGTGAGCACACGCAACGGCTTACGTGACATGACGTCTCTCCTCCGCGAGCAGTTCGCCCGCACTTTCCATCACGTCGTCGACGCCGATCGCTGCCGCAGGCGACGACAATGCTCGGCGTGCCGAACGCCGCCGCGACATGCGACACGCCCGTGTCGTTGCATAGCACGAGACGCGCGCGGCCCGCCCGGGTTCGCGACGTCGCATTGCGCGGTGTAGCCCGCGCGGCAGTACACGCAGCTGCCGCACGCGATCGTCGACGGAATCAGCCCGCGATCGCCGCGCTTCAGGTTGCGCACGTCGCGCCCGACCGTCTCGACGATGCCGACGCCCTCATGGCCGAGGATCGTGCCCGGCTTCATCCCGCCGAGCGTGCCGCGCACCATGTGCAGGTCGGTGCCGCAGATCGCGCTGGCCGTGAGGCGCACGACCGCGTCGGTCACGTCGGCGACTTCCGGGTCGGGTACCGTATCGATGCGAATATCGCCGATGCCGTGAAATACGACTGCTTTCATGTCAGGCCCTCCTTGTCGAAAGCGGAAACGGTATGGATACCGTCGTGCTGTTCGAGCAAGGCGCACGCCCGTCGGCGAGGGGAACACTGGGCGGTTCGCGTTCGGGTTCGTCGTCGCGAACAGCGTCGCAAACGCATCGACGGCGCAACCGGAGTCGCGGTACACCGGCCTCCGCGCTTGTCGCGACGCTGCAACGACCGTTGCATACGCAACGCGTTGACCATAGCGTGCATCCCTCAACGCACGGTCGCCAGCCCGCTCACGCGTGCGTCGCGCCCTGCTGCTCGAGCGCCGCTTCCGCGCGCAGGCAGTCGAGATCGCGGCCGATCGTCGCGACCGCGAGCCTTGCATTGCCGCGCCAGTACGTCACCGAACCGTCGTGCGCGCGCAGGTCGCCGTCGATCTCGACGCGGTCCCATTGCTCCGCGTGTCCGACATAGCGCACCGTCAGGTCGTAGTGCTGGCTCCAGAAGAACGGCACGGCGTCGAACGGTTGCTGCCGGCCGAGCATGTTGCGCGCCGCGGCGATCCCCTGCCGCTCCGCGACGACCCAGTGCTCGACGCGAATGCGTTCACCCGTCAGCAGATCCGGCCAGCGCGCGATGTCGCCGGCCGCGTAGATGTCCGGCGCGCTCGTCTTCAGGAAACGGTCGACCGTCACGCCGCGATCGACGGCCAGCCCCGCGTCCTGCGCAAGCGCGACGTTCGGATGCACGCCGATGCCGACCAGCACGACATCCGCCGGCAGCACGTCGCCGTTCGACAGCGTGACGCGATCCGGCGCGATCTGCGCGGGCGTCACGCCGAGATGGAAAGCCACGCCGTGCGACTCGTGCAGCGCGCGGATCGTATCGCCGAGCGCGTCGCCGAGCACGCGCGCCATCGGCCGCGCGTCGGGCGCGACCACATCTACGTCGAGCCCGCGCGTGCGCAGCGCGGCGGCCGCTTCGAGGCCGATGAAGCTCGCGCCGACCACGACGCAGCGCCGCGCGGTCTTCAGCTTGCCGATCAGCGCATCGCAATCGGCACGCGAACGCAGCACGCACACGTGTGGAAGATCGGCGCCCGGTACGGTCAGGCGGTTCGGCTCGGCACCAGTGGCGAGCAGCAGCGCGCCGTAGCCGACGCGGCTGCCGTCCGCGAGCTCGACCGCGTGTTGCGCGGGGTCGATCCGCGCGACGCGCGTGCCGCAGCGCACGTCGATGCGCTGGTCGGTATAGAACGACGCGCCGCGCAGCGGCAGCCAGTCGGCTTCGGCCGTGCCGGCCAGATAGTCCTTCGACAGGTTCGGTCGATCGTACGGCGGCTCGCTGTCCGCGCTCAGCAGCGTGATCGCGTGCGGGTAGCCTTCCTGCCGCAGCGTCACGGCCGCCGAGATCGCGGCCGCGCCACCGCCGACGATCACCACCGATTCGGGCAATCCGGGGGCATTCGACACGGGCGGCGACGCGGCAGGCTGCGCGCCGAGCACGACCGCGCGGCCGTCTCGACGTTCGACGCGCCAGCACGTCAGGCCGTCGAGCGCCGGCGCACGCAGCCGTTCGCCGGTGCGCAAGCAGAACGCCGCGTGATGCCACGGGCAGCGAATCGTGTCGCCGACCAGCAGCCCGTCGGCCAGCGGTGCGCCGTAGTGAGGGCATTGCGCGCCCACGGCAAACAGGGCGTCGGCGCGGCGCACCAGCAGCACCGTGTCGTCGCCGACCTGGCCCTCGATCATCGCGCCGTCGGCGATGTCATCGAGCGAAATGCCCTGCGCAAGATCGGGGCGTGAAGACGATGCGTCGCTTCCGGACATGGCGCGGCTCCCGGCTGAGGTAACGATCCCATTATCGGCGTCCTTCCTGAAAAGAGCCGGGATGAACGACCCCGCGGCGCACGCAAACGCGAACCATGGCTCGTACGCGATCCGCAACCGGCGCGGAACGTCATCGACGTTGCGGCGCAACACGCTGGATACGCGTGCGCGGGTGTCAGGTATGCGAAGCAATCCGCATGCCGTGCACGGCGTGCGGCCTGGCGGGCCGCTCTTGAACGGCCAATCCGTGCCGGACACGGCGAGCTTGCCGGTTGCCCCCATTTCAACGATGACGCCGCTATCGATGTGGAATCCTTCGTTCTTCGCCGACAGCGCCGGCGAGACCCGCGCGGGCGGCGTTACCGACGCGGGTGCGCATCTTCCTCGACATCGTCGACTTCCGCCGGAAAACGATGCTGACCGAAACTGAGGATCAGTACGCCCACCGCGAGCAGCACGATCCCGAACGTGGTCATCAGCATTCGCTCGGGGCTGTCGGTGGCGCCGCGCAGGATCAGGTCGCGCGCAAGCGACGTCATCGCGATGAACAGCGGAAAGCGCACCGGCAGCCGGCCGAGCCGCAGGTAGCGCACGTCCATCGCGAGCACTTCGAGATACAGAAACATCAGCAGCAGGTCGGTCAGCGACACCTCGCCCGCGAGCACGACCTTCCACGCTTCCTGCGACATCGCGAACGCGGTCGCGAGACCGATCACGATCAGCCCGGCCAGCTCGGCCGCATGGAGGAAGTGTCCGAAGCGGCGGCGGATGCGCTCGGCGGCCGTATCGGCAGAAACAGTGGACGTATTCAAAACGACGGCCCGTGCAATGGCTTGGATGCCGCGGTCGATACTCCATCGCCACGGCGGATGGTTTCGCGAGGATGAACGGTTGCGCACGCATCTATCTGGGCGGTAGCACTCATGGAACGCGACGCCGGCATCTCGTCGCCCATGCGGTCCGGCAACAACCGGCAGCCGGGATACCGTTCGAGGCAATCGAGCCGCGCGTTCACCTGCGCGTTGCCCAGCATCAGGCTGGACGCCGCGCCGGACACCCCGCCATGCTCGATCACTGCACCGAAAATACGCGTCTCTCCCAGAAGGTTCATCATGATGGTTCTCGTCGGCGGGCGGAGCGAATCCAATCTACTGCACGCGCCACGCCCGCTCAAGAGCACAGCGCCGCGCGCTTCAGGAGTACAGCTGCACGCCCGCTGCGCGAAATCGGACCCCGATCAATCCATTCGAATGACAGTTCGCCGATACGTGTTCCAAAGACCCGCCGAAGCTGCTAGATTGCATGCTCGACGCCGTCACGCGGTGCGGCGAGGTCACGCGCCGGGCGAATGCGCGGCCACCCCTGCCACCGCTTGCGCCCGGGCGGCAGGCCGCCGCCGTGGCCCGTTGCGCGACGCATGCGCAACGAACGTCCTTCATCCGCATGTCACAAAGAGAACAGTCGCATGACACAGTCCAACCGTTCGTCTTCGCGCGCCGCGGCATTCGCGGCCCGTCCGTCCCGACATGACTGACCGGCAGGCCGCGATGCAAACCCTTCCCCCGCTCTCCCAGGCCGTTCACAGTCCGATCACGCGCAGCGCGATCTTCCTCGTCGCAACCGTCAACTCGGGCGCCGACCGCGCCGACACGATCCGCGCGTGGTGCGGCGATATCGCCGCGCTCGTGCGCTCGGTCGGCAAGCGCGTGCCGGGCGGCAACCTGTCCTGCGTGTGCGGCTTCGGCGCCGACGCATGGGATGCGCTGTTCGGCAATCCGCGCCCCGCGTCGCTGCATCCGTTCCGTGAATTCGGCGCCGGCCAGCGTGTCGCGGTCGCGACGCCGGGCGACATCCTGCTGCACATCCGCGCCGAGGCGATGGATCTGTGCTTCGAACTCGCCACCCAACTGCTCGGCGCGCTCGGCGACGCGGTCACGGTCGTCGACGAGGTGCACGGCTTCCGCAACTTCGACCAGCGCGCGATGATCGGTTTCGTCGACGGCACCGAGAACCCGGAAGGCCGCGAGGCGGTCGACTTCACGGTGATCGGCGACGAGGATTCGGCATTCGCGGGCGGCAGCTACGTGATCGTGCAGAAGTACCTGCACGACATGGCCGGCTGGAACGCGCTCGCGGTCGAGACGCAGGAGCGCATCATCGGGCGCACCAAGCTGTCCGACATCGAGCTCGCGCCGGACGTGAAACCGTCGTGCTCGCACAGCTCGCTGACCACGCTCGACGAAGACGGCAAGGAAGTGAAGATCCTGCGCGACAACATGCCGTTCGGGCGCCCCGGCTACGGCGAATTCGGCACCTATTTCATCGGCTACGCGCGCTCGCCGGCGCCGATCGAACAGATGCTCGAGAACATGTTCGTCGGCCGCCCGCCCGGCAACTACGACCGGCTGCTCGACTACAGCCGCGCGGTCACCGGCTCGCTGTTCTTCGTGCCGTCGGCCGACCTGCTCGAAGCGCTCGCCGATCGCGCCGCACCGGCCGCGGACGCCATCGCCTCGCAGCCGGCACCCACCTCGCCCGAGTCGCGCCGTGACGGCTCGCTGAACATCGGATCGCTGAAAGGAGCCAAAGCCCATGAATAACCTGCACCGCGAACTCGCGCCCGTTTCCTCCGCCGCCTGGGAACAGATCGAGGAGGAAGTGGCGCGAACCTTCAAGCGCTCGGTGGCCGGGCGCCGCGTGGTCGACGTCGAGGGCCCGGCCGGCCCCGCGCTGTCGGCCGTCGGCACCGGGCATCTGCGCGAGGTCGCCGCGCCGCGCGAGCAGGTGAGCGCACGGTTGCGCGAAGTGCGTACGATCGTCGAGCTCACGGTGCCGTTCGAATTGAGTCGCGATGCGATCGACAGCGTCGAGCGCGGCGCGCGCGACGCCGACTGGCAGCCGGCGAAGGACGCCGCGCAACGGCTCGCATTCGCGGAAGACGGCGCAATCTTCGACGGCTACCTGGCCGCGGACATCGTCGGCATCCGCGAAGGCACGTCGAACCGCAAGCTCACGCTGCCGGCCGACGTCGGCGCGTACCCGGACGCGATCAGCGACGCGCTGGAAGCACTGCGGCTCGCCGGCGTCGACGGCCCGTACTCGGTCGTGCTCGGTTCGGATGCCTACACGGCGCTGAGCGAAGCGCGCGACCAGGGCTACCCGGTCCTCGGCCACATCAAGCGCATCGTCAGCGGCGAGATCATCTGGGCGCCGGCGATCAGCGGCGGCTGCGTGCTGTCCACCCGCGGCGGCGACTATGAACTTCACCTCGGCGAAGACGTGTCGATCGGCTACACGAGTCACACCGACAAGGTCGTTCGCCTGTACCTGCGCGAAACGTTCACGTTCCTGATGCTGACGAGCGAGGCATCGGTGGCCGTGGCGCCGCAGGCCACCGCGGCGACCTGACGTCCCGCCCGCGCGCGATGCCTGCCGGGCATCGCGTGCACCGGCCGCGTTGCCGGCCGCACGTTCGTCGTCGCCGAACCATCCTGAATGGAGGCGTGAAATGAGCGAATCGAATGACGCATTACAGGCGCTGCAAGCGTCGGTCGACAGCCTGAAGCAGGCCGTCGACGCGAACGCGAGCCGCCACGCCGGCGACACCGCCGTGCTCTTCACCGTGGTAGCGCTAATGCTGGCCGAGCTGCCGCCCGACACCCGCAACCTGATCGAGGATTCATTCTCCGTCTGGGCCAATGATCTGCAGGATGCAGCCCTGTCATCCGCCGTGAAGCAGATCGCACGACAGCGACTTGCGATGACGCTCTCCGACTGACGCCGCTTCGCCGCGATGCGCGCCCACGCGCGCGCATTGCACGCCGCCAACTTTTCGTATCCCGCACGCCGCACCCGCATGCGCGCTCGTCTGTACTCCTTGCGTCTCCCCAGCACATGCATGTGAGGGTGCAATTCACGGCCGGGCCGATGCGGAACTGTGTCTTGTAGGCCCCGGCCCGATTCGCTATTTTGAACGCAGTCGAAGTAATGCGGCGGGCTCCGCGAAGCGCCGGCGTTGCTGGCGTCGAACGCGACCGGTCGCCGTACCGGTGCGTGCTGCGCGAGGGCACGGCCTCGGCATGCGCGCAACCGGTCGCGAAGGCATTCGGCAAGACGTCGTCCGGTGCGAGGATGGACGCGCACTGAAACCCGACGGGCCCGGATGCACGGGCCCGCATGACCGGCTCCGTCCGCGGGCCGGAACCGCCCCACGCCGCGACGCGGCGCAACCCGAGCCACCCCGCAGCGGGTCCGGCTCATGGAGATTCACATGACAAATCGACGCGAAGTGCCAGGCATCAGGAAGTACGATGGGCCCGCCGGCGGTTGGGGCGCGCTTCGCGCGACAGCCGAGGCCGTGCGCACGCAAATGGAAACCATCGAGGCGCCGATCGTGCTGATGCGGACGAATCAGCCCGACGGTTTCGACTGCCCCGGCTGCGCTTGGCCCGACAAGGAACACAAGTCGACGTTCCAGTTCTGCGAGAACGGCGCGAAGGCCGTCACGTGGGAAGCGACGACCAAGCGCGTGACGCCCGAGTTCTTCGCGGCGAACACGGTGTCGTCGCTGCTGCGGCTGTCCGACTACGAGCTGGAGAACATGGGCCGGCTCACGCATCCGCTCGTCTACGATCGCGCGACCGACACGTTCCGCGCAGTCGAATGGGACGACGCATTCGCGCGCATCGGCGAGGTGCTGCGCGCGCTGCCGCCCGAGCAGGTCGAGTTCTATACGTCGGGCCGCGCGTCGAACGAAGCCGCATACCTGTATCAGCTCTTCGCGCGCGAGCTCGGCACCAACAATTTCCCCGACTGCTCGAACATGTGCCACGAGCCGACCAGCGTCGGCCTGCCGCAGTCGATCGGAATCGGCAAGGGCACGGTGTCGCTGGAGGATTTCGACCACTGCGAACTGATCATCTCCATCGGCCACAACCCCGGCACGAACCACCCGCGAATGATGGGCACGCTGCACGAGTGCTCGCGCCGCAACGTGCCGATCATCGTGTTCAACCCGCTGCGCGAGCGCGCGCTCGAACGCTTCGCGGATCCGCAGGACATGATCGAGATGGCGTCGTTCGGCTCGACACGTATCGCTTCGACGTACTATCAGGTCGACGCGGGCGGCGACGCCGCCGCGCTGAAAGGCATCATGAAGGCGCTGCTGCGGCTCGAGGCCGAGCGCGGCGACGTGCTCGACCGTGACTTCATCGCGCAGCACACCGACGGCTTCGACGCGTTCTCCGCCGACCTCCAGGCGACGTCGTGGAACGACATCGAGCGCGCGAGCGGCCTGAGCCAGGCGCAGCTCGAACAGGTCGCGCTCGCCTACGCGAAGTCGAACGCGACGATCGTCACGTATGGGATGGGCGTCACGCAGCACAACAAGGGCACCGCGACCGTGCGCCTGATCGCCGACCTGCTGCTGATGTGCGGCAACTTCGGCAAGCCCGGTGCAGGCATATGCCCGCTGCGCGGCCACTCCAACGTGCAGGGCAACCGCACCGTCGGCATCACCGAGAAGCCGTCGGCCGAATTCCTGCAGAAGATCGAGGACGTGTGCGGCTTCAAGCCGCCCGTGCATCACGGGCACGACGCGGTGCAGGCGATGCAGGCCATGATCGACGGCCAGGCCAAGGCGCTGCTGTGCCTCGGCGGCAACTTCGCGGTCGCGCTGCCCGATCCCGAGCTGTCGTTCCCCGCGATGGCGAAGCTCGATCTGAGCGTGCATCTCGGCACGAAGCTGAACCGCTCGCATCTGCTGGTGGCAAAGGAAAGCTACGTCCTGCCCGTGCTCGGCCGCACCGAGCTCGACATGCAGGCGAGCGGCCGGCAGTCGATCACCGTCGAGGATTCGATGTCGATGGTCCATGCATCGGCCGGCAAGCTCAAGCCGGCGTCCGACCAGTTGCGCTCGGAGCCCGCGATCGTCGCCGGAATCGCGCATGCGACGCTGCCGAACAGCAAGGTCGCATGGCTCGACCTGATCGCCGACTACGACCGCATCCGCGACCTGATCGATCGCACGGTGCCCGGCTTCGAGTCGTTCAACGAACGGATCCGCAGGCCGGGCGGCTTCCGCCTGCCGCTGCCGCCCACCGAGCGCGTGTGGCCCACGCCGACCGGCAAGGCGACTTTCTCGGTCTACAAGGGCGTGAAGGAAGACGCCGACGTGCTCGGCGCAGAGCAGGTGCTGCGGCTGATCACGCTGCGCAGCCACGATCAGTACAACACGACGATCTACGGGCTCGACGACCGCTATCGCGGCGTGTTCGGGCGGCGCGACGTGCTGTTCATGAACGCGGCCGATCTCGCGAAGTACGGGCTCGAACACGGCGACCTCGTCGACGTCGAGACGATCACCGCATCCGGCCGCACGCTGCGTCTCGAGAAGATCACCGCGATCGAATACGACATCGCGCCGGGGTCGGTCGGCGCGTATTACCCGGAAGCGAACGTGCTCGTGCCGCTCGACTACATCGACAAGGAAAGCGGCACGCCGTCGTACAAGTCGGTGCCGGTGCGGGTCGCGCGTTCCGCGGGCGTGTGATTCGCGGAGCGGGCGAGTTTGCAATGTCCGGTACGACATGCCGCGCGCCTGAACCTGCTCGCCGCCCCTCTTCCCCGTCTCCCGGCCGCCGCGTCGCATCCGATGCGGCGGCCGCTTCCTTTCGTCACGTCGAGAGACGATCCGCTTATCGCGCCGCCGACGACGGCAGCTGCGCGCCCGTCTGCCGGCGCCGGTACGCGCTGTCGCGCGTCGCGAGCCAGTAGTACAGCGGCGACGTCAGCGCCAGCCCGACGAGCCACGACAGGTCTGCGCCGCCGAGATGCGCGGGAATCGGGCCCGCATACATCGGCGTGTTCATGAACGGAATCTGCACGGCGATCCCGATCGCATACGCGAGCAGCGCCTGCGGATTGAAGCGGCCGTACACGCCGCCGTCCGCCATGAAGATCGACTGAATGTCGTACTTGCCCTTGTGGATCACGTAGAAGTCGATCAGGTTGATCGCCGTCCACGGCACCAGCACGACGAGCAGCGCGAGCACGAGATCGACGAGATTGCCGACGAAGTTCGTCGACGCGCCGATCGCCGCGTAGCAGCATGCGATGAAGATCACCACCGACACCACCGCGCGCGTCTTCGCGGTCGGAATCCACTTGTACGCGAAGGTCTGCACCGACGTGATGACGGCGAGCACCGCGCCGTACAGGTTCAGCGCGTTGTGGCTGATCACGCTCAGCAGGAACAGCACCAGCATCAGCGGGCCGAGCGGGCCGGTCGCCTGCTTGACCGCATCCATCGTGTCCGCGCCGGCCGGCACCGCGAGCACCGCGACCGCGCCGAAGATGAACGCGAGCGTCGAGCCGATCGTGCAGCCGAGATAGGTCGCCCAGAACGTCGACGCGACGCCGACGTCCTCCGGCAGGTAACGCGAATAGTCAGATACGTACGGCGCGAACGCGATCTGCCACAACGCGGACAGCGACACCGTCGCCAGCCACCCGGCGAAATCGAAGCCGCCGCGCGTGAGGAAATCGGCGGTGCTCACGTGCGACAGGATCATCCAGAAGCCGACCACGATGCCGATGCCGAGCACCCACGTGCCGATCCGGTTCAGGATATGGATGAACCGGTAACCGACGATTCCGATCAGCCCGGATCCCACCGCGCCGATCACGATGCCGACGGGCACCGGCACCGACGACGCGATGCCGTGCACCGACTTGCCGGCCAGCACGATGTTCGATGCGAAGAAGCCGACGTACATCACCGCCGCGATCACCGTGACCAGCAGCGCGCCCCACGAGCCGAACTGCGCGCGGCTCTGGATCATCTGCGGGATGCCCATCTGCGGCCCCTGCGCAGAATGCAGCGCCATCAGCACGCCGCCGACCGCCTGGCCGACGACGATCGCGACGATCGCCCACATCAGGTTCAGGTGAAAGAGCTGCACGCCGAGCGCGCCGGTCACGATCGGCAGCGGCGCGATGTTGCCGCCGAACCAGAGCGTGAACAGGTCGCGCACCTTGCCGTGGCGTTCTGCGGGCGGCACGTAGCCGATCGTGTGTTTCTCTATCATGGGGGACGCGTTGCGGTCCGCGGTCGTCATGGCGAAGTCTCCTGTCCTGCGCGGCGATGCGCGCGTGCCGTGTCAGCCGGCGCGCGCCGAAGCGTGCGCCTGCAATCGGGTCCGGATATGCTGGCGGCGGTTCGCCGCGCGCATGCGCGCTTTTGTCGCGATCCGGATTGGAGACGATGGTGCGCCACGCATGCGGCGCCCGGAAAATACTAAAAATATTTCCGAGACATACGAAAAAGCTCTGCAGCGGAAACGTCGGCGCCGATTTTCTTCAGGTAAGGTGCTACCCGAAACGATGGACCGATTACGCGCTCCGGCGACGCATGTGCGCGGTGCCGAGCATCAGAGGTGCCTGTGGCTCACTACACTTTGCGGCAACTGAAATATTTCGTGACGACGGTGGAATCCGGCAGCGTCGCCGAGGCGTCGCGCCAGCTCTTCATCGCGCAGCCGTCAATCTCCAGCGCGATCAAGGGGCTCGAGGAAAGCTTCGGCGTGAAGCTGTTTATCCGCCATCACGCGCAGGGCGTGTCGCTGACGCCATCCGGCACGCGTTTCTACCGGAAGGCGCAGGAACTGCTGCGCATCGCGCACGAATTCGAACAGAACGCGCTCGCCGACAACGACGTGATCACCGGGCAGATCGACATCGGCTGCTTCGAGACCGTCGCGCCGCTCTATCTGCCGCAACTGATCGCGGGTTTTCGGGAGCGCTATCCGGGCGTCAACATCCGGCTGCGCGACGGCGACCAGCAGGAGCTCGTGCAGGGCCTGACGGCCGGCACCTTCGATCTCGCGTTCCTTTACGACCACGATCTCGACGGTACGATCGAAACCGAGCCGCTGATGCCGCCGCAGCAGCCATACGTGCTGCTGCCGGAGAACCACCGGTTCGCGGGCCAGTCGCACGTATCGCTGCACGACCTCAGCGTCGAGCCGATGATTCTCCTCGACGTGCTGCCGAGCCGCACATACTTCGTCAGCCTGTTTCGCGAGCTCGGGCTCACGCCGAACATCGTGTTCGCTTCGCCGTCGATCGAAATGGTGCGCGGCATGGTCGGCCAGGGATTCGGCTTCTCGCTGCTCGTCACGCGGCCGCACTCCGAATACACGTACGACGGCCGGCGCGTCGTGACGATCGCCCTCAGCGAAACGGTGAGTCCGTCGGGGCTCGTGAGCGCGCGGTTGAAGCGCGGTCAGCTGACGAAGCAGGCGCAGTCGTTCGTCGAGTTCTGCCGCGAGCGGCTGGCGCAGATCGTCGCGGAATCGGCGCGATAGCAACAAAGAAACCGCACGCGCCGCGGAGCGGCAGCGTGCGAGATGCGGCATGCGGCTCCGCGGCCGCATCAGTCCTCTGAAACGAGATGCGTCGCGAGACGCCCCAGCATCGCGTCGCAACCGTGCAGTTGCTCGACCGCGACGAATTCGTCGGGCTTGTGCCCCTGGTCCATGCTGCCCGGCCCGCACACCACGGTCGGAATGCCGGCCTGCCCGAACAGGCCGCCCTCGGTGCCGAACGCGACCGTGCCGAACGCGTCGGAGCCGCTCAGCATCGCGAGCAGCCGCGCGGCTTCGCTGTCCGGCGACGTCGCGAGCCCCGGATACGAACCGAGCGGCTGCAGCTGGATATCGGTATCGGGTTGCACCGCGCGCATCTTCGGCAACAGTTCGGATTCCGCATAATCCTGCAGCTTTCTCGTCACTTCATGTGCGTCGAACGCCGGCAGTGCCCGCACCTCGAAGTCGAATTCGCATTCGGCCGGCACGATGTTCAGCGCGCGGCCGCCCTTGATCAGCCCGGCCTGCACCGTCGAGAACGGCGGATCGAAGCGGCTGTCGTGATGCTCGGGCCGCGCGAGCGCCGCGCCGATCTCGCCGAGCCGGCCGATCAGCTTCGCCGCGTAATCGATCGCGTTGACGCCGAGCGGCGCGTACGCCGAGTGACACGCGGCGCCCTTCACGTGGCAGCGCATCGCGAGCTTGCCCTTGTGACCGAGCACCGGCTTCAGTTCGGTCGGCTCGCCGATCAGACACAGACGCGGCCGGTGCTCGCGCGCGGCCAGCGCATCGAGCATCGGCCGCACACCGAGACAGCCGACTTCCTCGTCATACGAAAACGCGAGATGCACCGGCAGGCGCAGCGGCCGCGCGACGAACGCCGGCACGGCCGCGAGCACCGACGCGATGAAGCCCTTCATGTCGGCCGTGCCGCGCCCGTACAGCCGGCCGTCGCGCTCGGTCAGCCGGAACGGCTCGACCGTCCACGCCTGGCCGTCGACCGGCACCACGTCGGTATGGCCCGACAGCGCGATGCCGCCGCGATCGCGCGGCCCGATTGTCGCGTACAGGCTCGCCTTCGTGCGTTCCGCGTTGTAGAACAGCTCGCTCGAGACGCCGAGGCCGTCGAGGTAATTGCCGATGAATTCGATCATCGCGAGATTTGAATCGCGGCTGACCGTCGCGAAGCCGATCAACCGTTCGAGCAATGCGCGGCTCGACGTGTCACTCATCACCCGGCACTCCGTAGCTCGGCGCGGCAGTCGGGTTCAGCGCGCGTGTCTGGTAATCCTGCATCTGCGGGCGATACGCGCGCCACAGCGCATCGAGCTGCCCGATCGGATCGGCATCGGCCCAGTCGACGCGCAGGTCGACGATCGGCCAGGTCACGTCGCCGACCACCTTCAGTGCCGCCGAATGCACCGGTCCGGCCTCGCCGCCCGCCGCGATCGCCGCGTGCATCGCGGCCAGCAGGCGGTCGGCCAGCAGCCCGGGCGACTGCTCGAACGCACGCGCCATCGCGTCGATCACGCCCGGCGCGGCCAGCAGGTTGCCCGCCGCCACGCATTGCTCGCCCTCAACCGCATGGTGCGTGCCGAGCGCCTCCTTCCCGGTGAAGCACGCGGTCTGCCCCTGCCCGTCGATCACCGTGACCTGCCGGTACTGGCTCCAGCCGTTCGCGCTGAGCGCGCGGTCGAGCGCGGCCGCCGGTGCGAGCTGCCGGTGCTCGATCAGGTCGAGGATCTGCGGGCCGAGCGCCGGCAGCGTGACGTTCTGCGTAGCGACCGCGCCGACGCCGGCGCGCACCCATGGGCAGCGCGCGCCCACCGCGATGCTCGACGAACTGATCGCGATCCCGAGCTGCCCCGTTTCCGGGCAGCGCCCGACGATGGAGAAAGTCATGTCGCCTATATGAACGCGTCCCGTTTGCAACAGTTCTCGTGTGTTCCGACTGACAGGATGGGCTGCAGCTCTATATCCGGCCTTGTTGCAGCCAATACCGCCGCTGCGGGCCCCTATGAAATCTGCTGAC
>NZ_CADFEF010000011.1:0-198544 GCF_902833125.1 Burkholderia sp. BCC1640 | reverse complement strand
ACGCAGGAGGACAACGACCCCGGAAACCCATACACTTATCCACAACCGGTCCTGCTATAGACCGGTCTCCACCCCGGCTCAAAATCCAATCGGCCCGGTGGCTCAAAATTCCGTCGGCGCGGACAGGCCACCTCCATCGACACCGGCGAGGCGCAGCAGCGGACCTGCCAACGCAGCACACACCGCAAGCATGAGGCGAGTATTGCCAACGCATCGCTGGCCGATCTGTTCGTTCCAAGCTTCGAGCGTACCTTGTTGGCCAAATGCAGCACATGCAGGTGCTTCTGGATCAAGAGCCACGGATTCAGCTCCCTGACCGAAAGCCCGATCCGCCCGCATGTAGTTCGTGCCAGACCAGCCGACACTGCGAACAAGTTCATGCGTTTCCCGGGTCTCTGCATGAGCCAGGTAGTCGTTGAACTCCACCCAGTTGTATACGATCACGCCGAGGTCGCTAAAGGTCTCCCGAAACACTCTGCTGTCGGACAGCGTCGCACGCCGCACGACGATCATCTGCTGCACGCCGTCAGGCTTATGCAAGCGCAGTTCCAGGCTCCACCCGCTGCTTTCCTGGTCCCGCAGCTGTCGGAGGATGTCGACACGGGAAGACACCATGACGGGCACCTGCTCGTCCTTCTGCCATTTCCAAACAATCACCCCTGCATCGTCGATGGTGTAGGTCTTCCCCGATGCCCAGGTCACCGGATCACGGTGCCCATTCGCCCGGATCTGCCTCACCTGCGCATCACTCCCCAGCGGGACATGGACGTCGATCAACGAATTTTTCGCCCAATCTGCAACGACATGCCCAGCAAAGCCAAGTTGGGCAATATCGGCAACGTCCCACCCTGTCATCTCATTGACCTTCTCGTCATACGAGCAGCCCTGAGCCTCGCAAAGGTTGCGCATAACCCTTTCGGCATCGACGACCTTGATCTGGGTGGACGGGCCTGCCGCACGAATCAACTCGATCACCTGGTCCTGATATTTCAGGCCAGCCTCATCATTGTCGGGCCAAATCACAACCGGACGCCCTGCAAGCGGAGACCAATCGGTCTTAGCCGCAGCCTTCGCACCACCCGCAGACGTTACAACCACCGTCGGCCACAGTCCCCGCAGAGCAAGAGCGGCCTTTTCGCCCTCGACGACGAACACCGGCATGACCTGGTCACCCTCGACCAAATCCCTCAAGCCGAACAGCGGACGCAGGCCGGGCGGCATGCCACCAGCCCAGTGCAACAAGCCATCCTCCCGGCACTTGACCTGCAACGTGCAGAAGGTTTTCTTTCCGTCCGCCTGCCGCAAGCGTAACTGGACAAAGCACAGGCGGCCGTTCGCATCGACGTAGTCGTAACGACCGTCAAGGATCAAACCACGAGGTACGAACTGGTGAGCATCAAGCTCCGGGCTCCCTGCCGGAATCGGGGACATGAGCTCGTTGCGAGTAACCTGATGACCAACCGGTACACGGAGCACCGGAACGGTGTCCGCCTTCAACGGCATCTCGATCTGCCGCTTCTGGAGTTCGTTCAACAAACGCTTGGCGGCTGCTGTCATGCCGCAATCCCAGACGTAAGCTGCGAGGGTAATCAGATCACGGCCCCTGCATTCGTCGTCGCAGGCGAAATCAGCGAAGAAGCCCGTCTCAGTGTTGATCGAGAACGACCCAAGCTCACGGTCGTCACGACGAGGGTTGTAGGCCACGAACTCCCGGCCGTGATACTCGCCTTCGAGGTCAAGGATATCGATAACCTCGCCGAAGTGCTCAAGCGCAACGGCGGCGATTTGCTTGAAGGGCACCGACGGGATGGCAGCGGTAAGGGCCTGAAGATCGTTGAGGGTTACCCTCTCAGACTGCTGCATGTCCGACCCTCGACCGTCGAAGGTCACTTGATCGGAAGAAAAAGAAATGCGTGCGTTCATGCTCAATGTTTCCTCAAGATGAGCGAACATCTGCGGGCTCCCGCAATGCGTCCACTCAAGTTAAAAAAACACCGAACAAAAAGCAGCACGATCGAGATCGGCTGGCGACGAAGCGCAACACCCCGTCACAACGGCTCAGCGTCGTAATTTTCCGTTAGGTACGCTTGACAACAGCCACAGCGTACGATCCGGCACATCCAACCCCCTTTTCGGAGATCGGTTGGGAAGTATGCGAGCCTCCCTTCAAAAATTCAAGGGGGCCACTCGCAAAAAATTTCGGCGGACGCCAAGATGCCGCCAACGTGCCTGCGAGCTTGTGCTACGAAGTGTGTGCCATGCCCCTGCGATCGGAGCAAAGCCGTTACAGGATCAGCGTCGCCACGGTACCGCATCAATTGCCGTGCAGATCCCGTTGCTCCAACGCTCGTCGAAAACAACGTCCGGCAGATCCAGTTCGCCGACAAGCAACGATATCCGCCGCATGGGGAAAGTAGCCCTAGCAGGCAGTAGCGATGGTGTGATGAACGGAAGAAGGGATTCTGGCCAACTCAGCACCGCCTTTGCTGCGGCCCAGAGTCGACCTACTTTGCCCCGCCGAACGATGGAATTCGAGAACGACCTGAATGCGCCTCGATAGCTCATGCTAGACTGGCAAGCTGTGTCAATCGGCGTAGCGATTTGCCCTGACACACTCCCCGCAGAGCCTTATTCCATCGTGGAATGAAGAGGTGACGAGCCCGACCCTCGGCACTGGCGGAAAACGATTGTGGCTGCTTCGTTCCCGACCTGACCAGGTTCACCGCCCCACCATGCGAGGAGGCCCGTCACGGCATATTCTATCACCGCTTCCTGCCGAATGCGACCGTTTGTTCGCAACAAAGCGAAAGATCGAGCAAACCGACGCGCGTACGGGCACGCCGATCCAGCGCGGGCTTGCGGATATATATATCGTGACACTTGGTGACTCTTGCATTTTGCGCGCCGGCCTCCACCTTCGGGACACAACGCTCGAACGGCGCGTCGTACCCCTACTCGCGTAGCGACTACTATCGCTGCCCGCAGCAGATAGCAATTTAGGCTAATATGACGCCCGAACGACCCGCGAGCCGCGCCATGCAGCGCTTACGCCCTTCCCTCGGAGAGCGGAGTGACCTGCCGCAGCGGCCGGTAGCCAATAAGGCCGCCGGAGCGCCGCAACGCGCCGAGCAGGCAGTCCCCGAACCGTAAGAGGTATTGACCCAATGAGCGAACAGATCAAACACATCAGCGACGCATCGTTCGAACAGGACGTCGTCAAATCCGACAAGCCCGTGCTCGTCGACTTCTGGGCCGAATGGTGCGGCCCGTGCAAGATGATCGCCCCGATCCTCGACGAAGTCGCGAAGGATTACGGCGACAAGCTGCAGATCGCGAAGATCAACGTCGACGACAACCAGGCAACGCCCGCGAAGTTCGGCGTGCGCGGCATCCCGACGCTGATCCTGTTCAAGAACGGCGCGGCCGCCGCGCAGAAGGTCGGCGCGCTGTCGAAGTCGCAGCTCACCGCATTCCTGGACAGCCACCTGTAATACCGGCCGTTCCGCGGACGTGTTGTCAACCGACAACACGTCCGCCGTCAAGCCGCCGATCGGCCGCTCAGGCGCGAATCGGCGTATGCTAGAATCAAAAAACGTCTACAAGACGCATTAAGTCTCAGAGCGCTTCCGCTCGCCCTCCTCCCTTATTCCTTTTCGTCGCTTCTCCTCCCTGGCGGGTTCTCCGTATGCATTTATCCGAGCTCAAGTCTCTGCACGTGTCCGAACTGATCGAAATGGCCAATGGCCTGGAGATCGAAAACGCGAACCGCCTGCGCAAGCAGGAGCTGATGTTCGCCATTCTCAAAAAGCGCGCCAAGACGGGAGAGACGATCTTCGGCGACGGCACGCTCGAAGTGCTGCCGGACGGTTTCGGCTTCCTGCGCTCGCCGGAAATGTCGTACCTCGCGAGCACCGACGACATCTATATCAGCCCGTCGCAGATCCGCCGCTTCAACCTGCACACTGGCGACACCATCGAAGGTGAAGTCCGCACGCCAAAGGACGGCGAGCGCTACTTCGCGCTGGTGAAGGTCGACAAAGTCAACGGGCAGCCGCCCGAGGCCTCGAAACACAAGATCATGTTCGAGAACCTCACGCCGCTGCACCCGAACAAGCCGCTGTCGCTCGAACGCGAAATGCGCGGCGAAGAGAACGTCACGGGCCGCATCATCGACATGATCGCGCCGATCGGCAAGGGCCAGCGCGGCCTGCTCGTCGCGTCGCCGAAGTCGGGCAAGACCGTGATGCTCCAGCACATCGCACACGCGATCAAGCAGAACCATCCGGACGTCATCCTGTTCGTGCTGCTGATCGACGAGCGCCCCGAAGAAGTGACCGAAATGCAGCGCTCCGTCGCCGGCGAAGTGATCGCCTCGACGTTCGACGAACCGGCCACGCGTCACGTGCAGGTCGCCGAAATGGTGATCGAAAAGGCCAAGCGCCTCGTCGAAATGAAGCACGACGTCGTGATCCTGCTCGACTCGATCACGCGCCTCGCACGCGCATACAACACCGTGATCCCGGCGTCGGGCAAGGTGCTGACGGGCGGTGTCGACGCGAACGCGCTGCAGCGCCCGAAGCGCTTCTTCGGCGCGGCGCGCAACATCGAGGAAGGCGGCTCGCTGACGATCATCGGCACCGCGCTGATCGAAACCGGCAGCCGCATGGACGACGTGATCTACGAAGAATTCAAGGGCACCGGCAACATGGAAGTGCACCTCGAGCGTCGTCTCGCGGAAAAGCGCGTCTATCCGTCGATCAACCTGAACAAGTCAGGCACGCGCCGCGAAGAAATGCTGATCAAGCCCGAGATCCTTCAAAAGATCTGGGTGCTGCGCAAGTTCATCCACGACATGGACGAAGTCGAGGCGATGGAATTCCTGCTCGACAAGATCCGCCAGACGAAGAGCAACTCCGAGTTCTTCGACCTGATGCGCCGCGGCGGCTGATCGCCCCCGCCCCGCAACGAACGGCCGCCCGCGCGTTTCGCCCGGCGGCCGTTTTTTCATGCCAACCTGAACGTGAACGTACAGGTTGATCTATAATCGCGCCATTGCCCCAACCCAGACCCCGCCATCCCGATGCCGAACGACACTTCCCCCTCGCTGCTGACCGTGAGCGACGCCGCGTCGCGGCTCGGTGTCACACCGCGCACACTGAAGTATTACGAAGAGCGCGGGCTCGTCACGCCGTCACGCAGCGGCGGCCGCTATCGCCTTTACGACGAAGCCGATCTCGAACGCTTCGCCCGCATCCTGCGGCTGCGCGCGCTCGGCTTTTCGCTACACGGCATCACCGAGATGCTCAAGCGCCCGCTGGAAGAAACGGGCGACGGCCGGCGCCGTTATTCGGACGGGTCGTTGCGCGACATCCGCTCGGGGCTCGCCGGGCAAATCGACACGCTCGATCAGCGGATCGCGGCCGTCCAGCGCGAGTTGAAGGAAGCCGTCGCGCTGCGCAAGGAACTGCAGCACGACATCGACTACATCGAACGGCGCCTCGCCGGCGAAAACCCCGACACGCTGATCGCGCAGCGGCAAGCCGAAGCCGGCACGCGGCGCGCGCGCAAGGACCGGGAATGAACGTCGCGCCAGGTCGCCCGCCACTGTGGAGCCGCGCGAACCTGCGCGCGGACCTGTTCCCGTGGGCGCTCGCGCTCGTCACCGGCATCGACTACTTCGACAACGCGGCCTTCTCGTTCTTCGCGAGCTATATCGCAGGTGGCATCAACGCATCGCCGGACGAACTCGTGTGGTCGTCGAGCGCGTATGCGGTTACGGCCGTGCTCGGCATCCTGCAGCAGCAATGGTGGGTCGATCGGCTCGGGCATCGCCGCTACGTCGCCGGCTGCATGCTGATGTTCTCGTTCGGCGCGATCGCGGCGGCGCTTGCCGACACGTCGCTCGAGCTCGCGTTCGCGCGCGGCTTCCAGGGCTACTTCATCGGCCCGATGATGGGTGCATGCCGGATTCTGATCCAGATCAGCTTCAAGCCGCAGGAGCGGCCGCCCGCCACGCGCGCGTTCCTGATCATGATCCTGCTCGGCAGCGCACTTGCACCGATCGTCGGCGGGCTGCTCGTCGCGCACTCGACGTGGCGCGCGCTGTTCGCGTGCACCGCGCCCGCGGGCATCGCGTTCGCGATTCTCGCGCTCCTCACGCTGCCCGATTCGGGCAGGACGCCCGACGACGAACGCGGCTCCGGGCATTTCTGGCCGTACGTTGTGTTCGCGCTCGCGCAAGGCGCGCTGCAGATCGTGCTGCAGCAGGTGCACTACCAGCTCTACAGCGGCTCGCCGATGCTGATCCTGCTGACGATCGCGGGCCTCGGCGCGCTCGCGTGGTTCGCGTATCACCAGTGGAACCATCCGACGCCGCTCGTGCGACTGCATGCGTTTCGCGAGCGCACGTTCCAGGTCGGGCTGCTGCTGTACATGTTCTATTACTACGAGTCGACGGGCTTCAGCTACCTGACCTCCCGCCTGCTCGAAGGCGGGCTCGGCTATCCGGTCGAGAACGCCGGGCGCCTGGTCGGCACGATGTCGCTGATCTCGGCCACCGCGCTGTTCGCCTACCTGCGCCATGCGAAGCGCGTCACGCACAAGAAATGGTTCGTCGTGCCGGGGTTCGCGATCGCGATCGTCGCCGCGCTGTGGATGACGCGCATGACGCCCCAGGTCGGCGAGGCCGCGCTGATCGTCCCGTTGCTGCTGCGCGGGCTGTTGCTGCTGTTCATCGTGCTGCCGGTCGCGAACCTGACGTTCCGCATCTTCGCGATCGACGAATACACGCATGGCTACCGGCTGAAGAACATCGTGCGGCAACTGACGATCTCGTTCGCGACGTCGTCGGTGATCATCGTCGAGCAGCACCGGCTGGCGGTACATCAGACGAGGCTCGTGGAGCGCGCGAACGTGTTCGATCCGCTGTTCCAGCAAACGGTCGACGCTCTCACGCACAGCTATGCGGCCGCCGGCCATGCACTGAACGAGGCGCACGCCCTCGCGATCGCATCGATCGCCCGGATGGTCGCGCAACAGGCGTCGTTTCTCGCGTCGCTCGACGGTTTCTATTTCCTCGCGGGTGTCGCGCTCGTTGGCGGCCTCTTCGCGGCATGGCAAAAAGAGATCGATTGAGTTAAAAGACAGGCTTTGGATTCTCCCGCGCTGCCTCCATGCTCTCGAAACTGACCCGCTGGTTCGACGACCGCCGCCGCGACCGCGCGCTGCGCAGCCATCCGATTCCCGATGCGCTGTGGCAGGACACCGTCGCACGCCTGCCGTTCCTCGACGCGCTGTCGCCCGGCGACCTGGGCCGGCTGCGCGAGCTGACGAGCCTGTTCATCGCGAAGAAATCGTTCTCGACCGCGCACGGGCTCGAGCTGACCGACGAGATGATCGTCGCGATCGCCGCGCAGGCGTGCCTGCCCGTGCTGAACCTCGATCTGTCGCTGTACGACGGCTGGGTCGGCGTCGTCGTGTATCCCGGCGAATTCGTCATCCGCAAGACCGTGCAGGACGAGGACGGTGTCGTCCATGAAGTCGAGCAGGATGCGAGCGGCGAAGCGTGGGAAGGCGGCCCGGTGATCCTGTCGTGGGAAGACGCGCAGATGACGGACGGCCGCGACGCGTACAACGTCGTGATCCACGAGTTCGCGCACAAGATCGACATGGTCAACGGAGAAGCCGACGGCTATCCGCCCCTTTTTCGCCGCTGGCACGCGCCGCACCTCGACGCGCAGGCGTGGGCCGACGTGTTCGAGCATGCGTACGACCAGTTCTGCGCGCGCGTCGATGCGGTGCCGGATCGTGCGTGGGCGCGCTTCGAGCGCGACTCGCTGATCGATCCCTATGCGGCCGATCACCCGTCGGAGTTCTTCGCGGTGTGCAGCGAGGCGCTGTTCGTGCGACCGCGTGCGTTCGAGTCCGAATTTCCGGAACTCTACCGGCTGCTCGCCCGCTACTATCGGCAGGATCCGGCCCGGACGGGCGCCCTCGACGCGCGGTGAAAATTATTCGTCAACCGTCTGATTTTCTGGCATAATCGCCGTTTTTCGACCTTAGGCAAGTGGCTCGCGCCGGGCTTGACGTCGGCTGAATCGCGCAAATGCGTGCGGTCCGGCACGGCAAGCGGCGGGTTGGCTACCGCTCTCACCAAGGAACATCATGAAACCTGGCATTCACCCGGACTACCGCGAAGTCGTCTTCCAAGACATGTCGAACGGCTTCAAGTTCATCACGCGCTCGACGATCCAGACGCGTGAAACCATCGAACACGAAGGCAAGACCTACCCGCTCGCCAAGATCGAAGTGTCGTCGGAATCGCACTCGTTCTACACGGGTCAGCAAAAGATCATGGACACGGCAGGCCGTGTCGAGAAGTTCAAGAACAAGTTCGGCGCACGCGCCAGCGGCAAGGTCGCGAAGTAAGCTTCGCACCGATCCGGTGGTTGCAACGCACCGGTACCGCACGAAAGGGCAGCCCAGGCTGCCCTTTTTTGTCTCCGCTCGCCGGGAAAACACCGCACGCAGGCCGGTGCCGGGGCAATCGTCCGACGCGCAACGGCCGGCGCGTCTACAATGCCGGATGCTCGAATCCGGCGCCGTCGGCGGGCGCGTGACCGCGCCGGCCGCCCGCCCATAACAAATCGCTCATCTGCATGAAGCCAGTCGTTCGTCTCACCGCCTCCGCCACGCGCGCGCTGCCGCGCTGGCTGCTGCTCACGCTCTGCCTCGTCTACGCGGCGTTCGGCCTGTTCGGCCGCGACCCGTGGAAGAACGAGGACGCGGCGGGTTTCGGCGTGATGTGGACGATGGCCACCGGCGGCTGGCACGACTGGCTGCTGCCGAATCTCGTCGGCAAGTTCATCACGACCGACGGGCCGCTCGGCTACTGGCTCGGCGCGCTGTCGATCCGCGCGCTGGCGCCGTGGGTCGACGCGAGCAACGCGTCGCGCGTCGACACGGGCGTGCTGTTCTGCGTCGCGTGCGCGTTCGTCTGGTACGCCGCCTACCTGCTCGGTCGGCGCGCCGAGGTCCAGCCGTTCAAGTACGCATTCGGCGGCGAGCCGGAGCCGCGCGACTACGGCCGCACGCTCGCCGACGGCGCGCTGCTGGTCCTCGTCGCGTGCTTCGGACTCGCGGAGCGCGGCCACGAAACGACGCCGCAACTCGCGCAGTTCGCGTGGATCGCGATGTTCGTGTACGGCATCGTGCGCGGCATCGACAAGCCGATGCAGGGTGCGCTGTGGTGGGGCATCGCGATCGGTCTCGTCGCGCTGTCCGGCAACCCGGTGCTCGTCGTCGCGCTGCTCGCCGGCACCGCCGCGCTGTGGCTCGTCACGCCGGAAATGCGCAACCTGCGCCTGCCGCTGATCGGCCTGCCGCTCGCGGCCGCGATCTTCGCGCTGTGGCCGCTCGCCGCGTTCCACGCGGCACCCGACGACGCCGCGTGGTTCTTCAACCAGTGGATCCATGGCAGCCTGATGCGCTTCTCGGGCCCGCCGACCGCGGTGCTCGCCTACGCGGCGAAGAACCTGCCGCTGTTCACGTGGCCCGCGTGGCCGCTCGCGATCTGGGCCTGGTGGAGTTGGGCCGGCATGCGCCGCCGCGCGCATATCGCGATTCCGCTGTCGGTCGTGGTGCCGCTCGTCGCGCTCGTGATCCTGCAGAGCCAGCAGTCGAACCGCATGTACATGCTGCTGCTGCCGCCGCTCGCGGTGCTCGCCACCTTCGCGCTGCCGACGCTCAAGCGCGGCGCGATCAACGCATTCGACTGGTTCGCGGTGCTGAGCTTCACGATTCTCGGCACCTTCGTGTGGCTCGTATGGCTCGCGTCGCTCACCGGCTTCCCGCACCCGCTCGCGCGCAACCTCGCGCGCCTCGTGCCGGGCTACGAACCGCACTTCAAGATCCTGTCGTTCATCTGCGCGGTGATCGTCACCGTGTGCTGGTGCCTGCTGGCGCGCTGGCGCATCTCGCGCCAGCCGAAGGTGCTGTGGCGCAGCGTCGTGCTGTCGGGCGCGGGCACCACGCTGATGTGGGTGCTGCTGATGACGCTGTGGCTGCCGATCGTCAACTACGGCCGGACCTACAGCGACGTCGCGCAGCAGATCGCGTCGCATCTGCCCAAAGACTATGAGTGCATCTCGCCCGTGCGGCTCGGCGATGCGCAGATCGCGACCTTCGCATACTTCGGCGACATGCACTTCGAGTTCTCGGGCGACTGCGACGTGATCCTGCGCCAGGATCGCGCGGACTTCGGCGAGCCGAGCGCGATGTCGCAATACGTGTGGCGTCTCGTGTGGGAAGGCCGCCGCGTCGCCGACCGCGACGAACGCTTCCGCCTGTACGAGCGCATCGAGCGGCCGACGGCACCCGTCAAGCGCCGCGGCCCGCGCCACCGGACGGTCGATTGACGATGTTCGCCGACATCCGCCGGATCGTCGGTCTCGCGTGGCCGGTGCTCGTCGGCCAGCTCGCGATCATCGCGTTCGGCGTGATCGACACGGCAATGGTCGGCCGCTATTCGGCCATCGACCTGGCCGCACTCGGGCTCGGTTCGTCGATCTACGTGTCGGTCTACATCGGGATGACGGGCATCCTGTCCGCGCTGCAGCCGATCACCGGGCAACTGTACGGCGCGCGGCGCTACGCGGACATCGGCGAGGAAGTCCGCCAGGCGCTGTGGCTCGCGCTGATGCTCGCGGTGCCCGGCTTCCTGCTGCTGCATTTTCCCGAACCGCTGCTGCACATCGCCCACGCGCCGCCCGCGCTGCACGACCGCACTGTCGATTACCTGCGGATCCTGTCGTACGGCCTGCCGGCGAGCCTCGTGTTCCGGATCTACAACGCGCTGACCAACGCAGCCGGCAAGCCGCGCCTCGCGATGATCCTGCAGGTCGGCGCGCTGCTGCTCAAGTTTCCGCTCAACGTGTGGTTCATCTTCGGCGGCCTCGGCGTGCCGGCCCTCGGCGGCCCCGGCTGCGGGCTCGCCAGCACGCTGATCAACTGGGCGCTCGCGCTGATCGGCTTCACGCTGCTCGCGAAGCTCGACGTGTTCTCGCCGCTTTCGATCTTCTCGCGCTTTTGCTGGCCCGTCTGGGCACGCCAGAAGGCGATCCTGAAGCTCGGCGTGCCGATGGGCCTGTCATACCTGATCGAGGTCACGTCGTACACGTGCATGGCGCTCTTCATCGCGCAATTCGGCACGACGACGCTCGCCGGCCACCAGATCGCCGGCAACATCGGCGCGGTGCTGTACATGACGCCGCTGTCGATCGGCGTCGCGGCGTCGACGCTGGTGGCGCGCGCACTCGGCGCCGGCCGCCCGGACGAGGCGCGCCTGCTCGGCCGGCACAGCGTGATGCTCGCGTGCGGAATCGCGGCCGCGTACGGCGTGCTCGTGTTCACGCTGCGTCCGCTGATCGTCGGCGGCTACACACCGAACCCGGCCGTGGCCGCCGCCGCGCTGCCGCTGGTCGCGATCGTCACCTGCTACCACTTCTTCGACGCGCTGCAGATCACGTCCGCCTTCGTGCTGCGCGCGTACAAGGTCGCGGTCGTGCCGACCGTAATCTATGCGGTCGCGCTGTGGGGTGTCGGGCTCGGCGGCGGCTACGTGCTCGGCTTCGACGTCGGCGGCATCGCACCGGCCTGGCTGACCGGCGCGCGCGGCTTCTGGTTCGCGAACACGATCAGCCTGATGCTCGCGGGCGCAGGCCTCGCGCTCTACCTGCGCCACGTCAGCCGCGCGCAACCGGCCGTCAACGCATACAGCGCATGACGCACGGCGCGCGGCCTACGCGTCCTCCAGCACGTCGGCCGCGTGGTACGAGGACCGCACGAGCGGGCCGGCAACGACTTCCCTGAAACCGAGCGCCAACCCCTCGTCGCGCCACGCGGCGAACGCATCGGGGCTCACGTAGCGGCGCACCGGCAGATGATGCGCGGACGGCGCGAGATACTGGCCGAGCGTCAGCACGTCGACCTCGTGCGCGCGCAGGTCGCGCAGCGTGTCCCGCACCTCGTCGTCGCGCTCGCCGAGCCCGAGCATCAAGCCCGATTTCGTCACGAGCGTCGGCCGCGCGGCCTTCGCCTGCGCAAGCAGGTCGAGCGAACCGCGATAATCGGCGCCCGGCCGCGCCGCCCGATATAGCGACTGCACCGTTTCGATGTTGTGATTGAACACGTCCGGCCACGCCGACGACAACGCATCGAGCGCCCGCGCGACGCGGCCACGGAAGTCGGGCGTCAGCACCTCGACGCCGATGCCCGGCACGCTCGCGCGCACCGCCGCGATGCAGGCCGCAAAATGCGCGGCGCCGCCGTCGCGCAAGTCGTCGCGATCGACCGACGTGATCACGACGTAGCGCAGCCCGAGCGCCGCGACCGCGTCGGCGAGCCGCGCGGGCTCGTCAGGATCCAGCGGCTCGGGGCGGCCGTGCGCGACGTCGCAGAACGGGCATCGCCGCGTGCACAGTCCGCCCATGATCATGAACGTCGCGGTGCGCTGCGCGAAGCATTCGCCGATGTTCGGGCACATCGCCTCCTCGCAGACGGAATGCAGCCGATGATCGCGCAGCACGGCCGCCATGTCGGCGACCGCCCCGCTCATCATCGGCCGCGCCCGCAGCCACGGCGGCTTCGGCAGCGCCGCGCCGGCCGCGGGTTCGACGCGCACCGGGATGCGCGCGAGCTTGTCGCGGCTCCTCGCGCCCGGCTGGCCGAGCGCGGTGAGGCTGGGTCGTTCGAGCGCGGCGGCCATCGTCAGTCTCCCAGAAACGCGACGATCAGGCGGTTCACGTCGGCAGCCGCCTCCATCTGCACCATGTGACCGCTGCCGGCGATCACCTCGGCCCGCACGCCGTCCGGCAAGCCCTGCGCATGCTGCGCCGGAATCACCTGGTCGCGCTCGCCCCAGATCACGAGCGTGCGCGGCGCGAGCGCCCCGACGCGGTCGCGGAACACGCGCCGCTGGGACGCGCCGTCGAACGCGGCGTTCGCGATCTTCTCCAGCGCGGCCTGCACGCCTTCGAGCCGCTTGTACTTGACGAGATCTTCGACCAGTTGCCGCGTGACGAGCGCGTTGTCGGCGAACAACGCACCGAGGTGCGGCTTCAGCGTATTGCGGCTGTTGCCGGCGACGAAGCCGTCGATGTAGCCGCGGTTGATGTCGACGCCGAGCCCGGCGCTCGCGATCAGCGTCAGCGAGGCCACGCGTTGCGGCGCGCGCTCCGCCGCCGCCATCGCGACCGCGCCGCCCATCGAATGCCCGATCAGGTGCGCACGATCGATGTGCTGCGCATCGAGCAGCGCGAGCACCGCGTCGGCCAGTTCGTCGAGACTGCCGGTGTCGACCGCCTTGCCCGACTCGCCGTGCCCGGGCAGGTCGAGCGCCCATACGGGCCGATGCGCGGCGAGCTCCGCGTGGTTGAACAGCCAGTTGTTCAGGTCGCCGCCGAAGCCGTGGATCAGCACCGCTGGCGTGCCCGAACCGTCGCCGAGCTTCAGGAACCGGACCGTGCGTCCACCGATCTGCGCCTTCTCGGGTTGCGGGCCGGCCGCGTCGTCGGCGGCCGCGGTCGGCACGAAGTCGCGCTGGAATTCGGCGATCGCCGCGTCGATGTCGGCATCGCTTGCCTCGGCTGCAGCCACCACGCCGAGCAGCGCACCGACCGGCAGCGTCTCGCCTTCCTGCGCGACTTGACGGCGCAGCGTGCCGTCGAACGCGCATTCGACGCCCGACGAGATCTTGTCGGTCTCGACGTCGAGCACTTCGTCGCCCTTCGTCACGCGTTCGCCGATCGCCTTCAGCCAGCCGTTGACCTGGCCCTGCTCCATCGACAGCCCCCACTTGGGCATCGTGATCATGTGAATCGACATCGTGTCAGCTCCTCGTCTTGAGTACCGCCTGCGCGATCGCGTCGGCGGACGGGATGTAAAGGTCTTCCAGCACGCCGGCGAACGGCGCGGGCGTGTGCGGTGCGGTCACGAGCTCGATCGGTGCCTTGAGCGACCGGAACGCGCGCCGTGCGACGAGCGCGGCGATGTCGGTCGCGATCGAGCAGCGCGGATTCGCTTCATCGACCACCACCACGCGCCCGGTGCGCTCCGCGCTTTCGAGGATCGTTTCCTCGTCGAGCGGCGACGTCGTGCGCAGGTCGATCACGTCGACCTGGATGCCGTCCTTTGCGAGCTTCGCGGCCGCGTCGGTCGCGAGATGCACCATGCGGCCGTACGTGACGATCGTCGCGTCGTCGCCGTCGCGCACGACGTTCGCCTCGCCAAACGGAATCGCATAGGATTCCTCAGGCACATCGCCTTCGCGGGTGTAAAGCAGCTTGTGTTCGAGGAAGATCACGGGATCGTTGTCGCGGATCGACTGGATCAGCAGCCCCTTCGCGTCGTAGGGCGTCGACGGGCACACGACCTTCAGCCCCGGAATGTGCGTAAACAGCGACGTGAGCATCTGCGAATGCTGCGCGGCCGCGCGCAGGCCTGCGCCGTACATCGCGCGGATCACGACCGGCGTCACGGCCTTGCCGCCGAACATGTAGCGGAATTTCGCGGCCTGGTTGAAGATCTGGTCGAAGCACACGCCCATGAAATCGATGAACATCAGCTCCGCGACGGGCCGCATCCCGCACGCGGCTGCGCCGACCGCCGCGCCGATGTAGCCGCCTTCCGAGAGCGGCGTATCGAGCACGCGGCCCGGAAACTTGTGGAACAGCCCCTTCGTCACGCCGAGCACGCCGCCCCATGCGTCGTCCTCGCCCGGCGCGCCCGCGCCGCCCGCGTTGTCCTCGCCCATCACGATCACGCTGTCGTCGCGCGCCATTTCCTGCGCGAGCGCCTCGTTGATCGCCTGCGAATAAGTGATCTTCCTTGCCATGTCCGTCTCCTGGAATATTGGGTTCGCCGTGCCGGCTTCGGGCCGGCGGCCGCTGTGTCACATCGCGCTCACGGGTACGACACGTACACGTCGGTCAGCAGGTCGGCCGCGTCGGGCAGCGGCGCGGCCTTCGCCTGCGCGACCGCGTCGTCGATCAGCGCCTTCACCTGCGCATCGACCGCGCGCAGCTCGTCGGTCGTCAGCGCCTCGGCACGCACGACGCGCGCTTCGAAATGCTTCAGGCAGTCCTTCTCGTCGCGCAGCTTCTGCACTTCGCCCGGCGCGCGATAGGTCTGCGCATCGCCTTCGAAGTGACCGAAATAGCGCGTGAACTTCACTTCGACGAGCGTCGGGCCGCCACCGCTGCGTGCGCGCGCGACGGCTTCGCCGAGCGCCTCGTGCACCGCGAAGAAATCGAAACCGTCGACGATCACGCCCGGCATCCCGAAGCCGTTCGCGCGATCGGCGATGTTGTCGGTCGCGACCGACCAGCTCGACGACGTCGCTTCCGCATAGCCGTTGTTTTCGGCCACGAAGATCGCCGGCAGCCGCCACACCGACGCGAGGTTCATCGATTCGAAGATCACGCCCTGGTTCGACGCGCCGTCGCCGAAGAAGCACACACCGACGCCGCCCGTCTTCTTGTGCTTGGCCGCGAGCGCCGCGCCGCACACGAGCGGGCCGCCCGCGCCGACGATCCCGTTCGCGCCGAGCATCCCCATCGACAGATCGGCGATGTGCATCGAGCCGCCCTTGCCGTGGCAGACGCCCGTCTTCTTGCCGTAGATCTCGGCCATCATCCCGTGCACGTCGACGCCTTTCGCGATGCAGTGGCCGTGCCCGCGGTGCGTGGTGGCGACATAGTCTTCAAGTCCGAGGTGCAGCATCGTGCCGACCGCGGAGGCCTCCTCGCCCGCGTACAGGTGAACGAAGCCGGGGATTTCGCCGGTCGCGAACTCGACGTGCAGGCGCTCCTCGAATTCGCGGATCGTGCGCATCAGCCGGTAGGCGTCCAGCAGCGTGTCCCTGCTGAGCTGTGTCGAAACGGTCATGTGTGTCTCCTGGGTAGGTCTGACTGCGAATGCCGCCGTGGCAACGCCCCGGCGACGGATTGCACGACGGCCCGGCCGTCGGTGAAACGTGAAGCCATCGTCAGTCGCGCCACGCGCCGGCATCGCGCAACAACTGCCGTGACGACGCGTAACGCAGCGTGCGGCCGACATCGACCGTCAACGGTCCGCGCCAATCGAGCGCGATCTCGTAGCGGTCGCCGCGCGCGACCTCGATCTCGCGCTCGCCATCGAACGCGAGCGTGCCGTGCTCGAACGGGATCGTCTGCCACGCACCCGGCTCGAGCCGCTCGCAACTGCGCATCACGACGCGATCGACGCGCCCGGGTGCGATCGGCGCGACGAGCGGCGTGCCGGCGGTCTTGCCGTCGACGGCGAAACGCATCGCGAGCCCGTGCGGCGCGCCGCGCTCGAGCGGCGCCCACGCGCCGCCGAGCGCGGACAGGCCGATGCCGTCCGGCTCCGCGAAAGTCAGATAGAGCGTGTCGATGTCGTCGGGCCCCGAGATCGCGCGCGCGCCGATGAAGCGCTGGCGGGCCGCGCACACGTCGACGAGCGCGATCTCCTCGCGCCCCGCGTTCGCGCCCGCCGCGCAGCGCACGACGAGCCGCTTGTTGCGCGCGAACGCGACCTCGGCCGGCACGGCGCCGGTCGCAGCGAGTCCTGCCGCGACGCCCGCGACGGTCGCCTCGCGATGTTCGGGAAACGCGTTGTTGGTGCCGGTGGAGAGCGCGACCAGCGGCGTCGCGCCGCAATGCGCGGCGACCGCGCGATGGGTGCCGTCGCCGCCGAGCACGACGATCAGCGCGACTTCCATTCGGTGCATGTATGCGGCGCCGGCGTGCGTGTCGGCGACGGTGTCCGAGATCGGCAGGTCGACGAATTCGACGTCCGGCCAGCGCTCGCGCGGCGCGACCGCGCGATGCGTGTCGAGCGCACGCATCAGCAGCGTCGCGATGCCCGTCTTGTCGCGCAAGGTCAGCACGCGCTCGACGCCCATCGCGCCGAGGCCGGCGAGCAGGCGCACGACCATGTTGGCCTTTTCCGCCGTCGGGAACACGGATGCATGCGTCGTCAGGCGGCGAATGTCGCGCCCCGATGCGGGGTTCGCGATCACGCCGACGGTCACGGGCGTCGTCACGGGCTTGTCTCCATCCAGTGGACCGGCGCTCGCGCCGGCCCTGCATGTGTCGTCCGCCGTCATCGAGGGCAGCGGATCGTCGTCGCCGACGCGACCGCGCCGAGCTTGCCCGTGACATCTGCAAGCGGCGTGCCACCGTGCGTGCCACGACCACGGAACCCGCTTGCAGACTGGCGCGGTGGCTATGCGGGCCATCGCCATTTGCGGCCGCGACGGCCCGACGCCCCGCGAAAACGTCCGAGCGTCTCACGCGGTCGATCTCCCGGTGCGCCGGTTTCAGCAACGTCATCCGGGTTGCGATCTGCCCGGCAAGCCACGCGCATCGCGGCGCGGCGTGCAACGCCATGCTCCGGGCCGCCGTCGCACGTGGCACGCCCGCGCGTCTCAACCGCGCGAGACCCGCTGAGATGCCGTTGAGACGAACGTCTCAGCCGCGCGCGTGCTGCGATGCAATGTGATCCGCGCAGACGGATGTGCTACAAGAACATCGAATTCCCCGCCGTACGGAACCGGAGCCGACCATGCCCTATGCCGTCCCCCAGGCCCAGCACGCCGACCGTGTGCTCGGCGCGCTCGCCGGACGCCTGCCCGCGCCGGCCGATTCCGCGCGTCTCGTGTCGTCGTGGCAGCGCTCGCTCGAGCGCTACGCGCTCGACCCCGCCTCGTCGATCGGCCCGCGCGTGCTGACCGCGGCCGAGCTGCGCGAGGTGCGCGACAAGGAGGAAGCCTTCCTGCGCGCGTCGGGCCAGTGCCTGACGCGCCTGCACGACATGATTCGCGTCGCCGATTACTGCGTGATGCTCACGGACGCGCACGGCGTGACGATCGACTACCGGATCGACCGCGAACGCCGCAACGACTTCCGTCATGCGGGGCTGCACATCGGCTCGTGCTGGTCGGAAAGCGAAGAAGGCACCTGCGGGGTCGCGAGCGTGCTGACCGATCTCGCACCGATCACCGTGCACAAGACCGACCACTTCCGCGCGGCGTTCACCACGCTCACCTGCAGCGCGGCCCCGATCTTCGCGCCGGGCGGCGAACTGATCGGCGTGCTCGACGCGTCGGCCGTCCAGTCGCCGGACGGCCGCGACAGCCAGCGCCTCGTGTACCAGCTCGTGCGGCAGAGCGCGGCGCTGATCGAGGACGGCTATTTCGTGCACAGCACCGCGCAGCACTGGATATTGTTCGGGCATCCGAATCGTCACTACGTCGAGGCGCAGCCCGAATGGCTGATCGCGTTCGACGAGTGCGGCAACATCGTCGCCGCGAACCGGCAGGCGCGCGACGCGCTGCCGGCGCTGCGCGAACCGCGCCATATCGACGAGATCTTCGACGCAACCGAGATGCCGCTGCGCGACGCCGCGCGGCTCGACGCGATCGTCGCGCTGCGGCTGCGCGCGACCGGCGCCCCGCTCTATGCGCGGCTGCGCGCGCCGCTCCGGCGCACCGGCCGCGAAACCGGCACGGCGTCGCGCCGCCCCGGCACCGCGCAGCGCCACGTCGGCGCGCTGACGCCGTTCCTGCACAGCAGCGACGCGCGCGTCACTCAACAGGCCGAACTCGCGCTGCGTGTCGCGAGCAAGCGGCTGCCGATTCTCGTGCTGGGCGAAACCGGTGCAGGAAAAGAAGTATTCGCCCGCGCGATCCACGATGCCGGTGCGCGACGCGCACGGCCGTTCGTCGCGGTCAACTGCGGCGCGCTGCCCGAGGCGCTGATCGAAAGCGAGCTGTTCGGCTATGCGGCCGGCGCGTTCACCGGTGCGCGCAAGCACGGCGCGCGCGGCAAGATCGCGCTCGCGGACGGAGGCACGCTATTCCTCGACGAAATCGGCGACATGCCGCTCACGCTGCAGACCCGCCTGTTGCGCGTGCTCGCCGACGGCGAGGTCGTGCCGCTCGGCAGCGATACGCCGGTGCGCGTCGATCTCGACGTGATCTGCGCGACGCACCGCGATCTCGCGCGCATGGTGGCCGACGGCACGTTCCGCGAGGATCTGTATTACCGGCTGAGCGGCGCGACGTTCGAACTGCCGCCGCTGCGCGAGCGCGCGGACGTGCGCGACGTGATCGCCGCGGTATTCGCCGAGGAAGCGCAGGCGACCGGCCACGTGCTCACGCTCGACGCATCGCTCGCCGAGCAACTCGCCTCGTACCCGTGGCCCGGCAACGTGCGGCAGTTGCGCAACGTGCTGCGCTATGCGTGCGCGGTATGCGACGCCGCACGCGTGACGCGGCGCGACCTGCCGGCCGATCTCGCCGCGCAGCTCGGCGCCGGTCCGGCCGGCGCGCTGCCGGACGACGAACGCGGCCGCATCGTCGCGGCGCTCACCGCGCATCGCTGGCGGCCCGACGCGGCCGCGCAGGCGCTCGGCATCTCGCGCGCGACGCTGTACCGGCGGATCGCGAAACACCGAATCGTCGCGCCGCACCGCCTCTGACGCACCGGCACGCGCCGCGTCACGCGGCGTGCGCGACCGCTTCGGTCGTGCCGCCGTCGCGGCCAGCCGCTTCATCGCGCCGCGTGAACACCTCGTGCGCCGCGAACAACGCGTTGAGCGCAGCAGGAAACCCCGCGTAGACGGCCATCTGAATGAACACCTCGACAATCTCGTCGCGCGTGCAGCCGACGTTCAACGCGGCCTCGATATGCACCTTCAACTGCGGCTGCGCGTTGCCGAGCGCGGCCAGCGCCGCGATCGTCGCGATTTCGCGCGACTTCAGGTCGAGCTGCGGCCGGCTGTAGACGTCGCCGAACGGAAATTCGATCACCATTCGGCCGAAATCCGGCGCGATCGACGCAAGCGCGGCGATCACGCGCTCGCCCGCTTCACCGTCGATTTCCTTCAGCTTGTCCCAGCCCCGTGCATAGCGATCGTCAACGCGTTGTTCCATGGTGTCCGTCCTGTTCCGATAAAGAGTGAGAAGGGGTCGCCCGTCGTTCCGTCTCGCGCTCCTGCGTCTCGTAATACGCGATCTTGTCGCCGATCGCGTCGAGGCTCGCCTGCAGTTCCGCGATATGCGCGCGCACCGCGTCGCGATGCTCGGCCAGCAAGCGCCGCCGCGCACCGAACGTCGACTCGCCTTGCGCACGCAGCGCCGCGAACTGCTGCATCTGCGCGATCGGCATGCCGGTCGCCTTCAGGCGCATCACGAAGGCAAGCCAGTCAAGGTCGGCCGGCGCATAGAGCCGATGCCCGGCCGCCGTGCGCGAAATCGCGCGCAGCAGGCCGGCCTGCTCGTAATACCGCAGCGTATGCGTCGACACGCCGGTCAGTTCGGCGACTTGCCCGATCGTCAGCGGACCGGCGGCGGAAGGTGTGGATACGGTTTTCGACATGGCAGGATCAAGGTTAGGAGTTAGAGTTCACTCTAAGTCAAGCGTTATCGATCAGCCAAGTACAACGATCTGAAATCACCGCCGCGGACACCGTAAAGAATGGTCAAAACCACCGCACGGCGCGGCTTTCTGTCTTTACAGCGACGCAAGCCTTCAGCAAGATTCGGTCAGCCTGCCTCAAAAAGGGCACGCATTTGTCCTATGCTTAACGGCGACGCCCGGCGAAGCCTCGCCCCGCCGTCCGTTGCAACAGCCATTCATCCGTCAGAACCAGGGAGCCTTTGCCATGCTGAAAAAGCTGCTGATGCTGTTCGTCGCGCTATCGCTGTCGCTTGCCGCCGGTCTCGCCGCGGCCGTCGAAGTCAACACGGCCGACCAGGCCGCGCTCGAATCGGTGAAGGGCCTCGGGCCCGTGAAGTCGAAGGCGATCATCGACGAACGCACCAAGAACGGCCCGTTCAAGGACGCAGACGATCTCGCGAACCGCGTGAAGGGTCTCGGCACGAAGTCGGTCGGGCATCTCGAGGAAAACGGCCTGACGATCGGCGGCTCGTCGACGCCGCCGAAGGGCGTGAAGCTGTCGAAGCCGGCCGCGACGACGTCCGCAACCCCGTCGGCCACGACGTCGGCAGGCACGGCGCCGACGACCGCAGCGCCGGCGCCGACCCCGGCCGCCAGCGCGCCGGAAGCGGCGTCGAAGCCGGCCAAGGGCAAGCGCGCGTCGAAGAAGGAAAAGGCGGCCGCGGCCGCGGCGGCATCCGCCGATGCGGGAGCGAGCGCGCCGGCCGCAGCGTCGTCCACGAAAGCGACGAAGGGTTCGAAGAAGAAGAGCAAGAAGGACAAGGCAGCCTCCGCCGCCGCGGCGTCGGGCGCCTGATGTGCGCCGCGCGTGCGATCGCGTGCGCGCGGCATTCGATCAACGGGCGCCGTCGTTGCGGCGCCCTTTTCAGTGAAGGTGAAGAACCATGGGTCTCCTCGACATCGTTGGCGGTCTGATCGGCGGCCAGGCCGGCGGCAACTCGCAAAGCGCGCTCATCACGACCGCGCTCGAATTCATCAACAACCAGCCGGGCGGCCTGAACGGCCTGATCGAGAAGTTCAAGGCCGGCGGCGCCGGCGACATCATCGGCTCGTGGGTCGGCAACGGCGAAAACCAGCCGATCTCGGCCGACACGCTGCAGAACGTGCTCGGTTCCGACGTCGTCGGCTCGCTGGCGAGCAAGGTCGGCATCGATCCGTCCCAGGCATCGTCGATCCTCGCGCAGGTGCTGCCGCACGTCGTCAACGGCGCGACGCCGAACGGCGAAGTACCGGCCGGCGGCCAGGTCGATACGTCGAACGTGCTCGGCACGCTCACGCAGCTCGCCGGCATGTTCGGCGGCAAGCAGGCCTGAGCCCGCACCGCGCCGGCTGACGGCCTGGACGGCGGTTTCGGCCGCCCCATATGCAAACACCCCGCCTGAGCGGGGTGTTTGTTTTTGTGCGCCCGGCGCGAACCGGGCGTGCGGCCGATCACCGGCGATCAGTGCACGACGCGGTCGAACACGAACTTGCCGTCGCTGACGTCGACCGGGATCACGTCCTTCGGACCGAAGCGGCCCGCGAGGATCAGCTTCGCGACCGGGTTCTCGATCTCCTGCTGGATCGCGCGCTTCAGCGGCCGCGCGCCGAACAGCGGATCGTAGCCGACCTTCCCGATCTGTTCGAGCGCCGCCGGCGACACGTCGAGCGCCATGTCGAGCTTCGCGAGCCGGTCGTGCAGGCGCGCGAGCTGGATCTTCGCGATCGATTCGATGTTGCTGCGATCGAGCGCGTGGAACACGACGACGTCGTCGATCCGGTTCAGGAACTCGGGGCGGAAGTGCTGCTTCACTTCGAGCCACACGGCGTCCTTGATCTCTTCCTGCGGTGCACCCGTCATTGCCTGGATCACCTGCGAGCCGAGGTTCGACGTCATCACGATCACCGTGTTCTTGAAGTCGACCGTACGCCCCTGCCCGTCGGTCATGCGGCCGTCGTCGAGCACCTGCAGCAGCACGTTGAACACGTCCGGGTGCGCCTTCTCGATCTCGTCGAGCAGGATCACGCTGTACGGCTTGCGGCGCACGGCTTCCGTCAGGTAGCCGCCTTCCTCGTAGCCGACATAGCCCGGCGGCGCGCCGATCAGCCGCGCGACGCTGTGCTTCTCCATGAACTCGCTCATGTCGATGCGGATCAGATGCTCTTCCGAATCGAACAGGAACGCCGCCAGCGCCTTGCACAGCTCGGTCTTGCCGACGCCCGTCGGGCCGAGGAACAGGAACGAGCCGTACGGGCGGTTCGGATCGGCGAGACCGGCGCGCGAACGACGGATCGCATCCGCGACCGCGCCGATCGCCTCGTGCTGGCCGACCACGCGTTCGTGCAGCTTTTCCTCGATGTGCAGCAGCTTCTCGCGTTCGCCCTGCATCATCCGCGACACCGGAATCCCGGTTGCGCGCGACACGACTTCCGCGATTTCTTCCGCGCCGACCTGCGTGCGCAGCAGACGCGGACGCGTCGGGTTGTGCTGCTCCTGCTCTTCGGCCTGCGTGACCTGCTTCAGTTGCGACTCGAGTTGCGGCAGCTTGCCGTACTGCAGCTCGGCGACCTTCTCCAGCTTGCCTTCACGCTGCAGACGCGTGATGTCGGCCCGCACCTTCTCGATCTCTTCCTTGAGCTGCGCGCTGCCCTGCACCGCGGCCTTCTCGGCGGTCCAGATCTCTTCCAGGTCCGCATATTCGCGGCCGAGACGATCGATCTCTTCCTCGATCAGTTGCAGACGCTTCTGCGACGCCTCGTCCTGCTCCTTCTTCACGGCCTCGCGCTCGATCTTCAGCTGGATCAGACGGCGATCGAGCTTGTCCATCTCTTCGGGCTTCGAATCGATTTCCATCTTGATCTTCGACGCGGCCTCGTCGATCAGGTCGATCGCCTTGTCCGGCAGGAAACGATCGGTGATGTAGCGGTGCGACAGCTCGGCCGCGGCGACGATCGCCGGGTCGGTGATGTCGACGCCGTGGTGCAGTTCGTACTTCTCCTGCAGCCCGCGCAGGATCGCGATCGTCGCCTCGACGCTCGGCTCGTCGACGAGCACCTTCTGGAAGCGGCGCTCGAGCGCGGCGTCCTTCTCGATGTACTTGCGATATTCGTCGAGCGTGGTCGCGCCGATGCAGTGCAGCTCGCCACGCGACAACGCCGGCTTCAGCATGTTGCCCGCGTCCATCGCGCCTTCGGCCTTGCCGGCACCGACCATCGTATGGATCTCGTCGATGAACACGATCGTCTGGCCTTCGTCCTTGGCGATGTCGTTGAGCACGGCCTTCAAGCGCTCCTCGAACTCGCCGCGATACTTCGCGCCGGCGAGCAGCGCGGCCATGTCGAGCGACAGCACGCGCTTGCCCTTCAGCGTCTCGGGCACTTCGCCGTTGACGATACGCTGCGCGAGCCCTTCGACGATCGCGGTCTTGCCGACACCCGGCTCGCCGATCAGCACCGGGTTGTTCTTGGTCCGGCGCTGCAGGATCTGGATCGAACGGCGGATTTCGTCGTCACGGCCGATCACCGGATCGAGCTTGCCCGCGCGGGCGCGCTCGGTCAGGTCGACTGTGTATTTCTTCAGCGCCTCGCGCTGGCTTTCCGCGTCCTGGCTGTGCACCTGCGAGCCGCCGCGCACCGCGGCGATCGCGGCTTCGAGCGCCTTGCGCGTGAGGCCATGCTGACGGGCGAGCTTGCCGGCGTCGCCCTTGTCGTCGGACACGGCGAGCAGGAACATCTCGCTCGCGATGAACGTGTCGTTGAGCTTCTGCGCTTCCTTGTCGGCCTGGTTCAGCAGCCCGGCCAACTCGCGGCCGATCTGGATGTCGCCGCCCGTGCCCGTGACTTGCGGCAGGCGCGAAATGGCTTCGTTCAGCGCGCCTTGCAGCGTCTGCACGTGAACGCCCGCGCGCGACATCAGCGAGCGGGCGGAGCCGTCCTGCTGCGCGACCAGCGCCGCCAGCACGTGAACGGGTTCGATGTATTGATTGTCGCGGCCTGCCGCGAGGCTTTGGGCGTCCGCGAGTGCTTCCTGGAACTTGGTGGTGAGCTTGTCGATTCTCATTTGGCGAGACCTCCAATTTTCGATTAACACCAAGATGTGGATGGTTATACGGGTTTCAAGCGAAATTCGGGTTGATTCAGCGCAAAAATCGCCGGCTGGCGATGCGACGGCCTGCGGGCCGGCTGCCGCCCGGATGGCGGCGATGGTGCCGGCGCGTCAGCCGACCTTCGACGGCGAGCCGGCGGATGCCGGCGCGTCATCCCCGGACGGCTCGGCACGCACCAGCGCGATCGGACGAATGCCCAGCAGCGCCATGAGCGGCGACGCGGGCACGGTCAGTTCGCCGAGCGTGTGACGGTCGAGTTCGGCGAAGAATGCGTCGCGCGCGGCCGCCAGCACGCCCTTCAGGCGGCACTGCGGCTCGATCACGCAGCCGCGCGATTCGTCGCCGTCGGGCGCAAAGCAGCCGACCAGCGCGAAATCGTTCTCGGTCGCGCGCACCACCTGGCCGACCGTCAGCTTCAGCGAATCGGGAAACAGCCGCAGCCCGCCGTTGCGGCCGCGGACGGTATCGACCCAGCCGAGCTCGCCGAGCTGCTGCACGACTTTCATCAGATGGTTCTTCGAGATGCCGTAGGCGTCCGAGATCTCCTGGATCGTCGCGAGCCCCTCGCCGCGCACGGCCAGGTACAGCATGACGCGCAGCGAATAGTCGGTGTAGTCGGTGAGTCTCATGAGCGAATACGGAAAATGATCGATCGCGCCCCGATCAAGCGGGCCAGATCAATCGAAACGCGCGTCGGGACGGTTCTCGAGGTCCGCTTGACGGCGCCGGGTTGCCGGGACGGCCGGCGCGCAATAAGATGCATGGCACCTACGCATTTTTCAGGCATCGGTGGACGCTATTTTGCGTGAAAATTCTGTCGGCGTCCTGCGCGTTGCCCACGCTGCCGTTCCGCCGTCACGACGCCGACGCCCTGATTTCCCGGCCCCTTTTGCCATGACCGCCCTGCCCGCCTCGCCCGAAACCGCCCCGGCCCGCCCTCGTGACGCCGAACCGACCGAAGACAACATCCGTGACCTCGTGTACGCGTTCTACGACCGCGTGCGCGCCGATCCGCTGCTCGGCCGCGTGTTCGACGCGAAGCTGGACGGCCGCTGGGACGATCATCTGCCGAAGATGGTGAGCTTCTGGTCGAGCCTCGTGCTCGGCACCAAGGGCTATCGCGGCAACGTGCAGCAGGCGCACCAGCCACTCGACGGGATCGAGCCCGCGCATTTCAGCCGCTGGCTGTCGCTGTTCCTGAAGACCGTCGAGGGGCGCTACACGCCGCCCGCGGCCATCCGCTTCATGGAGCCCGCGCTGCGCATCGCGCAGAGCCTGCAGTTGAGCCGCTTCGGCTGGGATTATCAGATTCCACCCGAGCAGCAGGCGCTGCTCGACGCGATCGCGCCACGCCGTCGCGACACGGGCGACGATTCGCATCCGCTGCCGTCACGCGCCCGCGGCGAGCCGTTTCCGACGAAGATCATCGGGCGCGGAACCGATCCGGACGCCTGACACGACGATTCGCAGCGACGGAGCGCTTGTGTGCCTGCGGCACATCGCCGCACGACACGAACGCCGCGCTCAACGCGGCGGCGTGTTGCCCGATTCGACACCCCAGCGCGCGAGCGCCGCATCGTCGGTGCTGCGGGCATCGACCCAGCGCTCCCCGTCCGGCGTCGTTTCCTTTTTCCAGAACGGCGCCTCGGTCTTCAGGTAGTCCATCACGAACTCGCACGACGCGAACGCGTCGCCGCGATGCGATGCGACCGTCGCGACCATCACGATCTGGTCGAGCGGCAGCAGCCGGCCGACGCGATGCACGATCGCGACGTCGATCCCGGGCCAGCGCCGGGCGGCCTCGGCGGCGATCTTCTCGAGCGCCTTCTCGGTCATCCCCGGATAGTGCTCGAGTTCCATCGCGGCGACCGAATCGCCTTCGTTCAGGTCGCGCACGGTGCCGACGAAGCAGGCGACCGCGCCGATCTTCGGGTTGCGCGCGCGCAGCGCCGCCACCTCGGCGTTCAGGTCGAAATCGTTAGTCTGTACTCGTACCGTAGCCATCGTCTGCCTCTGTCGACCAGAGTTAGCGCTTCAGCGCTTTACTCTGGTCCCATGCTTCGCGGTCGACCAGAGTTAGCGCTTCAGCGCTTTACTCTGGTCCCATGCTTCGCGGTCGACCAGAGTTAGCGCTTCAGCGCTTTACTCTGGTCCCACGCAAAGCTCAACCGCCCGTCACGGGCGGAAAAAATGCGACCTCGCAACCATCGGTGAGCCGCGTATCGGGGTCGGTCATCTCGTGATTGCATGCCATGCGCAACGCGCGCCCTTCGGCGAGCGTCTCGGCCCACGCGCCGCCGCGCAGGCGCAGCCATGCGCGCACGTCGCCAACGGTCGTCACGCCGTCCGGCACGTCAGCCTGTTCGTCGGACACGCCCAGCGCCTCGCGCACGCTTGCAAAGAATTTCAGTTGAATCTTCATGGGTCAGGAAGCCGTCGCGTTACGACAGCAGTTCGGAAAACGGAATGAAACGCACGGTCTCGCCCGCGCTGATCGCGTGCTGCGGCGGATTGTCGATCAGGCCGTCGCCCCAGACCGTCGACGTCAGCACCGCCGAGCTCTGGTTCGGGAACAGGTCGAGGCCGCCGGCCGCGTTGACGCGCGCGCGCAGGAATTCGTTGCGCCGATCGCCCTTGCTTTGCGAGAAGTCCGCGCGCAGCGACAGCGCACGCGGCGCGACGTCGCGCACGCCGGACAGGCGCAGCAGGAACGGCCGCACGAACAGCAGGAACGTGACGAAGCTCGACACGGGATTGCCCGGCAGCCCGATGAAATGCGCGTCGGGACGCGCGTCGCCGCGGCGCACCGCGCCGAACGCGAGCGGCTTGCCCGGCTTCATCGCGATCTGCCACAGCGCGAGCCGCCCCTCGGCCTCGACGGCCGGCTTCACGTGATCCTCGTCGCCGACCGATACGCCGCCGCTCGTCAGGATCACGTCGTGATCGCGCGCGGCCTCGCGCAGCGTGTCGCGGGTCGCGGCGAGCGAGTCGGGCACGATCCCGAAGTCGGTCACATGGCAGCCGAGCCGCTCAAGCAGCCCGCGCAGCGTGAAGCGGTTCGAATTGTAGATCGCGCCGGGTTTCAGCGGCTCGCCCGGCATCGTCAGTTCGTCGCCGGTGAAGAACACGGCGACGCGAATCCGCCGCGCGACCGACAGCTGCGCGCAGCCGACCGACGCGGCCAGCCCGAGCGCCTGCGGCGTGAGCCGCGTCCCGGCCGGCAGGATCACCGAGCCCTGGCGGATGTCCGCGCCCTGCGCGGTGATCCATTCACCGGCCTTCGGCGTGTGGAGGATTTCGACCGCATCGCCGTCGGCCGACGTCTGCTCCTGCATCACGACGGCGTCGGCGCCGGGCGGCACCGTCGCGCCGGTGAAGATCCGCGCGGCCGTGCCCGCCGCGAGCGGCGCGGCCGGGTGGCCGGCCGGGATCCGCTGCGACACCGGCAGGCGCCGCTCGCCGTGCAGCAGGTCAGCGACGCGCACCGCATAGCCGTCCATCGCGCTCGTATGCATCGGCGGCACGTCGAGCGGCGAGCTCACGTCGGCCGCCAGCACACGGCCGAGACCGTCGAGCGTGGCGACGGTTTCGGCGCCGTGCAGCGGCTTCGCGGCTTCGAGCAGCGCGGAGAGCGCTTCGGCGGTCGACAGCATCGGCGCGCGCGGCGCCGCGGGATTCGGGTTCGACATCGATGGAATCGGGGATCGTTGGAATCAATACGTCATTGTAGCGACGCCATCGCGCCCACGCGCGATATGCCGGACATGCGGCAACTGTGATCGGCGCGATCGCGCTGCACTGGCACTTGTTTCGCGCGCCATCCGGCAACGCGCCCGCGCGCGGCCGCCACCAAGCGAAACGGCCGGAACCCCGATCCGTGCGACGAATCGGCATTCCGGCCGTCCTGAGTCGCGGAGCTTGCGACCCCGCGGCCCGGCGCTGCTCCGGGTGCTACGTTATGCGCCCGTATGCGCGGCGATGAAGTCCTTCACCTGCTGCGCATCGGCCTTCACGACCTCGAAACGCTGCGGCAGCGCCTCGAGCCCGTCGAATGCGGCCGGCCGCTCGGCCTCACGATCGAGCGCCTCGCGGATCGTCTCGCCGAACTTGATCGGCTGGGCCGTCTCGAGCACGATCATCGGCACGCCCGCGTCGAGGTGCTCGCGCGCGACCTTCACGCCGTCGGCCGTGTGCGTATCGATCATCGTGTCGTAGCGCGAGAACACGTCGCGGATCGTCGCGATGCGGTCCGTGTGGCTGCTGCGACCCGACACGAAGCCGAACTCGGCGACGCGCGCGAAGTCGCCGCTCGCCGCGAGATCGAAACCGCCCTTCTCCTCGACGTCGCGGAACAGCTGCATCACGCGTGCCGGATCGCGGCCGAGCAGGTCGAACACGAAGCGCTCGAAGTTCGACGCCTTCGAGATGTCCATGCTCGGGCTGCTCGTGTGATACGTGTTTTCCGCGCTGCGCACGCGATATGCGCCGGTGCGGAAGAACTCGTCGAGCACGTCGTTCTCGTTGGTCGCGACCACGAGCTTCGCGATCGGCAGGCCCATCATCCGCGCGATGTGACCCGCACAGACGTTGCCGAAGTTGCCCGAGGGCACCGTGAACGACACGCGCTCGTCGTTGGACGTCGTCGCCGCGAAATAGCCCTTGAAGTAGTACACGACCTGCGCGACGACACGCGCCCAGTTGATCGAGTTGACGGTGCCGATCTTCTGCTGCGCCTTGAACGCGTGATCGTTCGACACGGCCTTCACGATGTCCTGGCAGTCGTCGAACACGCCTTCGACCGCGAGGTTGAAGATGTTCGGATCCTGCAGGCTGAACATCTGGGCGGTCTGGAACGCGCTCATCTTCTTGTGCGGCGACAGCATGAACACGCGCACGCCGGCCTTGCCGCGCATCGCGTATTCGGCCGCGCTGCCCGTGTCGCCCGACGTCGCGCCGAGGATGTTCAGCGCTTCGCCGTGCTTCGCGAGCGTGTACTCGAACAGGTTGCCGAGCAGCTGCATCGCCATGTCCTTGAACGCGAGCGTCGGGCCGTTCGACAGTTCGAGCAGCGAGATCGGCGCGCCGTTCTCGCTGCCGAGCGTCTTCAGCGGCGTGATGTCGGACGCGTTCTCGCCGTGGCGCGTGTTGCTGTACACGGCGGCCGTATACGTGCGGCGCGTGATCGCGCGCAAGTCGTCGGCCGGCACGTCGTCGCAGAACTTCGACAGGATCTCGAACGCGAGATCCGCGTACGGCAGCGTGCGCCAGCGGGCCAGTTCGTCGGCCGACACCTTCGGGTACTCGGCCGGCAGGTACAGCCCGCCGTCCTTCGCGAGACCGCCGAGCAGGATGTCGGAGAACGTGTGGCGCTCGCCGATGCCGGCGCCGCGCGTGGAGATGTAGTTCATGTCGTTCCTGGTCCTCAGTTCAGCGCTTCCATGCGCAGCTTCGTCACCTTCGAGACCACCGTCGCGAGGCCTTCGATCTGCGCGATCGCCGCGTTCACGTGCTTCTCCAGCGTCTCGTGCGTGATCAGGATGATGTCGGTTTCGCCGTTCGCGTCGTCGACCTGCTCCGATTCCTTCTGCAGCAGCGCGTCGATCGAAATGCCCGTCGCGGCGAGGATGCGCGTGATGTCCGCGAGCACGCCCGTCTGGTCGGCCACGCGCAGGCGCAGGTAGTAGCCGCTCGTCACTTCCTCGATCGGCAGGATCGGCGTGTTCGACAGGCTGTCCGGCTGGAACGCGAGATGCGGGACGCGATGCTCGGGGTCGGCCGTGTGCAGGCGCGTGACGTCGACGAGATCCGCGACGACCGCCGACGCGGTCGGTTCCGCGCCCGCACCCTTGCCGTAATACAGCGTCGTGCCGACCGCGTCGCCGTGCACGACGACCGCGTTCATCGCACCCTCGACGTTCGCGAGCAGGCGCTTCTCGGGAATCAGCGTCGGATGCACGCGCAGCTCGATGCCGTTTTCGGCGCGGCGCGTGATGCCGAGCAGCTTGATCCGGTAGCCGAGTTCTTCCGCGTAGCGGATGTCGGTCGCGTCGAGCTTGCTGATGCCTTCGACGTACGCGCGGTCGAACTGGACCGGCACGCCGAACGCGATCGCGCTCATGATGGTCGCCTTGTGCGCGGCGTCGACGCCTTCGATGTCGAAGGTCGGATCGGCTTCCGCGTAACCGAGCTCCTGCGCGGCCTTCAGCGCGGTTGCGAAGTCGAGGCCGCGATCGCGCATTTCCGACAGGATGTAGTTCGTCGTGCCGTTGATGATGCCGGCGATGTACTGGATGCGGTTCGCGGTCAGGCCTTCGCGCAGCGCCTTGATGATCGGAATGCCGCCGGCGACGGCCGCCTCGAACGCGACCATCACGCCCTTTTCGCGCGCGGCCTCGAAGATCTCGGTGCCGTGCACCGCGAGCAGCGCCTTGTTCGCCGTCACGACGTGCTTGCCGTTCGCGATCGCGCGCAGCACGAGCTCGCGCGCGATGCCCGTGCCGCCGATCATCTCGGCGATGATCGAAATCGACGGATCGTCGACGACCGCATTGAAATCGTCGGTGATCTGCGCGGTGCCGGCGTTACCGCCGAGCGCGGCCTGCGCCTTGGCCGGTTTGCGCACCGCGATGCGCGCGACCTCGATGCCGCGCCCCGCGCGTCGCTTGATTTCTTCCTGGTTGCGGTGCAGCACCGTGAAGGTGCCGCTGCCGACGGTGCCGAAGCCCAACAGGCCAACTTTGATCGGTTCCATGCTGCGTGTGATCGATGAGTAAGAATGAATGAATGAATGCCGGGGACCTTGTCCGCTCAGACCGAATGGCGCTTGCGGTAGCCGTCGAGGAAGCGCGCGATCCGGTTGATCGAATCGGTCAGGTCGTCGAGGTTCGGCAGGAAGACCACGCGGAAGTGATCCGGCGCCGCCCAGTTGAAGCCCGTCCCCTGCACGAGCAGCACGCGTTCCTCGAGCAACAGGTCGAGGATAAACTGCTGGTCGTTCTGGATCGGATAGAGCTTCGGATCGAGACGCGGGAACATGTACAGCGCGGCCTGCGGCTTCACGCAGGTCACGCCCGGAATCGACGTGAGCATGTCGTACGCCAGCTCGCGCTGCTTGTACAGGCGCCCGCTCGGCACGATCAGCTCCTTGATGCTCTGGTAGCCGCCGAGCGCGGTCTGGATAGCGAACTGCCCGGGCACGTTCGCGCACAGGCGCATCGACGACAGGATCCCGAGCCCTTCCAGATAATCCTTCGCGCGCCGGCGGTTGTCGCCGCCGAGGCCCGACACGGCCATCCAGCCCGCGCGATAGCCGCACGAGCGATAGCTCTTCGACAGGCTGTTGAACGTGACGGTGATCACGTCTTCCGACAGCGAGCCCAGCGCCGTGTGCTCGAGCCCGTCGTAGACGATCTTGTCGTAGACCTCGTCGGCGAACACGATCAGCCCGTGCTGGCGCGCGATCTCGAGCAGATCGCGCAGCAATTCGTCGGAATAAAGCGCGCCGGTCGGGTTGTTCGGGTTGATCACGACGATCGCCTTGGTGTTCGGCGTGATCTTGCGGCGGATGTCGTCGAGGTCGGGCATCCACGCGTTCTGCTCGTCGCACACGTAATGCACGGGCGTGCCGCCCGACAGGCTCACGGCGGCCGTCCACAGCGGGTAGTCGGGCGCCGGCAGCAGCACTTCGTCGCCGTCGTTCAGGAGCGCCTGGGTCGCCATCACGATCAGTTCGGACGCGCCGTTGCCGATGTAGATGTCGTCGAGACCGACGCCGACGACACCCTTTTGCTGCGTGTAGTGCATCACGGCCTTGCGGGCCGAGAACACGCCCTTCGAATCCGAATAGCCGGACGACGCCGGCAGGTTGCGGATCATGTCCTGGATGATTTCGTCCGGCGCGTCGAAACCGAACGGCGCGAGGTTGCCGATGTTCAGCTTGATGATGCGGTGGCCTTCTTCCTCGAGGCGCTTCGCGTGCTCGAGCACCGGGCCACGGATGTCGTAGCAGACGTTGAGCAGCTTGTTCGACTTCTGAATCGGTTTCACGACGACACGGTTCCTGGGTTGGCCTTGCGGCCGGGGGACGGGATCAAAACTGGAGAGCGGCCGGTCTGTGCGCGCTGTCTAGACTGGGGAAAATGCGGGCGGTCGGACGCGGCTTGTGGCGACGCACGATGCAAGTGGCGCCCGGGGGCGACCAAAAAGTTATAATTTAGCGGATTTTGGCCGACTTTCGCAATGCACCATGGCCGCTCCGGGCCCGCGCCGTCAGGCGTCCCGCGCGCGGCGGTCGCGAAACCGGCCGCCCGGGCCCGTGCGGCCCTTGCCAGACACTCCCTCCACGGAACCGCGGAATACCGATTTGAAACTGCACCAGGACGCGAGCGGCGCGCTCAACACCGTCACCGGCTACGGCCCCGATTATGTCGACGTCAACCTCCAACGCCACGAAAGAAGCGTCATCGTGCTGCCCGGCGCACCGGTGCGGGACTGGCCCGTGTCGTCGTTCGACGCGCTCGCGCCCGAGCATTTCGCGATGCTGCTCGACCCGGCGCCCGAGCTCGTGATCTTCGGCAGCGGCGCACGGCTGCGCTTCCCGCACCCGCGTCTCGTGGCCGCGCTCACGGCCAAGCGGATCGGCGTCGAGACGATGGATTTCCAGGCCGCCTGCCGCACCTACAACATCCTGATGGCCGAGGGCCGCAAGGTCGCCGCCGCGCTCTTAATTGAACGTTAATCACTGTTGCGGTAAAACTCGGGCCGGCACACCGGGTCGATCCCCGGATCGTCGTCCGGGTCGATGACCGGCAAGCCGACCGCCCCGGCGCAACCCGCCGGCGGCTCTCACAACAACCAACAGGCTGAAAATCCATGAACGATACGCCGTCGAGGCTACCGCTCAACCGCATCACGCTCGTCCTCCTGCTCGTCGCACTCGCGATCGTCTGGTTCGCGCCGCTCGGGCTGCGCCACCTGATCCCGAGCGACGAAGGCCGCTACGCGGAAATGGCGCGGGAAATGTTCGTCACCGGCGACTGGATCACGCCGCGCTACAACGGCTACAAGTACTTCGAGAAGCCGCCGCTGCAAACGTGGCTGAACGCGCTGACGTTCGCGTGGTTCGGCATCGGCGAATGGCAGGCGCGCCTCTACACGGGCCTCGCCAGCTTCGCCGGCGTGCTGCTGGTCGGCTTCACGGGCGCGCGCCTGTTCAACCCGCTGTCCGGCTTCCTCGCGGCCGTCGTGCTCGCGTGCTCGCCGTACTGGAACCTGATGGGCCACTTCAACGCGCTCGACATGGGGCTCGCGTTCTGGATGACGCTGTCGCTCTGCTCGCTGCTGCTCGCGCAGCGGCCCGGGCTGCAGGCGGGCGCGGCGCGCGGCTGGATGTGGGCGTGCTGGGCCGCGATGGCGTTCGCCGTGCTGTCCAAGGGCCTTGTCGGCCTGATCCTGCCCGGCGCCGTGCTGGTGCTCTATACGCTGATCGCCCGCGACTGGGCGCTGTGGAAGCGGCTGTATCTGGTCAGCGGGCTCGTGATCTTCTTCGCGATCGTCACGCCGTGGTTCGTGCTCGTCCAGCAGCGCAACCCCGAGTTCTTCAACTTCTTCTTCATCGTCCAGCAGTTCCGCCGGTACCTGACCCCGGAACAGAACCGCCCGGGCCCGCTCTACTATTTCGTGCCGGTGCTGCTGGTCGGCTTCCTGCCGTGGCTGTCGGTCGCGTGGCAGAGCCTCCGCCATGCACTGCGCATGCCGCGTCAGCCGAACGGCTTCTCCCCGATGCTCGTGCTGCTGATCTGGAGCGCGTTCATCTTCCTGTTCTTCAGCGCATCGCATTCGAAGCTGATCTCGTACGTGCTGCCGGTCGCGCCCGCGCTCGCGCTGATGATCGGCGCGTACCTGCCGCTGATGAGCGCCGACCGGTTCCGCCGTCACCTGCTCGGCTACCTCGTGTTCTTCGTCGTCGCGGCGTTCGGGATCATCTTCCTCGCATATCAGGGCGACGCCCGCACGCCGAATGCGCTGTACCGCGCGTTCCAGCTATGGCTGTACGCGGGCCTCGCGGTCGCGGGCGCGCTGACGCTCGCGGCTGCATGGCTGAACCGTCGCGTGGGCGTCGCGGCCGCGATCACCGCGTTCGGCGCCGCGTGGCTCGCGTTCGGCACGATCGGCGGCACCGGTCACGACGAATTCGGGCGCTACAGCTCGGGCGCGCTGCTCGCGCCCGCCGTGCGCGCCGAACTGGCGAAGCTGCCGCCCGACACGCCGTTCTACTCGATCGAGATGCTCGATCACACGTTCCCGTTCTATATGGGCCACACGACGATCATGGTCCAGCGCCAGGACGAACTCGCATTCGGGATCTCGGTCGAGCCGAACAAGTGGATCCCGACCGTCGACCAATGGATCGAACGCTGGAAGCAGGAAACCCATGCGCTCGCGATCATGCCGCCCGGCCAGTACGACACGCTGGTCAAGCAAGGCGTGCCGATGCGCGTGATCGCGCGCGACAACCGCCGCGTGATCGTCGAGAAACCGCAATCGTAAGGACGCCCGCCGCATGAATCCCGTTTCGTTCGTCTGCATCATCACCGGCGTGATGCTCAACGCCTGTGCGCAACTCCTGCTGAAAGCCGGCGTCAACGCCGTTGGACACTTCGAATTCAGCCGTGCGAACATCATCCCGGTCGGCCTGAAGATCGCGACCCAGCTGCCGATCATCGGCGGCCTCGGCTGCTACGTGCTGAGCGTGGTCGTCTGGATTCTCGGGCTGTCGCGGGTCGACGTGTCGATCGCGTACCCGATGCTGTCGCTCGGCTACGTGGTCAACGCGTTTGCCGCCTGGTACCTGTTCGGCGAGGTGCTGTCGGTCCAGCGGCTCGTCGGCATCGGCATCATCCTGATCGGCGTGCTCGTGCTCGCGCGCAGTTGAGCGCGCCCCGGCCCGGCGGCATTAAGCGTCCGCCTACAAAAAATCACGGTACGAATCCGGCAACCGGTGTTTAATGCCGGTTTCGGGCCGGATCGCCCGACCCCTTTATTACCAGCCATTACAGGCCACAAGCGTTCATGAGCCAGACTACCGCTCCGTTCCTGCCGTTCACCCGCCCCGAGATCGACGAGGAAACCATCCAGGGTGTCGTCGAAGTGCTGCGCTCGGGCTGGATCACCACCGGCCCGCAAAGCCAGAAATTCGAGGCAGCACTGTCCGAGTACTGCGGCGGCCGTCCGGTCCGCGCGTTCAATTCGGGGACCTGCACGCTCGAGATCGGCCTGCGCATCGCGGGCGTCGGCCCCGGCGACGAGGTGATCACCACGCCGGCGTCGTGGGTGTCGACCAGCAACGTGATCCTCGAGACGGGCGCGACGCCCGTATTCGCCGACATCGACCCCGTCACGCGCAACATCGACCTCGACAAGCTCGAGCAGGCGCTCACGCCGCGCACGAAGGCGATCATCCCGGTCTACCTGGCCGGCCTGCCGGTCGACATGGACCGCCTGTACGCAATCGCGCGCACACACAACCTGCGCGTGATCGAGGACGCCGCGCAGGCGCTCGGCTCGACCTGGAAAGGCAAGCGCATCGGCGCAATCGGCGACATCGTGTCGTTCAGCTTCCACGCGAACAAGAACCTGACGACGATCGAAGGCGGCGCGCTCGTGCTGAACAACGAGGACGAGGCGACGCTCGCGCAGAAGTACCGCCTGCAGGGCATCACGCGCACCGGCTTCGACGGGATGGACTGCGACGTGCTCGGCGGCAAGTACAACCTGACCGATGTCGCCGCGCGCGTCGGCCTCGGCCAGCTGCCGCACCTCGAGCGCTTCACCGCGCAGCGCAGCGCTCTCGTGCGCGCGTACTTCGACGCGCTCGACGGCGGCCCGGCCGTGAAGCTGGGGCTCGGCCTGCCCGTCGCCGATTTCGAGAACAGCAACTGGCACATGTTCCAGGTCACGCTGCCGCTCGACCGTCTGTCGATCTCGCGCGCCGATTTCATGGCGCAGATGAAGGAGCGCGGGATCGGCACGGGCGTCCACTACCCGGCCATCCATCTTTTCACGCTGTATCGTGCACGCGGCTTCAAGGAGGGCATGTTCCCCCACGCCGAACGATACGGCGCATCGACCGTCACGCTGCCGCTCTTCACCCAGATGACGGAAGACGACGTGCGTCGCGTGGCCGACGCCGTCAACCAGATTTGCGAACAATACGGAAAATAAGCGTACATGAATCACCTTGAAGCACGCGCCGGGCATCCGGGCGCCGCGAACCCGGAGGTATCGGTCATCATCCCCGTGTACAACGAGGAAGAGGGCCTGGCCGCGCTATTCGCGCGCCTGTACCCGGCACTCGACGCACTCGGCACGTCGTACGAAGTGATCCTGATCAACGACGGCAGCCGCGACCGCTCGGCCGCGATGCTGGCGGACCAGTTCCACGTGCGCCCCGACACGACGCGCGTCGTGCTGCTCAACGGCAACTACGGCCAGCACATGGCGATCCTCGCCGGCTTCGCGCAGTCGCGCGGCGACATCGTCATCACGCTCGACGCCGACCTGCAGAACCCGCCCGAGGAAATCGGCAAGCTGATCGCGAAGATGCGCGAGGGCTACGACTACGTCGGCTCGATCCGCAAGCAGCGTCAGGACAGCCTGTGGCGGCGCAAGGCATCGCAGATGATGAACCGGCTGCGTGAGCGCATCACGCGGATCAAGATGACCGACCAGGGCTGCATGCTGCGCGCGTACAGCCGCCGCATCATCGACACGATCAACGTGTGCGGCGAAGTCAACACGTTCATCCCCGCGCTGGCCTATACGTTCGCGCAAAACCCGACCGAAATCGAGGTCGCGCACGAAGAACGCTTCGCGGGCGAGTCGAAATACTCGCTGTACAGCCTGATCCGGCTGAACTTCGACCTCGTGACGGGCTTCTCGGTCGTGCCGCTGCAGTGGCTGTCGTTCATCGGCGTGATCCTGTCGCTCGGCTCCGCCGCGCTGTTCGTGCTGCTGCTCGTACGCCGTTTCATCGTCGGCGCGGAAGTGCAAGGCGTGTTCACGCTGTTCGCGATCACGTTCTTCCTGCTCGGCGTGATCATCTTCGCGCTCGGCCTGCTCGGCGAATACGTCGGCCGCATCTACCAGCAGGTGCGTGCACGGCCGCGCTACCTGATCCAGGCCGTGCTCGAACAGCATGACGGCATGCCGGCGGTGCCGGCCGGCACGAATCGCACGGGGGTGTCGCAATGAAGCCGCGCGCCGTCGTCTTCGCGTATCACAACGTCGGCGTGCGGTGCCTGCAGGTGTTGCTGGCACGCGGCGTCGACGTCGCGCTCGTCGTCACGCACGAGGACAACCCGAACGAGAACATCTGGTTCGGCAGCGTCGCATCCGTCGCCGCCGAGCACGGGATCCCGGTCGTCACGCCGGCCGACCCCACCGATCCGGCACTGCGCCGCGCGGTAGCCGACGCGCAGCCGGACTTCATCTTCTCGTTCTACTACCGCCACATGCTGCCGGTGGACCTGCTCGCGATCGCGCCGCGCGGCGCGTACAACATGCACGGTTCGCTGCTGCCGAAATACCGGGGTCGGGTACCGACCAACTGGGCCGTGCTGAACGGCGAAACGGAAACCGGCGCGACGCTGCACGAGATGGCTGCGAAGCCCGACGCCGGCGCGATCATCGGCCAGACCGCGGTGCCGATCCTGCCGGACGACACGGCCACGCAGGTGTTCGACAAGGTGACGGTGGCCGCCGAGCAGACGCTCTGGCGCGTGCTGCCCGCGCTGCTCGCGGGCGATGCGCCGCATCTGCCGAACGATCTCTCGAACGGCAGCTACTACGGCGGACGCAAGCCGGAGGACGGCCGCGTCGACTGGTCGAAGCCGGCCGCGCAGGTCTACAACCTGGTTCGCGCGGTCGCGCCCCCGTATCCGGGCGCGTTCACCGACGTCGGCGGCACGCGGTTCGTGATCGCCCGCGCGCGCCTCGCGGCGCCCGGCAGCGCGGTCGCCGCGGCCGCGGCGGATTTGCCGCCCGGCCTGCACGTAAGCGATAATGCGCTATTCGGCGTCTGCGGCGACAGCCGCGCCCTATCCATTCTCGAGCTGTGGCAGCAGCGCGACGGCAGCGAAACCGTCGTGACGCCCGCGGAATTCGCGCAGTTCATTCATTCTTCCCGTCATTCATGAAAGCAAAAAAAGTCCTGATCCTGGGTGTGAACGGCTTCATCGGCCATCACCTGTCGAAGCGCATTCTTGAAACCACCGATTGGGAAGTGTTCGGCATGGACATGCAGACCGATCGGCTGGGCGACCTCGTCAACCACGAGCGGATGCACTTCTTCGAAGGCGACATCACGATCAACAAGGAGTGGGTCGAGTATCACGTGAAGAAGTGCGACGTGATCCTGCCGCTCGTGGCGATCGCGACGCCCGCGACCTACGTCCAGCAGCCGCTGCGCGTGTTCGAGCTCGACTTCGAGGCGAACCTGCCGATCGTGCGTTCGGCCGTCAAGTACGGCAAGCACCTCGTGTTCCCGTCGACCTCCGAGGTCTACGGCATGTGCTCGGACGAGCAATTCGACCCGGATGCATCGGCACTCACCTACGGCCCGATCAACAAGCCGCGCTGGATCTACGCGTGCTCGAAGCAGCTGATGGACCGCGTGATCTGGGGCTACGGGATGGAAGGCCTGAACTTCACGCTGTTCCGTCCGTTCAACTGGATCGGCCCGGGCCTCGATTCGATCTACACGCCGAAGGAAGGCAGCTCGCGCGTCGTCACGCAGTTCCTCGGCCACATCGTGCGCGGCGAGAACATCAGCCTCGTGGACGGCGGCTCGCAGAAACGCGCGTTCACCGATATCGACGACGGCATCAGCGCGCTGATGAAGATCATCGAGAACAAGAACGGCGTCGCGTCGGGCAAGATCTACAACATCGGGAATCCGAAGAACAACTTCTCGGTTCGCGAGCTCGCGCACAAGATGCTCGAACTGGCCGCCGAATACCCGGAATACGCCGGCTCCGCGAAGCAGGTGCAGCTCGTCGAAACGACGTCGGGCGCCTACTACGGCAACGGCTACCAGGACGTGCAGAACCGCGTGCCGAAGATCGACAACACGATGCAGGAGCTCGCATGGGCGCCGCAATCGACGTTTGACGACGCGCTGCGCAAGATCTTCGAAGCGTATCGCGGCCATGTCGCCGACGCGCGCGCGCTGGTCGAGCAGCAGAACTGACGGGACGCTCGCTTGGCTCGTATCGTCCTCAAGATCGACGTCGACACGCTGCGCGGCACGCGCGAAGGCGTGCCGAACCTCGCGCGCATCTTCGACCGCTTCAGTGCGCGCGCGACCTTCCTCTTCAGCCTCGGGCCCGATCACACGGGCTGGGCGCTGCGGCGCGTGTTCCGCCCCGGCTTCCTGAAGAAGGTGTCGCGCACGTCGGTGGTCGAGCATTACGGCGTGAAGCAGCTGATGTACGGCGTGCTGCTGCCGGGCCCCGACATCGGCCGCCGCGCGATCGCGGACATGCGCGCGATCCACGAGGCCGGCTTCGAATGCGGGATCCACACGTGGGATCATGTGTACTGGCAGGACAACGTGCGCGTGCGCGATCGCGACTGGACCGCGCGTGAAATGCAGAAGAGCCACGCGCGCTTCGTCGACGTCTTCGGCGCGCCGCCCGTCACGCACGGCGCGGCCGGCTGGCAGATGAACGACGCGGCGTTCGAGCAGATCGACGCATGGGGGATGCGCTATGCATCCGACGGTCGCGGCCATTCGCCGTACCTGCCCGTGGTCGGCGGCCGCACGCTGTCGCACGTGCAGATGCCGACCACGCTGCCGACGCTCGACGAAGTGCTCGGCATCGACGGCATCGACACGCACAACGTCGCCGCGCATATCCTGAAGTTCACGGAGACCAATCCGCACGACCAGGTGTTCACGCTGCATGCGGAACTGGAAGGCCAGAAGCTCGCGCCGGTGTTCGAGCAGCTGCTCGCCGGGTGGCGTGCGCAGGGCCATACGTTTGCGACGATGGGCGATTACCACGCGACGCTGGACCGCGACTCGCTGCCATCGTACCCTGTCACGTGGGGCGAGATTCCCGGCCGCTCCGGCGAACTGATCGTCCAGCCCGACTGAGTTCGCGCGCGCCGGCGCCGCCGGCCCCGCCCTTGCGGCGTGCCGCCGCGACGTCCCGCCGTACCGCGCCGCCCGAGCGGCGCCTTTCCATAACAACAGGAGAAACACGTGTCCGTCGAAGTTGACCGTCAAGTTCCCGATTTCACCGCACCGGCTACGGGCGGCGACATTTCGCTGTCCGACCTGAAGGGCAAGAAGCTCGTCCTGTATTTCTATCCGAAGGACAACACGCCGGGCTGCACGACCGAAGGCCTGCAGTTCCGCGATCTCTATCCGAAGTTCAAGAAGGCCGGCGCCGAAGTCATCGGCGTATCGCGCGACAGCCTGCGCTCGCATGACAACTTCAAGGCAAAGCTCGAACTGCCGTTCCCGCTGATCTCCGACGCCGACGAAGCGCTGTGCGCGCTGTTCGATGTCATCAAGATGAAGAAAATGTATGGCAAGGAAGTGCGCGGAATCGAGCGTTCGACGTTCCTGATCGACGCCGACGGCGTGCTTCGCCAGGCATGGCGCGGCATCAAGGTGCCCGGTCACGTGGACGACGTGCTAAGTGCTGTACAAGCGCTTTGAGCCGCGTTATATTGGGCCGCAATGAATGCCAGTTCGCCCCATATTTCTCGTAGCTGCACCGGTGCCCGTTGCGATGCTTTCCGGCACCTGACGCGCATTACGACGGTATCAGCCGAGCCGCATGTCCCTGTCGACGGGGCAGCGGCTTTTTTTATGGACTGCGCGCCGGCCCTCGGTCCGGCCCTCACCCCGTCAAGGAGCTGATCGACACTTAGGCGAACCGGCTAGACGATATTCCTGTGCGCCACCGCGCGCAAACTGCATGCGTGTACGTCACGCAGGATGCGATCAGCGGCGCACTTCATGCGACACGATTCCTCCCGAGGGACACCATGCCTTTGCCTACCCCCCCCAGCAAGCTCGGCAGCCTGCTGCCGCCCGACGAATACAAGGCGAAAGCGCGGCCCGCGAAAGCCGCGAAGAAATCCGCCGAAGGGGACGCATCCACAGCCGGTGACTATGGCCCGGCCAGCGTGGCCCAACCGATGACCGAAGCCGCGAACACGGCCGCGCCGCTGCGCGCCGTCGCGTCGTCGGCGCAAGAAGCCGCGAGCACACCCGCGCGCGGCCGCAAGACCAAACAGACCGCGGCGCTGCTGCAGCCGATGCAGGCGCCGGTCGAAGCAGCGCCCGCCGCGCCGGTCGAGGCACGCCACGACAAGCCCGCCGCCGGGAAACCGGCCGCGGCGCCCGCACGCGATGCCGGCGCCGCGACGAAGTCGCGCAGCCGCAAGCCGGCCGAGGCCGAACTGCAAAAGTTGTTCGTGCTCGACACCAACGTGCTGATGCACGACCCGAGCAGCCTCTTCCGCTTCGAGGAACACGACGTCTATCTGCCGATGATGACGCTCGAGGAACTCGACAACCACAAGAAGGGGATGTCGGAAGTCGCGCGCAACGCGCGCCAGGTGAGCCGCACGCTCGACGCCCTGGTCGCCGACGCGGGCCTGATCACGAACGGCATTCCGCTGTCGCGCCTCGGCAGCCGCGAGGCGCTCGGCCGCCTGCACTTCCAGACGACGCTCACCAACATTCCGCCCGTCGAAGGCCTGCCCGAAGGCAAGGCCGACAACCAGATCCTGGGCGTCGTGCGCGCGCTGCAGCGCGACCGGCCGGACCGTCAGGTCGTGCTGGTGTCGAAAGACATCAACATGCGGATCAAGGCGCACGCGCTCGGCCTGCCCGCGGAAGACTACTTCAACGACCAGGTACTCGAGGACAAGGACCTCCTCTATACCGGCGTGCGCGAACTGCCGCAGGACTTCTGGACCCGGCACGCAAAGGGCATGGAGAGCTGGCAGGACACGAAGACGGGCACCACGTATTACCGCGTGACGGGCCCGCTCGTCGCGTCGATGCTCGTCAACGAGTTCGTCTATCTCGAGCCGCAGAACGGCGAACCGACGTTCCATGCGATCGTCCGCGAGCTGAACGGGAAGACGGCGCTGCTGCAGACGCTGCGCGACTACAGCCACCACAAGAACAACGTGTGGGGCATCACCGCGCGCAACCGCGAGCAGAACTTCGCGCTGAACCTGCTGATGAACCCCGAGATCGACTTCGTCACGCTGCTCGGCCAGGCCGGCACCGGCAAGACGCTCGTCGCGCTCGCGGCCGGCCTCGCGCAGGTGCTCGACGACAAGCGCTACAACGAGATCATCGTGACGCGCGCGACCGTGCCCGTCGGCGAGGACATCGGTTTCCTGCCCGGCACCGAGGAAGAGAAGATGCAGCCGTGGATGGGCGCATTCGACGACAACCTCGAAGTGCTGCAGAAAACCGACGACGCAGCCGGCGAATGGGGCCGCGCGGCGACGCAGGAGCTGATCCGTTCGCGCCTGAAGGTGAAGAGCATGAACTTCATGCGCGGGCGCACGTTCGTCGACAAGTACCTGATCATCGACGAAGCGCAGAACCTCACGCCGAAACAGATGAAGACGCTCGTCACGCGCGCGGGCCCCGGCACGAAGATCGTGTGCCTCGGCAACATCGCGCAGATCGACACGCCTTACCTGACCGAAGGCAGTTCGGGCCTGACCTACGTCGTCGACCGCTTCAAGGGTTGGGGCCACAGCGGCCACGTCACGCTCGCGCGCGGCGAACGCTCGCGGCTCGCCGACTACGCGTCGGACATCCTCTAACGCGCGACCGGCTGCCCGCCAGCCGTCAACGCCATGCGGCGCTCCGTTTCCGGAGCGCCGTTTTTATTTTTGGGGTCGGAAACGTTGGTCACGCTTCGTTACGCAACAGCCTCACTTACGCGCGAAACTTCAAGTAAATTCTCAGGAATGGTTGCCTAAGCCCCGCCGGAACGTCTACCATCGGGTCTGTCTGTTGTCATACGATTCGCGAGCGTTCCGCGCTCGTCCGCCTTGTCATGCTTCGAATCTGGGTTCCCGTCGCCGTCGTTTCACTGCTCGCGGCCTGCTCCAGCGTGCCGCCGCAGTCGGCCTCGCGCACCTCCGGCATGAAGATCACGACGCCGCGCGCGTTCCCGGCGCCCGCCAATTTCCCGAAATTCGTCGATCACAGCGTCGGTCAGGAAGAGATTTCGATCCAGGCGATGAGCCTCGTCGGCGTGCCGTATCGCTGGGGCGGCAACACGCCGACGAGCGGCTTCGACTGCAGCGGGCTCGTGCGCTACGTGATCGGCCGCGCGGCCGACGTGAACCTGCCGCGCACGACCGCCGACATGAGCAGCCGCGGCGTGTCGATCGACCCCGACCAAGTCGCGCCGGGCGACCTGATCTTCTTCAATACGACCGGCCGCCCGCATTCGCACGTCGGCATTTACGTCGGCAAGCTGCGCTTCGTCAACGCGCCGTCGACCGGCGGCACCGTGCGGCTCGACTACCTGACGAACCCGTACTGGGCCAAGCGCTTCGACGGCATTCGTCGCGTCGCGCCGCCGCGCGGCACGCCGACGCCGTTCGATGCACCGACCTACGAGGCACGGCGCGATGCGCCGACGGCCGCACCGGCCCCGGTCGTTGCAGCCGCCTCGCCGCGACAGCCGGCCTACGCTTCGTCACAAGCCGGCGCGGCACCGTCGCCGGCTCCAGTCATCCAGGCAGTGCCGGTCGTATCGACCGCAGCGGTCGCCCCGGCAGCCGCCACGACCGCCGATCCGTACGAACCTCCGTCGCCGCGCATGCCGGCAGCCCAGCAGCAGGCGGCATCCGCGAATGGCGAGATGACCGCGACGACGGCGACCACGGCCCCGACGGAAACCGGCACGCAGATTCCGACGATGGCACTGACGGCCGCCCAGGCTGCCGCGTTCGATGCGGAGCCCCCGCCCGCCGCCGCCGCGACGTTGCCGCGCGGCGTCGAGCCCGTGCAGGTACTGCGTGCGTCGACGCAATCCGCACCGCTCGGCCCGCGCACCGGCACCGCGGACGATCCGATCGCCCGCTTCGCGAACGGCAGTTACTGACCGGCCTCATCCCGGCCACAACCCCGCCATTCCCGGCCCATCTGCGCCTTTCCCGATCTCCAAAGAAAATGCGCCGCAACCTTTCGGTGTGCGGCGCATGTCGCGTCGTCAGTGAGCGTCGGAATCAGAAGATCTGATGCCCGACCCACCATCCGCCCGCGGCGATCAGCGCGGACGCCGGAATCGTCAGCACCCAGGCCCACACGATATTGCCGGCAACGCCCCAGCGCACGGCCGACAGCTTCTGCGTCGCGCCGACGCCGACGATCGCACCGGTGATCGTGTGCGTGGTCGACACCGGAATGCCGAGGAACGACGCGATGAACAGCGTGATCGCCCCGCCGCTTTCGGCACAGAAACCGCCGACCGGCTTGAGCTTCGTGATCTTCTGGCCCATCGTGCGGACGATGCGCCAGCCGCCGAACAGCGTGCCGAGACCCATCGACAGGTAGCACGCGCCGATCACCCACGCGGGCGGCGCGTCGGACGTCGCCGACGCATAGCCCGACGCGATCAGCAGCATCCAGATGATACCGATCGTCTTCTGGGCGTCGTTGCCGCCGTGACCGAGGCTGTACAGACCGGCCGACAGCAGCTGGAGCCGGCGGAAGCGCCGGTCGACCTTGCTGGGTGCGGTACGGAAATACAGCCACGACACGCCGAGCATGAACAGCGAGCCGAGGATGAAGCCGAGCAGCGGCGAGATGAAGATGAACGCGACGGTCTTCATCAGGCCGTCGATGTTCAGCGAGCTCCAGCCGGACTTCGCGAGCGCGGAGCCGACGAGGCCGCCGATCAGCGCATGCGACGAGCTCGACGGAATCCCGTAATACCACGTGATCACGTTCCAGCCGATCGCACCGACCAGCGCGCCGAACACGACATAGTGGTCGACGATCTCGGGATCGATCGTGCCTTTACCGACCGTCTGCGCGACTTTCAGGTGGAAGATGAAATACGCGATGACGTTGAACGCGGCCGCGAACACCACGGCCTGCTGGGGTTTCAGCACCCCGGTCGACACGACGGTGGCGATCGAGTTCGCCGCGTCGTGAAAGCCGTTCATGAAGTCGAATACGAGCGCGACGAGCACCAGCGTCGCGACCATCCATAGGGCGAGTTGTATCGAATGCATCGTGATCCGCTCAGGCGTTTTCCAGCACGATGCCTTCGATGATGTTCGCGACGTCCTCGCACTTGTCGGTGATCTCCTCGAGCAGTTCGTAGATCGCCTTCAGCTTGATGAGCGTCTTCACGTCGTCTTCCTCGCGGAACAGCTTCGACATTGCCGCGCGCAGCACGCGATCGGCCTCCGACTCCCAGCGGTCGATCTCCTCGCACTGCTTGAGGATCTGCGCCGACTGCTTCATGTCGGACAGCAATCCGACGGCCTGCTGCACGTGCTGCGCCGACTGCGTGACGATGTGCGCGAGCTGGCTCGCCTCGGACGTGACGGATTGCACGTCGTACAGCGATACGGCCGTCGCGACGTCCTCCATCAGGTCGAGGATGTCGTCCATCGTCGTGATCAGCTTGTGGATCTCGTCGCGATCGAGCGGCGTGATGAAGGTCTTGTGCAGCAGATCGATCGCTTCATGCGTCAGCTTGTCAGCGGCCTTCTCGGCGGTCTGCACGTTTTGCTTGTGAATCTCGGCGTCGGCGAGATTGTCGATCAGCAGTTCGAGCTCGCGGCCACCGGAAACGATGTGCTTCGCGTGCGCGTTGAAGAGTTCAAAGAACTTGCCCTCGGTGGGCATGAATCGACCGAACATGGGATTCCTGAGAGATTGTCAAACGACTGTCACGAAAACGGGCGATATTGTACCGTTTTCGGTTGCGACGCGACGCGCGCATATGCGCGCGCCGGGATTGGATACAACGCTTGGTGAAATAACGGTTTACATCTGGCGAAGAAGTGTTACTCGCCGTAGAAGTTCTGCGCCCCCGCAAAGTTGTCGAACTTCGTGTATTGGCCCAGGAACGTGAGCCGAACGGGTCCGATCGGGCCGTTACGCTGCTTGCCGATGATGATTTCGGCCGTACCCTTGTCCGGGCTGTCCGGATTGTAGACCTCGTCACGATAGATGAACAGGATCACGTCCGCGTCCTGTTCGATTGCGCCCGATTCACGCAAATCGGACATCACCGGGCGCTTGTTCGGACGCTGTTCCAGCCCGCGGTTCAACTGCGACAGCGCGATCACCGGTACATCCAGCTCCTTGGCCAGACTCTTCAGCGATCGCGAGATTTCCGAGATTTCGGTCGCGCGGTTCTCGCCCTGCGACGAGCCCGACATCAGCTGCAGGTAGTCGACGATGATCAGACCGAGCTTGCCGCACTGGCGGGCCAGACGCCGCGCGCGCGAGCGCAATTCCATCGGGTTCAGGCCGCCCGTCTCGTCGATGAAGAGCTGCGCCTCGCTCATCTTCTGCACCGCGTGCGTCAGCTTCGGCCAGTCTTCGTCCGTCAGCCGGCCGGTACGCATCCGGTGCTGGTCGAGCCGGCCGATCGAACCGAGCATACGCATCACAAGCTGCGTGCCCGGCATTTCCATCGAGAACACCGCGACCGGCAACCCGTACTCGACCGCGACGTATTCGCCGATGTTCATCGAAAATGCGGTCTTACCCATCGACGGCCGCCCTGCGACGATGATCAGTTCGCCGCCGTGCATCCCGGACGTCATCCGGTCGAGGTCGACGAAGCCCGTCGGCGTGCCCGTGACGTCGCTCGGGTTCGCGGTGTGATACAGCGTGTCGATGCGCTCGACGACCTGCGTGAGCAGCGGGCCGATCTCGAGAAAGCCCTGGTTGCCGCGCGCGCCCTCTTCGGCGATCGAGAACACCTTCGATTCGGCCTCGTCGAGCAGCTGGCGAACTTCCTTGCCCTGCGGATTGAACGCGTCGGCCGAGATTTCGTCGGCGACCGACACGAGCCGACGCAGCACCGCGCGGTCGCGCACGATTTCCGCGTAGCGACGGATGTTCGCGGCGCTCGGCGTATTCTGCGCGAGTGCGTTCAGGTACGCGAGGCCGCCGACGTCGTCGGCCTTGCCGGACGTGGTCAGCGCTTCGTACACGGTCACGACGTCGGCCGGGCGCGTCGACGCGATCAACCGGCCGATGTGCTCGTAGATGATCCGATGGTCGTAGCGATAGAAGTCGCCCTGCGACAGGAAGTCGGCAATCCGGTCCCATGCCGCGTTGTCGAGCAACAGGCCGCCGAGCACCGACTGCTCGGCTTCGACCGAATGCGGCGGGACTTTCAGCGATTCGATTTGAGGATCTTGCGGCGCGTTCATGGGTTGGGATTATCGCGAATTGATCGCGGCAGCGCTACCGCTCCGGCGATCGGGCAATAAAAAAGGCAGGCCCCGGTTGCCCGGGCGCCTGCCCTTGTCCGGACGGCGGAAGCCGCCCGGAAAGCTTGCATACGCTTACGCGTGGTCGCCGATCACGTTGACCGTGACGTCGACGACGACGTCCGTGTGCAGCGCGACCTGAACGTTGTGCTCGCCGATCATCTTCAGCGGGCCTTCCGGCATGCGAACTTGCAGCTTCTCGACTTCGAAACCTGCCTTCTTCAGCAGTTCCGCGACGTCGCCGTTCGTGACCGAGCCGAACAGACGGCCGTCGACGCCCGACTTTTGCGTGATTTCGAACGACTGGCCGTTCAGCTTCTCGCCGACTGCCTGCGATGCCGCCAGCTTTTCAGCGGCGATCTTTTCGAGTTCAGCGCGGCGAACTTCGAATTCGGCGATCGCTTCCTTCGTTGCACGGCGAGCCTTGCGGTTCGGGATCAGGAAGTTGCGAGCGTAACCGTCCTTGACCTTGACGATATCGCCCAGGTTGCCCAGATTGGCGACTTTTTCCAACAGAATGATTTGCATTCGAATTCTCCTTATTGCGTCGCCTGATTACGCCTTGTGCTGATCGGTGTACGGCAGCAGCGCGAGGAAACGCGCACGCTTGATTGCCGTGTCCAGCTGACGCTGATAGTGCGCCTTCGTACCCGTCAGACGAGCCGGCGTGATCTTGCCGTTTTCGCCGATGAAGTCCTTCAGCGTTTCCGTGTCCTTGTAGTCGATCTGCTCGACGCCGGCAGCCGTGAAACGGCAGAACTTCTTGCGCTTGAAGAGCGGGTTTTGTTGCTGACGACGCTTGTCGAATTTCTTACCAGTCGGGCGGGCCATGATTTCAGTCCTTTCCTATGTCCTGCAATGCAGTGATGTGAAACACCAAGGTTCTCGCGTTGCGGCTCTTCTTTGCCAGAAAGCCCGTGAACAGCGTTTCGACGCCCATCTCACGACTTTCCAGCTTGCCGCTCGCCTCACCGGCCGCCACCGCCTCGATCGTCATTTCGACCTGACGGGGAATGCCTGCTTCGACGACTTCCGTGCGGTGATGCAACGTGGCGCTTGCGATCGGAACACCTGCCGGCGTATATCGCACCGGTGCGCGTTCGACGACGCTCGCCGTCAATTGCAACCTGTTCACGTGAGTGGCGCGCTCCTTGATGGCTTAATGAGTGACGAACTTAAGCCTGCGCTTCGGTCGGCTGAGCTGCAGCCGCCTTCTTGGCTTCTTCGCGCTGAACTTCCTTCATCATCGGCGACGGGCCGGTCTCGGCCTTCTTCATCTTGACGATGAGGTGACGCAGCACGGCGTCGTTGAACTTGAACGCGTGTTCGAGTTCGTCGAGCGTCGTCTGGTCGCACTCGATGTTCATGCAGACGTAGTGAGCCTTCGCGAGTTTCTCGATCATGTAGGCCAGCTGGCGACGGCCCCAGTCTTCGACACGGTGGATCTGGCCGCCGTGCGTCGTGATCGTGGTCTTGTAACGCTCGATCATCGCGGGCACTTGCTCGCTCTGATCGGGGTGCACGATGAATACGATTTCGTAATGACGCATTACACACTCCTTGTGGATTAAAGCCACCCGGGCGTCTGAACCGGTGTGGCAAGTGAGAAGCCGAAGATTCTAACCCGGATACGGGGCGCATGCAACACCGATCGACGATTTCCGACCGGATTCGGCCATGTTTTCAAAGACTTGAACGGCGCCGACAGCCGAAAAGGCCGTCGGCGCACCTGTTCATGAATCGGGGACGGAGCATCGCGCATGGGATAACGTTCCGGCGACGCGGCCTGCCGTCACTCGCTGCGCGCCCCGCCCAGTCGCGCGTCGAGCGCCGTCCTGAACGCGTCCAGCGCCGACGGCTCGGCGTCGGTCACGGCCCACCACGTCATCCCGGCCGCATCCCAGCGGTCGAGCGCGTACCCCTGCGACACGGCCGCATACGGCGCAGCTTGCCGCCCGACGCCGGCCGGCCACACGTACACGTCGATCACGTGCTGCCGATACCGGTAGACGAGCACTGCGACGCGACGCCGCCCGACATAGTCGAGCCGCCCCCCGGCCAGCGGGAAACCGCTCGCCGACAGGTCCTCGACCGGCGGCGCATAGTCGAGTCGGCCGTTGAACCACGGCTTGACCGTATGCCGGTCGGTCGAGATCACGTCGATGTCGCGCGCCGACAGGCCGGCCCGAACGTGGCTCGCGACCAGTTCGTCGACCGTCTGGCCGGTTTCGGCGTGGCGCGTGGACACCACCATCCCGGCGGCCGCGGCCAGCGCGATCACCAGCGCCATGCCCCAGCCGAGTCCCGGCAGCGCCGGGACACGCGGCCCCGGCCCGGCAGGCGCCGGGCGAGCCGGCTCGCCGCGCCCGGTCGGCCATGAAAACCAGCGGCGACCGTTCGGTCGAGGCCGCGGCCGCGCCGCCACGTCAGGCCCAGGTGCCGCGTGGGCCTGGCTGCGCTCTCCCGCGCCGCCCGCCGCCGGCAGCCCCGCGAGGATGCTCGCCCGCAGCGCATTCGGCGCGCGATGATAGTCGGCCTGCCGCACGATCCGCCCCAGCGCGACGATTCGTTCGCGTTCGCGGCGGCACGCGTCGCACCCTTCGACATGCCGCTGGATGCGCAATGCATCGGGCGCCGACAGCTCGCGGTCGACGTCCGCGTCCAGCAACGCTCGCGCTTCGTTACAGTCCATCGATCGCCTCCGATGCGGTTCCGCTTGCCGACGCTCGTCCCGGCGCGGGTTTGGACGTCGACGCCGGCGCCGCCGCGTCGCCCAGCAGCGCGGCGAGCCTGCGCCGGCCGCGCGCAAGCCGCGACATCACGGTGCCGACGGGCACGTCGGCGATCGCCGCGATCTCGCGGTAACTCAAATCCTCCATCTCGCGCAGCACCAGCACCTCGCGATATTCGGGCGCCAGCTTCGCGAGCGCCGTGTTCACGAGCCGCACGTTCTCGCCGCGCAGCAACTGCGCGAGCGGATCCTCGGTCGCCGGCTGCCAGTCGTCGGGCACCTCCGTGTCGTCGAGCGTATCCGGCAATGCAACCTCGTGCGCGTGGGTACGGCGGCGCCATTCGGTGTACCAAGTGTGGCGCACGATCGTCAGCAGCCACGGCCGCGCGTTGTCGCCGCGGCACGAGTCGACGAAGCGCAGCGCGCGCATGCACGCGTCCTGGACGACGTCGTCCGCGTCGCCCGCATTGCCGCTCAGCCAGCGCGCGAGGTTGTACGCGGCGTCAAGATGCGGCAGCACGAGCGCGCGAAACCGCTCGCCGCGCGCGACCGCGTCGCCCTCCGTCCGTTCGTCGACCGCCTGTCCGGCTTGCCCCACATGGCCTCCCTCGTCCCGGCGGCCGAAGCCGCGCCCGTTCCGCGCCCGGTGCCCGGACAGACCGGCAGCGTGCGCACTCGATGACCTTACCGCCGCTGCGTCGAGTTTATTCCCGCATGCAGCCGACGATGCGCAAAAAAATGCCGGAACCTGCCGCGCCCGTTACGGCGTGGTGCTCCAGTAGCCTGGGCGCGCATACGCTTCGCGCAGGTAGTCGATGAAGTAGCGCACGCGCGCGGGCACGTAGCGTTGCTGCGGATAGACCGCGAGGATGTCGTAGTCCGGCAGCGCATATTCGTCGAGCACCGTCTCGAGTTCGCCCGTCTCGAGCTGCGCGGCAATTTCCCAAGTCGAGCGCCAGCCGAGCCCGAGGCTTTCCGCCACCCAGCGATGCAGCAGCTCGCCGTCGTTGCAGTCGAGATTGCCGGCCACCCGCATCGTCACGATCTTGCCGTGGCGCTGGAAATACCAGCCGCGGTTCTGGCCCCCCTGCAGGTTGAAGGCGAGACAGTTGTGCCTGAGCAGGTCGTCGAGCGACTTCGGCCGGCCGTGGCGGCGGAAATAGTCGGGCGTGCCGCACACGACACGCCGGTTCGACGCGAGCTTTACCGCGACGAAGTTCGGGTCGACCGAGCCGCCGATCCGGATCGACAGGTCGTAGCCTTCGCGCACGAGATCGACGACGCGATCGGTCAGGTTGAACGACAGCTGCATTTCCGGCTTGTCGACGAGGAAACCGGGCGCGTGCGGCGCCACGTGCTTGCGGCCGAACGCGGCCGGCGCGGATACGATCAGGTGCCCGCTGACCGCGCGGCGGCCGGCGGCCAGCTCGTTCTCGGCCTGGTCCCATTCGGACAGCAGCCCGCGGCAGCGCTCGAGGAACGCGGCGCCCTCCTCGCTCACCACCAGCCGCCGCGTCGAGCGGTACATCAGCTTCACGCCGAGGCGCTTCTCCAGCGCGTCGATGCGCCGCCCGAGCACCACCGGCGACACACCCTCCTCGAGCGCGGCCGCCGCGAGGCTGCCCGCGTCCGCGACCCGCACGAACGTCTCGATCTGCTTGAAACGATCCATCTCCCGTCTCCGTCCCGGCTCCGACACCGGCGGGAAGCCCCGTCCGGCCGTCATTCCATACTTTTAGTTTCGAAATAAGCGACTTCGGCTGATCTTATCAAACCTTTCCTGCGTCCCTAAAGTGTTCCCAACAGACCGATTCGCAAGATCCGCACATTCAAGGAGACATTCATGGCCAAGATGAGAGCCGTCGACGCAGCCGTACTCGTGCTCGAGAAGGAAGGCATCCAGACCGCATTCGGCGTGCCGGGCGCGGCAATCAACCCGTTCTATTCCGCGATGCGCAAGTCGGGCGGCATCAGCCACGTGCTGGCCCGCCACGTCGAGGGTGCGTCGCACATGGCCGAAGGCTTCACGCGCGCCGCGCCGGGCAACATCGGCGTGTGCATCGGCACGTCGGGCCCCGCCGGCACCGACATGATCACCGGCCTCTACTCCGCATCGGCCGACTCGATTCCGATCCTCGCGATCACGGGCCAGGCACCGCGTGCGCGCCTGTACAAGGAAGACTTCCAGGCCGTCGACATCGAGTCGATCGCGAAGCCCGTCACCAAATGGGCCGTCACCGTGCGCGAGCCGGCGCTGGTGCCGCGCGTGTTCCAGCAGGCGTTCCATCTGATGCGCTCGGGCCGCCCGGGCCCGGTGCTGGTCGACCTGCCGATCGACGTGCAGCTCGCCGAGATCGAATTCGACATCGACACTTACGAACCGCTGCCGGTCTACAAGCCCGCGGCGACCCGCGCGCAGATCGAGAAGGCGCTCGCGATGCTCAACGACGCGGACAAGCCGCTGATCGTGTCGGGCGGCGGCGTGCTCAACGCGGCGGCCGAAGACCTGCTCGTCCAGTTCGCCGAAACGATCGGCGTGCCCGTGATCCCGACGCTGATGTCGTGGGGCGCGATTCCGGACGACCACCCGCTGATGGCTGGCATGGTCGGCCTGCAGACGTCGCACCGCTACGGCAACGCGACGATGCTCGCGTCCGACTTCGTGCTCGGCATCGGCAACCGCTGGGCGAACCGCCACACGGGCAGCGTCGAGGTCTACACGAAGGGCCGCAAGTTCGTGCACGTCGACATCGAGCCGACCCAGATCGGCCGCGTGTTCGGCCCGGATCTCGGCATCGTGTCGGATGCGAAGGCCGCGCTGGAGCTGTTCGTCGCCGTCGCGCAGGAATGGAAGGCCGCCGGCAAGCTGAAGGACCGCAGCGCGTGGGTGTCCGAGTGCCAGGAACGCAAGCGCACGCTGCAGCGCAAGACCCACTTCGACAACGTGCCGGTCAAGCCGCAGCGCGTGTACGAAGAAATGAACAAGGTGTTCGGCCGCGACACGTGCTACGTCAGCACGATCGGCCTGTCGCAGATCGCCGCCGCGCAGTTCCTGCACGTGTTCAAGGCGCGCAACTGGATCAATTGCGGCCAGGCCGGCCCGCTCGGCTGGACGATCCCCGCCGCGCTCGGCGTGCGTGCGGCCGACCCGCGCCGTCCGATCGTCGCGCTGTCGGGCGACTACGACTTCCAGTTCATGATCGAGGAGCTGGCCGCCGGCGCGCAATTCAAGCTGCCGTACGTGCACGTCGTCGTGAACAACTCGTACCTCGGCCTGATTCGCCAGGCGCAGCGTGCGTTCGACATGGACTACTGCGTGCAGCTTGCGTTTGACAACGTCAACGCACCGGAGCTGAACGGCTATGGCGTCGACCACGTGGCGGTCGCCGAAGGCCTCGGCTGCAAGGCGCTGCGCGTGTTCAAGCCGGAAGAGATCGAGCCGGCGCTGAAGCAGGCGCAGGCGCTCGCGGAAGAGTTCAGCGTGCCGGTCGTCGTCGAAGTGATCCTCGAGCGCGTGACGAACATCTCGATGGGCACCGAAATCGACGCGATCAACGAGTTCGAGGAACTCGCCGAGAAGGCCGAACACGCGCCGACCGCGATCTCGATGCTCGACTGATCCGCACGACATTTTTTGACTGACCGACCGAAGAGGCTTAGCTCATGCCGAAGTTTGCTGCAAACCTGACCATGCTGTTCAACGAAGTGCCGTTCCTCGACCGCTTCAAGGCGGCCGCGGACGCGGGCTTCGACGCCGTCGAGTTCCTGTTCCCGTACCCGTACGCGAAAGAGGAGCTCGCCGAACGGCTCGAGACGCACCGCCTGCGCCTCGTGCTGCACAACCTGCCCGCCGGCAACTGGGACCAGGGCGAGCGCGGCATCGCGTGCCTGCCCGATCGCGTCGGCGAGTTCCAGGAAGGGGTTGGCCGTGCGATCGAGTACGCGAAGGCGCTGAAGGTGCCGCAGCTGAACTGCCTCGTCGGCATTCCGTCGGCGAGCACGGCGCGCGACAAGACGTTCGTCACGATCGTCGACAACCTGCGCTTCGCCGCCGACGCGCTGAAGCGCGAAGGCATCCGTCTGCTGGTCGAGCCGTGCAACAGCTTCGACATCCCCGGTTTCGCGCTGAACCGCTCGTCCGAAGGGCTCGACGTGATCCGCGCGGTCGGCTCGGACAACCTGTTCCTGCAGTACGACATCTATCACATGCAGCGCATGGAAGGCGAACTGGCCGCGACGATCGAACGCAACCTCGCATCGATCGGCCACGTCCAGCTCGCGGACAACCCGGGCCGCAACGAGCCGGGTACGGGCGAGATCAATTACGCGTTCCTGTTCGCGCTGCTCGACCGGCTCGGCTACGCCGGCTATGTCGGCTGCGAATACAAGCCTCGCACCACCACGACGGAAGGGCTCGGCTGGCTGCAAAGCGTCGCCGGCTGCGCACCGGGCTCGGCGCGTCGCGCCGCCTGAGATCCGCCCTTCCCGCGGCTTTCCCACATACGCCCCAATAGGAGACTTTCACACATGGCAACCATCGGTTTCATCGGCCTCGGCATCATGGGCGCGCACATGGCGCGCAACCTGCTCAAGGGCGATCATCAGCTCGTCGTGAACGGTGCGTTCCCGATTCCCGACGACCTGCGCGCCAGCGCGAAGGTCGTCGCGAACTCGACCGAAGTCGCGCAGAACGCCGACATCATCATCTCGATGGTGCCGGACACGCCCGACGTGCGTAACGTGCTGTTCGCCGACGACGGCGTCGCGAAGGGTCTGACGGCCGGCAAGCTCGTGATCGACATGAGCTCGATCTCGCCGCTCGACACGCAGGAATTCGCGAAGCAGATCAACGCGCTCGGCTGCGACTACCTCGACGCGCCGGTGTCCGGCGGCGAAGTCGGCGCCCGCGAAGCGACGCTGACGATCATGGTCGGCGGCCCGGAGAAAGCCTTCGAGCGCGCGAAGCCGCTGTTCGAGAAGATGGGCAAGAACATCACGCTCGTCGGCGACAACGGCGCGGGCCAGACCTGCAAGGTCGCGAACCAGATCATCGTCGCGCTGAACATCGAAGCGGTCGGCGAAGCGCTGCTGTTCGCCGCCCGCTCGGGCGCCGATCCGGAGCGCGTGCGCCAGGCGCTGATGGGCGGCTTCGCCGCGTCGCGCATCCTCGAAGTGCACGGCGCGCGCATGACGAAGCGCACGTTCGATCCGGGCTTCCGCATCGAGCTGCACCAGAAGGACCTGAACCTCGCGCTCGACGGCGCACGCAAGCTCGGCCTCGCGCTGCCGCACACGGCGAGCGCGCAGCAGCTGTTCAGCGTGTGCGCATCGCACGGCGGCAAGGCGTGGGATCACTCGGCACTCGTGCGTGCGCTCGAGATCATGTCCAACTTCGAGATCGGCCAGACGCCGGCCGCGTAACGCCGACGCAACGACGCGCGTATCGCTGCAACGGCGAACGCGTGACGCACACACGCGATCCGGCTACGGCCGGTCGCATCGATGCGCGCCTGCGCGTGCATCACGATGGGGCGCCCCGCCGCGCATTGCTGAAATGCGTGCATGGCGGGGCGAAAAACGCCGCTCTGGGCTGAGAGCGGCGTGGTGGGGTCCGCAGCGGCACCCGGCGACGCCGGGGAAGCCTTGGTCGGTCAGACGTCGTCGTCGGGTGTCCGCCTGTCGGATTTCGCGTATTACACTTCTTTACGTTCGGGCGTGCGATTTTTCATGCAATCGTCGCGATGAACGCCTACACTTTCGCCACGCCTTTCGAGAAATCCGCCGCGCCTGCGCTCACTCCGGTGATCGCGCCCAGCGCGGTGTTTTTTTCGCCACTTCACGGCGCGTTTTCTTTTCAACCACCTAGGGAGTGCAGCGATGGGTCTTCTTTCGTTTATCAAAGAGGCGGGTGAAAAACTGCTGGGTCACGCCGATGCGCAAGCAGCGGAAGATCCGAATGCCGCGAACCAGACCGCGGCCGATGCGATCAAGAACTACATCAACACGCAAGGTCTCGACACGTCGAACCTGACGGTCGCGTTCGACGGCGCATCGCGCACCGTCACGCTGTCGGGCAGCGTCGCCGACCTCGACACGAAGGCGAAGGTCAAGGTCGCCGCAGGCAACGTGCAAGGCGTCGCGGGTGTCAACGACGACGATCTGCAGCCGGACGATCCGGAAGTTCAGTACCACGACGTGAAGCCGGGCGACACGCTGTCGGCGATCGCCAAGGAAGTGTACGGCGACGCGAACAAGTACCCGGCGATCTTCGAGGCGAACAAGCCGATGCTGTCGAGCCCGGACCGGATCTATCCGGGCCAGAAGCTCGTTATTCCGCCGCAGTCCTGAGCATTCGCGCAGCACTGACGCAAAAAAGGCAGGCCGATGGCCTGCCTTTTTTTCATGCGCGCCGCCCGATCGGCGGCCAGCGGTCACAGCGTGTCGAATGCGCGTTGCAGCGCGTCGCGCCCGTTCATGCCGTTCGCGAGCGCGAGCATCAGCAGCACGCGTGCCTTGAACGGGCTCAGCGACCCGGCGCTCACGAAACCGAGCGCGTCGTCGTTCGCGGCGCCGTTGCGCATCACGTGCCCCGAGCCGACGCGCGACGCACGCACCACGGCGACACCCGCTTTCGCCGCATCGGCGAGCGCCGCCTGCAGCGTCGCGTGGATCGACCCGTTGCCGGTGCCCGCGACGACGAGGCCGCGCACGCCGGCCGCGACGAGCGCGTCGACGGCCGTGCGCGTCACGCCCGCATAGCTCGCGACGACTTCGACCGGCGGCCACGTGGCCGCGATCGCCAGGTGCGCATCGCGCGAACGCGTCACGCGGCGCGCGAATTCGACGCGGCCGTCCTGCACCCAGCCGAGCGCGCCCAGTTCCGGCGACTGGAATGCGTCGACCGCGTAAGTGCTCGTCTTCACGACGTCGCGCGCGCCGTGGATCCGGTTGTTGAACGCGACGAGCACGCCCTGCCCGCGCGCGGCCGGGTGAGCGGCGACCGTCACCGCGTTCAGCAGGTTCAGCGGCCCGTCGGACGACAGCGCGGTGGCCGGCCGCATCGCGGCCGTCAGCACGACCGGCTTGTCGCCGGTCACGACCAGATGCAGCGCGTACGCGGTTTCCTCGAGCGTGTCGGTACCGTGGGTGATCACGATGCCGTCGATCGCCGGATCGGCCATCAGCGCGTCGATGCGCGCGGCGAGCGTATTCCACAGCGGCAGCACCAGATCCTTGCTGTCGATGCTGGCGACCTGCTCGGCATCGATGCGCGCGACCGACGCGAGCGCCGGCACCGCGTCGAGCAGGAAATTGACGCCGAGCGCGCCGGCCTGATAGCCGGCCGTGCTGGCGGCGTCCGGCGCGGCGCCGGCGATCGTGCCGCCGGTGGCGAGTACGGCGATGCGCGGCAGCGCCGGCGCGGACGAAGAAGTTGCGGAGTTCGGAGTATTCATGGCCGCGATTGTAATGGCTCGCGGCGGGCATCCGGTAGGTCACGTTCGCGAGACCGGAGCCGAACGCGTCGCGTCATGGTTTGTCCCGATCGCCGGCGAGCGCACGCCGTCAACGGCCACGCCGCCCGCCGCGTTATAGGAATGCCGTTTTGGTGTTTTCACATTGATTTGCCATAATCGGAGCGCGCGGCGCGATGTGACCCTGTTCCGTTGCGCCGGGCTTCGTGACGGCGTCGATATAAAACGCAATTCACCCCATGGGAGTGTCGAAATGAAAATCCAATCGCTCGTAGCCGCAGTGCTTCTCGGCGGCATGCTGGCTTCCCCCGCTTTCGCGGCGAACAGCCAGCAGGACAAGATGAAGGCCTGTAACACCCAGGCCGCCGGCAAGACGGGCGACGAACGCAAGGCGTTCATGAAGGACTGCCTGTCGGCCAAGCCCGCGAAGAAGATGTCGCAGCAGGAAAAGATGAAGGCCTGCAACACCCAGGCCGCCGACAAGAAGGGCGACGACCGCAAGGCGTTCATGAAGAGTTGCCTGAGCAGCCAGCCGGCCGCCTGAGTTCCGGCGCTCCCGCGCGAATGCCGCGCACCGCTTCGGCGGGCGCGGCATTTTTATTTTCGTTGCACGCGCATCGACGCGCGCGATGACGCCGGATGCGTTGCCGTGCCGTCCGGCCGACGGCATCGCCGCCGTCGCCATATGCTCCACCGCCCTCCCGCCGCACTCTCCCGCGAGCCGTACGAATGCCGCCACATGGTGCGGCAATTCGCCGCGATTTCTTCTATGATGGCTGCAACGCGGCCCACCCAAGTACAAGAAGCGCCATCGGGCCGCCCTCGAGACGGACGCGCACGCCGCGTCAAACGGAGGCATGGATGGCATGGAGACAACACCGCTGGTTCCGCCGCTGGCTGATCGTGATCGTGTTCTGGGCCGTGCCCGTCGCGATCGTCGCCGTGCGCGAGATCCGCGAGGAAATGGCGTACAACAAGGCCGACCTGCAGCTCGCGCTGACCACTTGGCAGCTCACCGATGCACAGCAGGCGGCAGGCGCCGCCGCGAAGTGCCACGGCGATCCTGACGCGGCGCGCGCCGCCGGCTGCCCGGCCGACGTGCTGGCCGCCAACGCGGCACGTCAGCAGGCGGCCCGGGACGAATACGTGGTGCGCCGCAATACGCTCGCCGGTTATCTGTGGCACGCATTCGTCGGCTACTGGGTCGTGCCGGCCGCGTTCCTGTTCGCGTGCGGGGTCGTGATCGCGCTGATCCGCCGCGCGCTGCGGCGCCCGCCGATCAAGCCGCCCGCCCCGCCGGCACCGCCCGTCACGCCGCACTGACGCGCAGCAACGCCCCCTTCCCTTTTCCTGCCGTCCCCGGCCGGCCGCGCGACGTATCGCCGTACGCGCGCCGGTCCGTCCGTTGGCGCGCCGCGACACCCCAAAACGATTTGACGCCTTTTCATGCACGAATGAAAAGGGGTTGTAATCCACTGTGATATAACTGCCGACGTGATCCGCTCCTTGAGCGAGACTCACTCCGAACATCACCCGATGGAGAAGAACGATGCAAAAACGGAACCTTGTGCTGAAAGCCGCCGCTGCGCTCATCGTCGGCAGCCTTGCGCTCACCGGTTGCACCACCACCCCCGACAAGCCCGACAATGCCGCGACCAACGCGTCGAAGCGTCAGGCGATCGACTCGAGCGTCGATGCAACGCTGTCGCGCATGTATTCCACGGTCAAGGGTTCGCGCGAACTCGTCGCGAAGTCGCGCGGCGTGCTCGTGTTCCCGGACGTGATCCAGGCAGGCTTCATCGTCGGCGGCCAGACGGGCAACGGCGCGCTGCGCGTCGGCGGCAGCACGGTCGGCTACTACAACACGTCGTCGCTGTCGGTCGGCCTGCAGGCCGGCGCGCAGTCGAAGGCGATCGTGTTCCTGTTCATGACGCAGGAAGCGCTCGACGAATTCCGCGGCTCGGATGGCTGGGCAGCCGGCGCCGGTGCATCGGTCGCGCTCGTGAAGATGGGCGCGAACGGCGCGGTCGACACGACCACGGCCACCGCGCCGGTCCAGGTCATCGTGCTGACCAATGCCGGCCTGATGGGCGATGTGTCGATCAACGGCACGAAGGTCTCGAAGCTGAAGATCTGACGCCGAGGCGTCCTCGCCCGTGCGCACCGCGCGCGGGCGATGTACAAACGGCGATGTCCTTGCGGGCATCGCCGTTTTTTTATCCGCGCGCGTGACGCGTCAGGTCGTCGAATCGATCACCTTGAAGCGCGAGCGCTTCTGCGCGCGAATCAGCGACTGGTACACGTCGACATACTGCTGCGCCATCCGCCGCGACGTGAAGCGCTCCTCGAAGCGCTGCCGCACGCGTGCGCGCGGCAGCAGGTGCAGCCGGTTCACGGCGGCCACCGCGCTGATCTCGTCTTCGACGATGAAGCCCGACACGCCTTCGTCCAGCACCTCCGGCACCGCGCCGCGATTGAACGCGATCACCGGCGTGCCGCACGACATCGCCTCGATCATCACCAGCCCGAACGGCTCCGGCCAGTCGATCGGAAACAGCAGCGCATGCGCGCCCGACAGGAATTCGGCCTTCTGGTGGTCGGCGATCTCGCCGATGTATTCGACGTGCGGGAGGGCGAACAGCGGCTTGATCTCGCGTTCGAAGTATTCCTGGTCCGCCGCGTCGATCTTCGCTGCGATCCGGATCGGCAGCCCGCACTGGCGTGCGATGCGGATCGCCGTGTCGACCCGCTTCTCCGGCGAGATCCGGCCGAGGAACGCGAGATAGCGCGGCTCGACGGGCTGCGGCAGGTACAGTGCGTCGGGCAGCCCGTGGTACACGGTCGTCAGCCATTTCGCCTGCGGCAGCGGCTGGCGCTGCGAATTCGAGATCGAGATCACCGGCGCGGTGTTGAACGTGTCGAACACCGGTTGCTGCTCCGGCAGGTCGAGCCGGCCGTGCAGCGTCGTCACGTACGGCGTGTCCTGCCGGTTGAAAACCGAAAACGAGTAGTAGTCCATGTGGAAATGGAGCACGTCGAAATCCTTCGCGCGGCGCGCGACCGTCTCCATCAGCAGCATGTGCGGGGCGACGCGATCGCGGATCGACGAGTCGAGCCGCAACGCGCGCGGCCACACCGGTTCGAGCCTGGCCCGGGTCGTCGAATCGCCGCTGGCGAACAGCGTCACGTCATGGCCGAGGTCGACGAGCGCCTCGGTGATGTAGGACACGACGCGTTCCGTGCCGCCGTACAGCTTCGGCGGCACGGATTCGGTCAGCGGGGCGATCTGGGCAATTCTCATGGTCCACGTCTCCTGTGTCCTCGGTCGGCCGGCACGGGGGGCAGATGCACACCGCGCTGCATGCGGCATGCGGCCGGCATCGCGCCGGCCGAACATCCCATTATTATTCGCGATCCCGATGCCCGGAAGCATCGGGCTTTCATTTTATGGACGTTGTTACAGACAGGATACATTCGCCCGCAGGCCGCCCATACCGCTTCGGGACGGCCGGACCGGCGCGACGGGCATCCGGCGACGGGCGACCGACGGCCTGTCGCCGGCGGGCCGCGCACACCGCCCCGCCCGTCAGCGGGACGGCCACTTCCACGGCGGCAGGTTGCGCGTATCCGCGTCGACGAGCACGGTCGCGCCGAGCTGCTTGTCGAGCACCAGCGACTCGCAGCCGGCCTCGCGTTCGAGCGTCGCGATGAGCCGCGCCGCGTGCGACACGACCAGCACCTGCGAACGTTGCGCGGCCTGCGCGATCAGGCGGCCGAGCGCCGGCAGCAGATCGGGGTGCAGGCTCGTCTCCGGTTCATTCAGCACCATCAGCGCGGGCGGCCGCGGCGTCAGCAGCGCGGCCGCGAGCAGCAGATAGCGCAGCGTGCCGTCCGACAGCTCGGCGGCCGACAATGGCCGAAGCAGCCCCGGCTGGCGCATCAGCACGTCGAAGCGGCCGCGGCCGCCCGGGTTGTCGATGTCGATCGAGGCGCCGGGAAACGCGTCGTCGATCGCCGCATCGAGCGCGGCGGCATCCCCGATTTCGCGAATCGTCTGCAGCGCGGCGGCCAGGTCCGCGCCGTCGTCCGCGAGCACCGGCGTGTGGGTGCCGATGTGCGACTGCCGGGCCGGCGCCTGCGCATCCGTGCGGAAATGGTCGTAGAAGCGCCACGACCGGATCCGCTCGCGCACCGCGATCATCTCCGGCGCGCCGACCGGATCGGCGAACTCGGTCATCATGCTGTCGAAGCTCGCGACCGGCTGCGGCACCGTGTGCCAGTCGCCCGACCCGGTGCGCGCGCGAATCTGCGCGCCCTGCCGGTCGACCAGCAGCGTCGACGGGCGCAGCAGCGCGCCGCCCCAGATGCATTCGCGCTTCACGACGGGATCGAGCGAGAACTGCGAACGGCTCGGGACCGGCAGGCCGAGATCGATCGCATAACCGAAATCGTCGCCCGCGAAACCGAGCTTGAGGCTCACGGGCCCGTTGCGCACCGTACCGGTCACCGGCATTTCGCCGCTCAGCATGGCGCGCGAAAAGCGCTCGGGGCCGGCCCAGAGCGTCGACGGCAACCCGCCTTCGCGCGCGAGCGACGGAATCACGCGCCCCTGCGCCGTATCGGCGAGCAGCCGCAGCGCGCGGTACACGCTCGACTTGCCGCTGCCGTTCGGCCCCGTGACGACGGTGAGCGCCGCGAGCGGCACGATCAGCTCGCGCAGCGAGCGGTAGTTGGCGATGGCGAGCGTGTTCAGCGCGGTCATGGAAAGGAGGATCGGCACGCGTTCAGCGGCCTTCGGTGGCCTTTGGATCGGCCGCGGTGTTGGCCGCCGTGCTGGCGGCGGGCGGCCGCGCGTGCGGCCGTTCGGGGTTCGGCTCGTCCAGCGCCGCATCGTGCGGATACAGCTCCATCCGGCTGCGCGGCAGGCATTGCGGAAAACGCGCCTGCAGGTAGGCGATCAAGCCCTCGCGCACGCGACAGCGCAGATCCCAGCACGCCGACGAGTAGGCCGCGCTGACGAGCGCGCGCAACTGCATCGTGCGCTCGGTCGCGTCGGTCACCTGCAGCACCTGCACGCGGCCGTCCCACTCGGGCGCCGCATGGACGAGCCGCGCGAGTTCCTCGCGCAGCGGTGCGAGCGGCGTGCGGTAGTCGACCGACAGGTACACCGTGCCGATGATCTCCGAGCTGCTGCGCGTCCAGTTCGTGAACGGGTTTTCGATGATCCACTGCAGCGGAACGACGAGCCGGCGCTGGTCCCACAGCCGCACCGACACGAACGAGCCCGTGATTTCCTCGATGCGGCCCCACTCGCCCTGGATCACGACGACGTCGTCGAGCCGGATCGGCTGCGTGAGCGCGATCTGCAGCCCGGCGATCAGGTTGCCGAGCACTGGCCGCGCGGCGATGCCCGCAACCAGCCCCGCGACGCCGGCCGACGCCAGCAGGCTCGCGCCGACCTGGCGCACGTTCGGGAACGTCATCAGCGCGGCGCCGGTGCCGATGATCACGATCAGCACCATGACGGTTCGCACGAGCACCTTGGCCTGCGTGTGGACGCGTCGTGCGTGGAGATTGTCGGCCGCGTCCATCGGATGGGCCTGGATGATCGCGTCGCCGACGCCGGCCGCGAGCCGCACCAGCAGCCAGGTCAGCGACACGATGGAACCGACCGCGGCCGCGGTGCGCATCCCGCCCACGAACGACATGCCTTCGTCCGCCTGGATCCACAGGAACTCGAGCGCGAGCAGCGCGAGCGTGACGAGCGACGGTTTGTCGATGTAGCGCAGGATCACGCTCATCAACGGATACGGTTGCGCGATGCGCTTGACGATGCGTGCGCCGACACGGTGCACGATCACGACGACAAGCACGACGATGACCGACACGCCCAGCGTGCCGAGCCACGCATGCAATGGCGCATCGGCGATGCGCTGCAATTCCTCGATTGAAATCATCGGCGCCCGGGATGCTTCGGTTATGAGGCGCGGCGGCCTCGTCCTGGATGCGTCGGCGACGTCCGGGCAACGCGCGCGCCCGGCCGCGGCGTCAGATCAGCTGCCGCCCCTGCACGGGAACGCCTTGCCGAGACCGAGCGACACCGCGGTGCTCGCGTTGTAGTCGGCCAGCTTCGGGTTCTCCGCGATGTACTTGCGCACCGCGTCGGTCATCTGCTGCGCCCGGATGTCGGGCGGCAGGCAGAAATACTGACCGACGCGCGGCCCCGTGGTGCCGCCGATCGCGTCGATCGTGTTGTAGACGCCATCGGCGGCGCCTTCGATGTAGGCCGCGCACGACGCCCGCGACTTGACGTCCGTCTTCGCGCACAGCCGGTCGAGATCCGCGCCCGTGAAAGCCGCCGCCGACAACGGCACGGCGAACGCCGCGGCACAAAACATAGCCCGCAACATGGTGTTCCTTATGTCAATGCGGCCCGGGGGCCGCTTGCTGCGCTGACCGGCGCGGCGGCCGGACGCCCACGGACGGCCGGATTCCAGCCGTCCGGGCGCTGCGCCACCGCGCCGAAACCGTCATTTTGCACTCTTTTGGGCATCTGCCGGCGCCGACGCACCGACGCGCACCGTCCGCTTGCTCAGGATGTCGATCGCGTCCGGCGCCTTGTAGTGCTTCGCGAACTCGAGCGCGGTGATGCCGAGCTGGTTCTTCACCTGCGGATCGGCACCCTGGTCGAGCAGCAGGTTGACCGTCGTCGCGTGGTTCCCGCGCGCGGCCATCATCAGCGGCGTCGTGCCGTTCGGCGATGCGGTGTCGATATACGCGTCGTGGTCGAGCAGGATCTTGACGACCTCGTCCTGGCCGTTGGTCGCCGCGTAATGCAGCGGCGCCCAGCCCTTCTTGCTGACTTCCGCGCCCTTGTCGATCAGCAGCTTGACGAGCCCGACGTCGCCGTTCAGCGATGCGAGCATCAGCGCGTTCTCGCCGGCCTTGTCTTCCTTCTCCAGGTCGACGTTCGGCGTCGTGGCGATCGCGGCGGCAACCTTGTCGGACTTCTCGCGCGCGGCGATCACGAGGATCGGGTCGCCGTTCGGCGCGAGCGTGTTCGGATCGAGCTTGCCGCTCTTGAGCTGCTTGCCGATGTCGGCGATGTCGTCGAACTTGACCGCCTTGACGATCGCGTCGAGCGACTCGGCATGCGCGCCGGCGGCGGCGAAGAGGCCGCTCGCGACGAGCGCGGCGGCGACGAGTGCGCGCTTGGGCAGATATGTGGTCGGCTTCGTCATTGTTGTGGGCTCCTTCCCTGAGTTGTCGGCTGGCCGCGCGTCGTTAGCGGGCGATCTTGAAAAGCCGGAAAAAGTTCTGTGTCGTCGCATCGGCGAGCGCCTCGACGGCAATCCCGCGCTCGGATGCGATAAAGCGTCCGACATGGCTGACGTACGCAGGTTCATTCGGCTTGCCGCGATACGGCACCGGCGCGAGGTACGGCGAGTCGGTTTCGATCAACAGCCGGTCGAGCGGCACGCGCCGCGCGACGTCCTGCACGTCGGTTGCATTCTTGAACGTGACGATCCCCGACAGCGAGATATGGAAGTTCTGCGCGAGCGCCTGCTCGGCGACGGGCCACGGCTCGGTGAAGCAGTGCATCACGCCGCCCGGCACGTCCGCGCGCTCCTCGGCCATGATCCGCAGCGTGTCTTCCGACGACGAGCGCGTATGGACGATCAGCGGCTTCATTGTCGCGGTTGCCGCGCGGATGTGCGTGCGAAAGCGTTCGCGCTGCCACTCCATGTCGGCGATCGAGCGGCCCTCGAGGCGATAGTAGTCGAGGCCCGTCTCGCCGATCGCGACGACCTTCGGGTGCGCGGCCAGCTCGATCAGTTCGGCGAGCGTCGGCTCCCGCGCGTCCTCGTGATCCGGGTGCACGCCGACCGAAGCGTACACGTTGTCGTGCGCCTGCGCGATGGCGAGCACGTCGGGCAGCGTCTCGAAGTCGACCGACACGCACAGCGCGTGCGTGACGTCGTGCTCGCGCATGTTCTCCAGCACGGCAGGCAGGCGGTCGGCGAGACCCTTGAAATTGATGTGGCAGTGAGAGTCGACGAACATCGTGGTTCCTGAATACGGTTGGCGGGCGCTCATGCGCTCGCCGGCAATCGTTTCCTCACGCGAAGGAAACAATACGCGCTCACGCGAACATTTCCCGATAACCGAGAAACAGTTCCTCGAATACGAGCCGGGCATTGAGCGGATGGTTTTCGACCGTCCGCTGGCGCGTCACGGCCTTCATGAAGCGCGCGAACGCATTCGCGTCGACGCCTTCCGCGCACCGCGCGAGCTCGGCCGCCTGCATCGGGAAGTAGCGCGGCGCGCCCGCCATCCGCTGCGCGAGCAGATCGTACAGCCAGCGCTGCAGCCAGCCGAGCACCAGCGGCACCGGCAGCTTCTGCAGCGTCTCGCCGCACGCGAACGGATCGCACGCGGCGCCGGCCGCGAGCTGGCCGAGCGTGAAATCGCGCAGCGGGCGGTTCTCGTCGCTCGCGAGCGCCAGCGCGGCAAGCGGCGCGCCGCCGGCCTCGGCAAGCAGCGCGCGCGCATCGCCGATACCCTGCGCCGCCAGCCACGCCGCGGCCGCGTCGGGCGCCGGCACGGTCATCGGCCACTGCCGGCAGCGGCTGATGATGGTCGGCAGCAGCCGGTCGATGCGCGCCGACACCAGCAGGAACACCACGCCGGACGGCGGCTCCTCCAGCGTCTTCAGCAGCGCGTTCGACGCGGCGACGTTCAGCGCCTCGGCCGGGTACAGCACGACGACGCGCGCGCCGCCGCGGTGCGAACCGACCCCGCAGAAGTCGAGCAACGCACGCACCTGCTCGATCTTGATTTCCTTGCTCGGCGTGCGCGTCTTCTTGCCGCCTTCGTCCGCGTCGGCCGGCTTCGCGTCGTCCGTGGCGCCCGGCGCCTCGCCCGCGAGCGCCTCGGGCAGCACGATCCGGTAGTCCGGATGGTTGCCCTGCGCGAACCACGTGCAGGCCGCGCAGGTGCCGCACGGCTCGCCGTTCGGCTGCGGCGCCTCGCACAGGAAGCCCTGCGCGAGATGCTGCGCGAACTGCAGCTTGCCGATCCCGGCCTGGCCGTGCAGCAGCAGCGCATGCGGCCACTGCGCACGCAGTTGCTGCAGGCGGTTCCAGTCGTCGGTCTGCCACGGATAGATCATGTGGTGCGTTCCTTCGTGTTACAGCGCGGCGAGCACGCGTTCGAGCTGCTGGCGGATTTCGGGAATCGTCTGCGTCGCGTCGACGATCGCGAAACGATGCGGCGCTTCTTCCGCGCGCCGCAGGTATTCGCCGCGGGTGCGCGCGAAGAATGCGTCCGACTCGCTTTCGAACTTGTCGGGCATGCGCGCGGCGCCGCGGCGCTCGCTCGCCACTTGCGGCGCGACGTCGAACAGCACGGTCAGGTCGGGCTGGAAACCGCCCTGCACCCAGCGCTCGAGCGTCTCGAGCTTGTCGCGCGGCAGCCCGCGGCCGCCGCCCTGGTACGCGAACGTGGCGTCGGTGAAGCGATCGGACACGACCCAGTCGCCGCGCGCGAGCGCGGGCTCGATCACGAGCGCGAGGTGCTCGCGGCGCGCGGCGAACATCAGCAGCGCTTCGGTCTCGAGATCCATCGGCTGGTTCAGCAGGATTTCGCGCAGCTTCTCGCCCAGTTGCGTGCCGCCCGGCTCGCGGGTCACGACGACCTGCCGGCCGCTCGCGGCCAGCCTGGCCTGGAGACGTTCGCAGAACCATTGCAGGTGGGTGGTCTTCCCCGCCCCGTCGATGCCTTCGAACGTGATGAATTTACCGCTCGCCATTATTGACCTCGTATGTACTTGTCCACGGCCTTGTTGTGGTCGCCGAGCGTGTCCGAGAACACGCTCGTGCCGTCGCCCTTCGCGACAAAATAGAGCGCGCTCGTCTGGGCCGGATTGATCGCCGCCTGCAGCGCGGCGACGCCCGGCAGGGCGATCGGCGTCGGGGGCAGCCCGCGGCGCGTGTAGGTATTGTAGGGAGTGTCGGCCTGCAGGTCGCGCTTGCGCAGGCGGCCGTCGTACGCATCCCCCAGGCCATAGATCACCGACGGATCGGTCTGCAGCGGCATCCCGATGCGCAGCCGGTTCGCGAACACCGCCGCGACGAACGCGCGATCGGCCGCGTGGCCCGTTTCCTTTTCGACGATCGACGCGATCGTCAGCGCTTCGTAAGGCGTCTTGTACGGCAGTCCGGGCACGCGCGCGGCCCACGCCTCGTCGAGACGCGTCTGCATCAGGTGGTACGCACGCCGGTAGATGTTCAGATCGCTCGTGCCCTTGTCGAACAGGTAGGTGTCGGGGAAGAACAGCCCCTCGCCGCTGCCGCGCTGGATCGCGTTGTCCGGCGCACCGATCGCGCGCAACAGTTCGGCGTCGCTCATGCCGGCCGTCGCGTGCGCGAGATCGGGATTGCCGTCGAGTTCCGCGCGCATCCGCTTGAAGGTCCAGCCTTCGATCACCGTCGCGACGTATTCGTTCACGTCGCCCCGCGCGATCTTCTGCAGCACGTCGTACGGCGTGATGCCTGTCTTGAATTCGTAGTTGCCGGACTTGAGCCGGCTCGACAGCCCGAGCAGGCGCGTCATCGCGACGAAGCCGAGCGGCTCGACCGGAACGCCGCCGCGCTTGAGCTGCAGCGCGACGCTCTTCACGCTGCTGCGCGGCTTGATCGTGACGTCGAGCGACGCGGCACCCAGCAGCAGCGGCCGGGTCGCCCAGTAATACCCGCCGCCCGCGCCGGCAGCGGCCACAACGACGGCCAGCGCCACGACAGTCGCGGCGCATTTCTTCAGTAGGGACATGGAAACGTGACTCAGGTAAGACCCATATAATACTTGCTCGCCTTCGTCAAAGTCAGGGTTGACTGTTCCCTCATTCCATGAGCACACCGTTCGCTTCACCGGCTGCCCAGCCCGCATCCGTCTCGCTCCCCGTTTTCTCCCGCCCGTCCGCCGCCGATTTCGACGCGCCGGGCGCCTGCATGCCGCTCGCGCAGTTCGGCGTGATCGACGTGGCCGGCGACGACGCCGCGACGTTCCTGCACAGCCAGCTCACCAACGACATCGAGCATCTCGATGCCGCGAGCGCGCGCCTGTCCGGCTATTGCTCGCCGAAGGGCCGCCTGCTCGCGTCGTTCCTCGCGTGGCGCGCCGGTCACGGCGTGCGCCTGCTCGTCTCGAAGGACGTCCAGGCCGCCGTGCAGAAACGGCTGTCGATGTTCGTGCTGCGCGCGAAAGCGAAACTGACGGACGCGAGCGACGCGCTCGCGGTGGTCGGCTTCGCGGGCGACGTGCGCGACGCGCTGTCGGGCATCTTCGACGCGCTGCCGGACGGCGTGCACGTGAAGGTCGACGGCCCGGCCGGGGCGCTGATTCGCGTGCCGGACGCGGCCGGCCGCAAGCGCTACCTGTGGATCGGGCCGCGCGCGGAAGTCGACGCGCGTCTCGCCGCGCTCGCCGGCACGCTGCCGGTCGTGTCGCCGGCCGTGTGGGACTGGCTCGACGTGCGCGCGGGCGAGCCGCGCATCACGCAGCTGGCCGTCGAACAGTTCGTGCCGCAGATGGTCAACTTCGACGTGATCGGTGCCGTTAACTTCCGCAAGGGGTGCTACCCGGGCCAGGAAATCGTCGCGCGCAGCCAGTACCGCGGCACGATCAAGCGCCGTACCGCGCTCGCGCACGTCGCCGGCGAGACCGACACCGTGCATGCCGGCGTCGAGCTGTTCCACAGCGACGACCCGGGCCAGCCGTGCGGAATGATCGTCAACGCGGCGGCCGCGCCCGCGGGCGGCGTCGACGCGCTCGTCGAGATCAAGCTGGCCGCGCTCGACAACGGCACGGTGCACCTCGGTGCGGCCGACGGTCCGGCGCTCGCGTTCGACGCGCTGCCGTACGCATGGCCGACGGAAGCGTGACGCACTGACAACCCGTTCGCACGCCGGCTCGCACATGGGAGCCGGCGCCCGACGTTTCCTGCGAGAGATTCGCCCGATGTGTCTGATCGCCTTCGACTGGCAGCCTGATGCCGCCGCCGGTCCAGTCTTTACCCTGACCGCCAACCGCGACGAATTCTTTCGCCGCACGAGTGCACCGCTTTCGTGGTGGGAGGATGTGCCGGGCGTGCTCGCCGGCCGCGATCTCGAAGCGGGCGGCACGTGGCTCGGCGTGTCGCGCGACGGCCGCTTCGCGGCGCTGACCAATTACCGCGCGCCGTTCGACATTCGCGCAGGCGCGCCGACCCGCGGCAAGCTCGTGTCCGATTTCCTCCGCGGCCCGTCCGTCGCGCCGCTCGACTACCTCGGCGAGCTGGCCGAGCACGCGGCTGTCTACAACGGCTTCAACCTGCTGGTCGGCGACTGGAAGCGGCGCGAACTCGCGTGGCTCTGCAATCGCGCGGCCGAAGGTGAAACCGGGATCGCCGCGCCGGTCGCGATCGGCGCCGGCGTGCATGCGCTGTCGAACGCGCGGCTCGATACGCCCTGGCCGAAAGTCGTGCGCAAGCGCGCCGAACTCGGCACGCTGCTGACCGACAACCCGACTCCGTCGCTCGACGAGCTGATCGAGCTGATGCGCGATCCGCATGTCGCGGACGACGACGCGCTGCCGCATACCGGCATTCCGGTCGAGCGCGAGCGTGCGCTGTCGGCTGCGTTCATCGAGACGCCCGAATACGGCACGCGCGGCACGACCGCGCTGCGCGTGACGATGAAGGAAGGCGTGCGGCTGACGGTCGACATCAAGGAACGCTGCGACGACGACGGCTCGCACCGCACCGTTCGCCCGGGCAGTTTCGAGCGCGCGTTCTCGTTCGACATCGACGCGACGCAACCGCGGTGAGCCTGCCGCCCGCGCGGCACTAGGGCGCGCGCGCCATCTCGACGTGCGGCACGCCGATTTCGACGAACGGTTCGCCGATCGCCGCGAAGCCGTGCCGCACGTAGAACGACACCGCGGCATCCTGCGCGTAGAGCCGCACGACCGGCTCGCCGCGATGCCGCGCCGCGTCCAGCAGCGCATGCAGCACGGCCGATCCCGCGCCCTGCCCGCGCGCGTCGGCCAGCACCGCGACGCGGCCGATCGTGCCGGTGCGCAGCAGCCGTCCCGTCGCGACCGCGCGGCGCGCGCCGGTCGCCGCATCGACACGGTAAGCCACCGCGTGCAGCGACAGCGGATCCTCGTCGTCGAGCTCCCATTCCGGCGGAATCCGCTGCTCGCGCACGAACACCGCATCGCGAATACGCGCGGCATCGCCGCCCAGCACGGCCCAGTCACCCGTTTCCACCCAGCCGTCGGTCATCGCTTCCTCCGCGCGGCGCCGGGCGCCGCCGCCGTCAAACGTCGTCGAATGCGGCCTTGAGCGCCGCCACCGCGTCGGCATGCGCGGCCCGCACCTCCGGCACGTAGCCGCCCATCTTGAAGAACTCGTGGATCATCCCCGGATAGCAGACCAGCGTAACCGCATTGCCGGCCGCGCGCAGCTTGTCCGCGTACGCGGCGCCCTCGTCGCTCAGCGGGTCGTATTCGGCCGTCGCGATCCAGGCCGGGGCCACACCGGCGAACGACGGCGCGAAGCGCGTGCCGTCGAGCGGCGCGAAGCGCCAGTCGTCGCGGTCGGATCGATCCCGCACGTATTGCGTGAAGAACCACTGGATCGTGTCCTGCGTCAGCAGGTAGCCGTTCGCGAGCCGTCCATGCGATTCGGTGTCCTGGTAGCCCGTCACGCCCGGATAGATCAGCAGCTGCAGCGCAAGGTCGATGCCCGCGTCGCGCGCGAGCACCGCGCAGACGGTCGCGAGCGTGCCGCCCGCGCTGTCGCCGCCGACCGCGAGCCGCGCCGCATCGATGCCGAACACGGCGGCCTCGCGATGCAGCCAGCGCAATGCGTCGTCGGCGTCGTTCACCGCGGTCGGGAACCGGTGCTCGGGCGCGAGCCGGTAGTCGACCGACAGCACCGCGCACTGCGCGTCGCGCGCGAACATCCGGCACAGCGCGTCGTGCGTGTCGACGCTGCCGACCGTGAAACCGCCGCCGTGGTAATAGACGAACGCCGGCAGCGGTTCGGCGAGGCTCGGCTCGACCGGCAGGTACAGCCGCGCGCCGATCGTGCGGCCATCGCGCGTGGGCACGACGCAGGCCTCGACCGAATGCATCGGCGCGGGCGCGACATCGAGGATCGGCGCGCTCTTCTCGTACGCGGCGCGCGCCTGCTGCGGCGTCTGGTGGTGATAGGACGGGCGTTTCGCGCGCTCGACCATGTCGAGTATCTGGGCGATCTTCGGATTCAGCGGCATCGGTGAGGACGGCGCGTGCGGCGCCGCGAACGGACAAGCGTCACATGATGCCACGCGCGGATCAGACGAGCTGCACGAACTGCTTGCCGAAATTGCGGCCTTTCAGGAGCCCGAGGAACGCGTCCGGCGCCCGCTCGAGTCCGTATGCGATCGTCTCCCGGTAATGCAGCTGCTTCGTCGCGACGAGCTCGCTGAGCTCGGCCAGCGCGGGCGGCCATGCGTCGGGGTATTCGAACACGATGAAACCCTGCATCGTCAGCCGCGAGCGCAGGATCAGGCCCGGATTCGCGAGCGGCACGGGCACGCCGTCGTAGCCGGCAATCATCCCGCACACGGCGATCCGGCCGAATGCGTTCATCCGCGCCATCGTCGTGTCGAGCACGGCGCCGCCGACGTTCTCGAAACAGCCGTCGACGCCGTCCGGCGTCGCGGCAGCCAGATCGTCGGCCAGCCGGCCGGCCTTATAGTCGACGCACGCGTCGAAGCCGAGCGTGTCGACCACGTAGCGGCACTTGTCGGGGCCGCCCGCGATACCGACCGCACGGCATCCGGCGCGCTTCGCAAGCTGGCCGACGACGCTGCCGACCGCGCCGCTCGCCGCGCTGACGACGATCGTTTCGCCGGCTTTCGGCGCGATGATCCGGTTCAGCCCGACCCACGCCGTCACGCCCGGCATGCCGGTCACGCCGAGCCAGGCGGACAGCGGCACCCGCGACGTGTCCACCTTGCGCAGCCCGTTGCCGTTCGACGTGCCGTATTCCTGCCAGCCGAACTGGCCGACCACGTGCTCGCCGACAGCGAAATCCGGGTGACGCGATTCGATCACCTCGCCCGCCGTGCCGCCGATCATCACCTCGTTCAGCGGCTGCGGCACCGCGTATGACTTCGCGTCGTTCATGCGTCCGCGCATGTACGGATCGAGCGACAGGAAATGGTTGCGGACCCGCAGCTCGCCGTCGGCGAGCTGCACGAGCGGCGTTTCGACGAGCCGGAAGTTGTCGGCGCTCGCGGCGCCTTGCGGGCGTGACACGAGCAGAATCTGGCGATTGATCGTGTTCATGGCTGTCTCCTTGGCTCCGTTCGCAGCGTGACGCGGGCCCGCTGCGAATCCGTGCCGCAAAACAAAACGGCCCTGCCCATAACCAGGCAGGGCCGCGCGTTCCGGCGCTTACGCGTCGCTCGGGCCGGGGTGGGCATCCGGCGCCGTACGCGTGCGTTGTCGCTTGATGTCGCGGCCGACCGCGAGCCGCCGCATGTACTTGAACGTGCCGAGCGCCTTCGCGACGAAGTTGCCGTCGCTGTCGCGCACTTCACCTTCGCAGTACGCCATCGTCGTCGAACGATGCATCACGCGCCCGTATGCGCGCAACTCGCCGCGCCCGGGCTGCATGAAATTCACCTTCATCTCGACCGTGACGACGCCGACGCCGTCGTCGGTCAGGCTCCGGGCGGCCATCGCGAGCGCGATGTCCGACAGCGTCATCGTCACGCCGCCGTGCGCGATGCTCCACGTGTTCATGTGCCGCTCGTCGAGCGGCAGCACGATCTCGCTCGCGCCATCCTTCGCGGACACGAGCCGCACGCCGAGCAGATCGACGAACGGGCTTTCGATCGACGGGCCGTCCGTCGGGGATGCCGCGTCGCTCATCGTGCGCTGTCGGACAGGTAGTCGACGCACTGGCGCGATTCGGCCACGGCAACGACGAATTTCTTCACTTCCTGGTGAACCGGGTGCACCTGGTACGCATCGAGCGCGGCCTGGTCCGTGAAATCGGACACGAGCACGACGTCGGACGTGGCTTCCAGGCCCGGCGTCGCGATGCCGACGTCGAGTTGCAGGATGCCCGGCACGAGGTCGCGGCAGCCTTCGAGCTTTTCCTTCAGCTTCAACGCGTTTTGCGCACGCGTGCCGCCTTCCGCCGATTCTTTCAGCTTCCACATCACGATATGTCTGATCACTTCCGTTGCTCCTGTTCGTTGGCGTGCGTGCTGCCGGCGCGCCGCTGGGGCGGCGGACGACGCACCCCGTCTGTTGTCGGTCTGCGCTGTTTGCCCGCGGGCGCGGGCGGGCCGGGACGAAACGAGTCGAATATCGACCGTCGTCCGGTCGTTCCGACGACGATACGCGATTTTTCACCGCATCGATATTCGACGACGCGATCCGGGAAACGGCGGCAGGCACCAAGCCTACCAAACTTGACGACCGCGATGGGGCGATCATGCAGCGGGCGGCCCGCATCGGTTGGCGTGCGGCGGCAATGGCGTCCGTCTGCGGCCGAATGGCAGGAACGCGCATTGCTCGGCCGAATCGCCCGGCTTCACGTTGCTCTTGGCTCGACTCCGGTCCGGCATCAATCGCCGGATCACCGGATTGAAGCGCCATTACCAACTATTTGATCGATCGTTATCCGGATTCGTTATTCATATTTTCATATATCGTACGTTTTACCGGTTGGAGGAGTAATAATTGCGATTTAACAGGCAATTAAATATTCGAGAATTCATACAACATCATTGACTTTGACTTTCATCGAAATTTAGAATCCCATACAACGTCTTTCGTCCGATTTTTCAGAACCGCACGAACATCGCCCTTCGCCTTCGCGAAGGCTTTCTCCAGTGACTACACCCGCATCAAAACGGGCGGCGCGTCCTTTTGCCTTCACTTTTCGGCATTGATCGTCCATTCGATTAATACCGTTCAATTCGCCCCCCCAGCATCACGCGACGATTAATCCGGACATTTTCAGAACGCCCGCGACGCGGCACAAAGCGGATCAAACCGTCCGCTCATTCAGCATTCCGATAAAAATCACATGCATCAGGAGGGTCGTCATGAACCTGCACCGCTTCACGAAATCGCTGTGTCTCGGATTCGTCTGCGCGGGCCTGCTCGCCGCCTGCAACGACGACGACGTCCAGTCGAGCGGTACGCCGTCGAATAGCGCCGCACTGTCGTTCCGCATGGACGCCGGCGGGCAAATCAATGCGTTCTACCGGCAGGACAAGGTCGCCGCGCACCTGCTGGTGCGCTCGTCGACGAAACCGCGTCTGCTCGTGGTGTTTCCGGCCGGCAATAGCGGCACCGGGCTGTGGTTCGACGACGTCGCTCAGCCGGTGAACTGGAGTCTCGACACGCCGCCGTCCGCGCTGTCGGCGCCCGACCCGCGCGGTCGCGCGCTGTACGGCATCGGCGCCGACGTGTCGGTCGACACCGACACGCTGACGATCCGCCAGGGCCTGCTCGGCAACGTGCGCTTCCTGCGCGACTTCAACGGCGGCGCGACGATTCCGCCGGAGATCGTCACTGCCCCGACGGTCCAGGGCAGCGCCGCACAATGGCAGCGCGACCGGATCGACGGCGCGCCCGGCCAGATGCTGCGCATCACGCTGCGCGACGGCGGCAGCATCGCGACGGCCGCGGGCGGCAAGCTCGTGCTGCGCGCGGCGGCCGGCGCACATACGCTGAAACTGCACGTCGACGCGCTGTCGGGCGAGACGCCGCTGTCGCCGATCCTGCGCGCGGACCTGCTCGCGCCGTCCGTGAATCCCGACCCGGTCAGCCAGAACGTGCTCGAATTCCTGAGCTTCCACGACAAGCTGCTGGCCGGCTCGTGGCAATACGACACCTACTTCGGCCGCGACACGCTGATCTCGGTGCGCATGCTGATGCCGGTGCTCGAGCCCGCGGCGATCGAGGCCGGGCTGACGTCAGTGCTAAGTCGCCTGTCGAACGACGGCAAGGTCGCGCACGAGGAAGGCATCGGCGAATTCGCGCTGGTCGATAACGCGAAGCACGGCCGGCCGAACGATGCAACGCCGACCTACGATTACAAGATGATCGACAGCGACTACCTGCTCGCGCCGATCGCGGCGGCCTGGCTGATCGACGACGCGCGCGGCCAGGCGCGCGCGGCCGCCTATCTCGCGCAACGCGGCAGCGACGGCCAGACGAACGGCAGCCGGCTCGTCGTCAACCTCCTGCACGTCGCGGCGACTGCGCTGCCGTTCGCCCAGCAGCCGTCGGTGGCGAACCTGATCCACCTGCGGCCCGGCGAGATCGTCGGCAACTGGCGTGACAGCACCGACGGGCTCGGCGGCGGCGTCTATCCGTACGATGTGAATGCGGTGCTCGTGCCGGCCGCGCTGCGCGCGGCGAATGCGTTCCTCGCGCGCGGCCTGCTCGATCCTTACCTGGACGCCGGGCAACGCGCAGCGCTCGCGAACACGGCGACCGAAGCGGCGACCTGGGAGCAGCAGGCGCCGCCACTGTTCCAGGTGAGCGTGCCGGCCGCGCAGGCCGCGACCGACATATCGGCCTATGCGCCGTCTGCCGGTGTGCCGGCCGGCGCCGCGCCGAGCGCGCCGCTGATGTTCTACGCGCTGTCGCTCGACCAGCAAGGCACGCCGATCCCGGTGATGAATTCCGACGGCGGCTTCGCGCTGCTGTTCGGCACGCCGCCGGACGACCAGCTTCAGCGGATCGTCGCCGACGTCACGCGGCCGTTCCCGACCGGGCTCGTCACCGACGTCGGGATGCTGATCGCGAACCCCGCGTATGCGAACCAGGCGCTGTGGCCCAAATTCACGAGTTCCGCGTATCACGGCACGGTGATCTGGTCGTGGCAGCAGGCGATGTGGGTCGCCGGGCTCGACCGCCAGCTCGCGCGCCAGGATCTGTCGGACACGACGCGCACGCTGCTGACGCAAGCCCGGCAGACGATCTGGCAGGTGATCTCGAACGGACGCGACATGCGCACGTCGGAAATGTGGACCTGGTCGTACATGAACGGCCGGTACCAGACCGATGCATTCGGCACCCGCAGCGCGGATGCAACCGAGGCCAACGCGGCGCAGCTGTGGAGCACGACGTATCTCGCGATCCGCGATCCGCAACTGCGCGCGGGCAAGTACTGGTGGCAGGCGTCGCAGCGGATGCAGGACGCGCAGCCGGAGCGTGCGGCGGCCATCGCGTCGCGTTAGCCGATGCGCCAGTAAAACGAAAGCCCCGCACGCTCATGCTCGTGCGGGGCTTCATTCCGAATGCGTGCGAGACGAACCTGCCTCGCGTCGCGCCATCATGTTGCGGCCGCGCGCACTACGTAGTCGAATGCGCGACGGCCGCTCGTCAGTGCGCGACCACGCGATTGCGCCCGTCGCGCTTCGCCTGGTACAGCCGTTCATCGACCGCTCGCAGCAACGCATCGACCGTGCTCCCGTCGACACCGTACTGCGCAACGCCGACGCTGACCGTCACCTGCACGCGCTTGAAATCCAGCCCGAACGGCGAACTCGCGATCGACGAGCGCACGCGCTCGGCCGTCATGCGCGCGCCTTCGAGCGGCATCTCGGGCAACAGCGCCATGAATTCCTCGCCGCCGACCCGTGCGAGCGCACCGGCCGGACGAATCGCCTCGAGACACTGGCGCACGACGCCGCGCAGCACCTCGTCGCCGATCTGGTGCCCGTACGCGTCGTTGATGTTCTTGAAGTTGTCGAGATCGAGCGCGAGCAGGCAAAACGGCGTGCCGTCGCGCTCCGCGCGCACGATCTCGCGCTCGACCTGCGCGATGAACTGGCGGCGGTTCGACGCTCCCGTCATCGGATCGGTCGCGGCCATGTATTCGAGCTTCTGGTTCGTGCGCCGCAACTCCTGCAACGCACTCTCGGTGCGCGCCATCGATTCCGACAGCCGGCTCATCAGGTCTTCCTGGCTGTAGATCGCCGAGAACGAGCGCGTCGTCTGCAGCGCCTGCACGACGCCGTAGCTGAGCAGGAAGAACCCGCCCGCGAAGATCGCATGCGCGAGCCACCACATGTGGTTCCAGGGCTTGCCGAGGATGAACGCGAGCGACGACAGCGCGAACGCCATGATCGACACGCCGTAGATCACCATCAGCGGCGAACGGATGCGCCGCGCGAGCAGCACGCCGACGTTGAGCAGCGAAAACACCAGCGCGCCGCCTTCCATCGACAGTCGCGTGCCCAGCGCGCCCGCGACCGGCGAATACGCGATGTATGCGACCGCCACGTTGACGACCAGGAACAACACGATCCACGGCAGCCACGTTCGCGCGCGCGTACGCTTCTCGAACCGATCGGGCGGCTGCGAATACGACAGCAGCCCCGTCAGCAGCAGGATCGACATCACGAGGCGCGATGCGGGCCCGTACAGCAGGAACAGCCAGATGTTGTGATGCGCCATCCCGGTGAACAGGCCGTGCATCGCATAGATCATCGCGAAGCCCAGAAAGCCGAGTGTCAGCCAGCGCAACAGCGGCTCGCCGGACGACCGGTAGCACACCCAGGTCACGTAGGTGACGAATGCGCCCTCGAGGGTCGCGGCCGCGATCGCGATTTCATGGAAGGCGTGGCTCTCGAACACGACGTGCGGGTCGCTGAAGAACCACAGATAGGCGATCAGATAGGCTGGCAGCAATGCGAAGCCGACCAGCAGGCATTTCGCATAGAGCCTCGCGGCCGCGCTGACGACGCGCGGCGGTTCCCCGGCTGCATAGGTCGTGCTCAATTCGGTCCCCGTTCGGTCTGCTGCGTGGTTCGAACGTTCACGGTGCCGGACACGCGCGATGCATCGACTGCGCCGGCTACCGGAAACGCATCACGTGCGTCGGTGCGATGCACGCGTTGCCCCATCCCGCCGAAAGGCAAATGTCAGAGCAAGTATAGGTGCGGCAATTCGTTTGACAAGTAAGGGGAAACGGCAGCATCGAACCGGCACCGTTTGCTTCCCGATCCTTTCGAATCGCATTCGACGGCCGCGGCTTGCGTCGGCGCAAGCGGCGGCCGTCGGCCGGCATGCAAAAAATCAGACGATTTCGAACAGGCCGGCGGCGCCCTGCCCGCCGCCGATGCACATCGTGACGACCACGTATTTCACGCCGCGCCGCTTGCCTTCGATCAGCGCATGGCCCGTCAGGCGCGCACCGGACACGCCGTACGGATGGCCGACCGCGATCGCGCCGCCGTTCACGTTCAGGCGGTCGTCAGGAATCCCGAGCGTATCGCGGCAGTACAGCACCTGCACCGCGAACGCTTCGTTCAGTTCCCACAGGCCGATGTCGTCGACCTTCAGCCCCGCCTGCTTCAGCAGCCTGGGCACCGCGAACACCGGGCCGATGCCCATTTCGTCCGGCTCGCAACCGGCGACCGCGAAACCGCGGAACACGCCGAGCGGCTGCAGCCCTTCGCGCTGTGCGACATCCGCGTTCATCACCACGCACGCCGACGCGCCGTCCGAGAACTGGCTCGCGTTGCCCGCGGTGATCACGCCGCCCGGCACGGCCGAACGGATCTTCGACACGCCGTCGAGCGTCGTGTCGGGCCGGATGCCTTCGTCGGCCGACACCGTCACGTCCTGCGTGAACAGCCGGCCCGTCGCCTTGTCGGCGATGCCCGCGCGTACGGTGATCGGCACGATCTCGTCGTTGAAGCGCCCGGCTTCCTGCGCGGCCGCGGCCCGCAGTTGCGACCGCACGCCATACTCGTCCTGCCGCTCCTTCGAGATTCCGTAGCGCTTCGCGACGTTCTCAGCCGTCTGAAGCATGTTCCAGTAGATCTCGGGCTTGTGCTCGACGAGCCAGCCCTCCTGGATCATGTGCCGGTTCATCTCGTTCTGCACGCACGAGATCGATTCGACGCCGCCCGCGACATACACGTCGCCCTCGCCCGCGATGATCCGTTGCGCGGCGAGCGCGATGGTCTGCAGCCCGGACGAGCAGAAACGGTTCACCGTCATCCCCGGCACGCTTACCGGCAGCCCGGCGCGCAGCGCGATCTGCCGCGCGATGTTCGCGCCGGTCGCGCCTTCGGGGTTCGCGCAGCCCATGATCACGTCCTCGATGCGCGCGGGGTCGAGCTTCGCGCGTTCGAGCGCGGCCGCGACCACGTGGCCGCCGAGCGTCGCGCCGTGCGTCATGTTGAATGCGCCACGCCACGATTTCGCGAGCGGCGTGCGTGCGGTCGATACGATTACGGCTTCGGTCATGCGAGTCTCCTTCGGTCCTGCTTCATGTCCTGAATCGGGGATGGGAATGCGCTACGCCGTCGGGCGCGCGCCCGCGGACGTCACATGTGCGACGCCCGCCGCCTGCATCTGTTGCCATGCGTGCGCGAGCGACCCGTTCAGGTCGATCGCACGGCACGCATCGTTGATCACGGCGGCCTCGAAGCCGGCCGCGCGCGCATCGAGCGCGGACCACGCGACGCAATAGTCGGTCGCGAGCCCGCAGCACCACACGCGCTTCGCGCCGAGCTCGCGCAGATAGCCGGCGAGCCCCGTGCGCGTCGTGCAGTCGGCTTCGACGAACGCGGAATAGCTGTCGACCTGCGCGTCGCCGCCCTTGCGGATCACGAGCCTCGCATGCGGGATGTCGAGGTCGCGATGCAGCGCCGCGCCTTCGGTGTCCTGCACGCAATGCACGGGCCACAGCACCTGCTCGCCGTACGGCAGCGCGAGCGTCGAGAACGGCTCGCGCCCCGGATGATTCGCCGCGAACGACACGTGGTCGCGCGGGTGCCAGTCCTGCGTCAGCACGACCTGGTCGAAGCGTCGCGCGAGCGCGTTGATCACCGGTACGACCGCGTCGCCGTCCGGCACCGCGAGTGCGCCGCCCGGCATGAAGTCGTACTGCACGTCGATCACGAGCAACACGTCGTCAGTGCGTTTCATTGCGTTTCTCCTTGCAAGCCCGGTCGCGCCGTCACGCCCGGCGTCAGCCGTTGAACCCGCGTCCGGCCTTCGCCAGTTCGACGATCGACGGCGCGAGCTGCCACGCATCGCCGTTCGGCGCGGCCGCATAGCGGCGGATCGCGCGCTCGACGTTGTAGAGGCCGACCATGTCCGCGTACAGCATCGGGCCGCCACGCCACAGCGGGAAGCCGTAGCCGGTCAGATAGACCATGTCGATGTCCGACGCCTTCGACGCGATCTTCTCCTCGAGAATCTTCGCGCCTTCGTTGACGAGGGCGAACACGAGCCGCTCGACGATCTCGTCGTCGCCGATCCTGCGCCGCTCCACGCCGCGCTCCTTCGAATACGCGACGACCATCTCGTCGACGAGCGCCGACGGCTTCGCCTTGCGCTCGCCCGGCACGTAGTCGTACCAGCCGCCGCCCGTCTTCTGGCCGAAGCGGCCCTGTTCGCACAGGCGGTCGGCGATCTTCGAGTAATGCAGATCGGGCTGCTCGACATAGCGGCGCTTGCGGATCGCCCAGCCGATGTCGTTGCCGGCGAGGTCGCTCATCCGGAACGGGCCCATCGCGAAACCGAACTTCTCGATCGCGCGGTCGACCTGCGCGGGCAGCGCGCCTTCCTCGAGCATGAAGAGTGCCTGGCGGATGTACTGCTCGATCATCCGGTTGCCGATGAAGCCGTCGCACACGCCCGATACGACCGCCGTCTTGCGGATCTTCTTCGCCACCGCCATCACGGTGGCGAGCACGTCCTTCGCGGTCTGCGCGCCGCGCACGACCTCGAGCAGCTTCATCACGTTCGCCGGGCTGAAGAAGTGCATGCCGACCACGTCCTGCGGCCGCTTCGTGAACGCGGCGATCTTGTCGACGTCGAGCGTCGACGTGTTCGACGCGAGAATCGCACCGGGCTTCGCCACCGCATCGAGCTGGCCGAACACCTGCGCCTTCACGCCGAGTTCCTCGAACACGGCCTCGACGATCAGGTCCGCATCCTTCAGGTCGTCGTAGGACAGCGTCGGCGTGATCAGCGCCATGCGCGCGTCGAGCTTCTGCTGCGTGAGCTTGCCCTTCTTCACCTGCGCGTCGTAGTTCTTGCGGATCGTGGCCAGCCCGCGGTCGAGCGCGTCCTGCTTCGTCTCGAGCAGCGTGACGGGCAGGCCCGCGTTGATGAAGTTCATCGCGATCCCGCCGCCCATCGTGCCCGCGCCGATCACGCCGACGCGGCGAATCTCGCGCACCGGCGTATCGGCCGGCACATCGGGAATCTTGCTCGCCGCGCGCTCGCCGAAGAATGCATGGCGCAGCGCGCGGCTTTCCGGCGTCATCATCAGCGCGACGAAACCGTCGCGCTCGGCGACGCTGCCCTTGTCGAAACCGTTCAGCACGCCGGCCTCGATCGCGTCGATGCACTTGTGCGGCGCGGGGAAGTTCGGCGCGGCGGCCCGTGCGGAATTGCGCGCGAACTGGATGAAGCCCGCCGCATTCTCGTGGACGATCCTGCGATCGCGCACGCGCGGATGCGGCCCCTGCCGCGCGCCGACCTTGCGCGCGAACGCGACGGCCGCGTCGAGCAGGTCGCCGTCGGCCATCTCGTCGAACAGTCCGCTCGTCGCGAGCTGCTCCGACGGCACCGGCGCGCCCGACACGATCATGTTCAGCGCGGTTTCGAGGCCCACCGCGCGCGGCAGGCGTTGCGTGCCGCCCGCGCCCGGCAGCAGGCCGAGCTTCACCTCCGGCAGCGCGACCTGCGCGCCGGGCGCCGCGACGCGATAGTGCGCGCCGAGCGCGAGCTCCAGGCCGCCGCCCATCACGACGCTGTGCAGCGCCGCGACGACCGGTTTCGCGCTCGCCTCCACCGCGCGGATCACGGTGTGCAGCGTCGGTTCCTGCAGGGCCTTCGGGGTATTGAATTCGGTGATGTCGGCGCCGCCCGAGAACGCGCGGCCCGCGCCGGTCAGCACGATCGCCGTGACCGACGGATCCTGCGCGGCGCGATCGAGCGCATCCATGACGCCCTGGCGTGTCGACAGGCCGAGCCCGTTGACGGGCGGATTGTTGAGCGTGATGACGGCCACGCCGTCGCGAGTCGAGTAATCCACTGCCATCTGCCTGCCTCCATGCATCGCGCGCCGGGGTGGCTGCGCTTCATTGTGCGCGGTCGAACGGCCGCATGTCCGGATCGAACGGAGGCAGCATACAACGAAAAAGCACGGTCGTTCAATTTGATTTTTTTCCGATCCGGGGCCGGATCGGGAGACCGCGCGGCGGGCCGTCGCCGGCCGCGGCTTACGGCTCGCCGACCGCCGTCGGCAGCACGTAGTTGCGGAACGTCTCGCGCAGCTTCAGCTTCTGCAGCTTGCCGGTCGCGGTGTGCGGCAGCGATTCGACGAACACGACGTCGTCGGGCACCCACCACTTCGCGACCTTGCCCTCGTAAAACGCGAGCAGCGCGTCGCGCGTCAGGTTCGCCCCTTCGCGCGGCACCACGACGAGCAGCGGACGCTCGGTCCATTTCGGATGCGCGCACGCGATGCAGGCGGCTTCGGCGACACCGGGGTGCGCGATCGCGACGTTCTCGATGTCGATCGAGCTGATCCATTCGCCGCCGGACTTGATCACGTCCTTGCTGCGGTCGGTGATCTGCAGGAAGCCGTCGGGATCGATCGTCGCGACGTCGCCGGTCGGGAACCAGCCGTCCGACAGCGGCGACGTATCGCTCCCGAAGTAGCGATCGATCACCCAGGGCCCGCGCACCTGCAGTTCGCCGAACGCGACGCCGTCCCACGGCAATTCGTTGCCGTCGTCGCCGACGATCCGCATGTCGACACCACAGATCACGCGCCCCTGCTTTTCCAGCAACCGGCGCTGCGCGTCGAGCGGCCGCTGCGACTGTGCCCAGTTCAGCGTCGCGAGCGTGCCGAGCGGCGACAGCTCGGTCATCCCCCACGCATGGATCACGCGCACGCCGTATTCGTCCTCGAACGTGCGCAGCATCGCGGGCGGGCACGCGGAGCCGCCGATCACCGTGCGGTTCAGCGTCGAGAAACGCACGCCGGCCTCGCGCATGTAGTTCAGCAGCCCGAGCCAGACGGTTGGCACGCCCGCGGAAAACGTCACGCGCTCGGCCTCCATCAGTTCGTACAGCGACTTGCCGTCGAGATCCTTGCCGGGCAGCACGAGCTTGCCGCCCGTGAGCGGCACCGCATACGGCAGCCCCCACGCGTTCACATGGAACATCGGCACGACGGGCAGCACGGCGTCGAGCGCCGACAGGTTCATCGCGTCGGGCAGCGCGGCGCCGTATGCGTGCAGCACCGTCGAGCGATGCGAATACAGCACACCCTTCGGGTTGCCGGTCGTACCCGACGTGTAGCACAGCCCGGACGCCTGCAATTCGTCGAGACGCGGCCAGTCGTAGCGGCCGTCCTCGGCGTCGACGAGCGTTTCGTAGCAGAGGAACGGCGTCGCGCCGGACGGCAGATGCGCGGCGTCGGTCATCGCGATCCAGCCTTTCACGTGCGGACATTGCGGCGCGATCACGTCGATGAGCGGCGCGAAATTGATGTCGAAACAGACGTAGCGGTCTTCCGCGTGATTGACGATGTAGGCGATCTGCTCAGGGAAGAGACGGGGGTTGATCGTATGGCACACGGCGCCCATCCCGCCGATCCCGTAATACGCCTCCAGATGCCGGTAGCCGTTCCAGGCCAGCGTGCCGACGCGGTCGCCCGATTCGACGCCGAGCCGCGCGAGCGCCTGCGCGAGCCGTTTCGCGCGCTGCTCGCAGTCGCGGTACGTGTAGCGATGCAGGTCGCCTTCCACGCGCCTCGACACGATCTCCGTGTCGCCCGCATGACGCGCGGCGTGCGCGATCAGCGACGACACCAGCAACGGCATGTCCATCATCTGGCCCAGCAACGGCTTACCCATCGTCTTGTTCTCCCGGAAGGACGCGAATCGGTGACCAGCCTCGAAACGGTGCGCCAGCTTGCAGCCTGTCCACGGCCCGGACAGGTCTGGCGCAAGGCGCGCGGGCCGCCATGCGGGCGGCGCGGCGCCGCCTTACAATATCGGCTTACCCAGAGGCGCTCAACATGTCGTTTTCCCGAAGCGCAGCCGATACGGCTGACACTCTCCCCGACCTCGCCGCGACGCTCGGCGCGCCGGCCACCGGCGCGTTCGTCACGCTCGGCGACGCGTTTCATACGCGGCTGCCGGCCGCGCCGCTGCCCGCGCCGTACGTCGTCGGCTTTTCCGACGAAGTCGCGAACCTGCTCGGGCTGCCGGTGTCGCTCGGCCAGCAGCCCGGGTTCGCCGAGCTGTTCGCCGGCAACCCGACGCGCGACTGGCCGGCGAGCGCGATGCCGTATGCGTCGGTGTATTCCGGTCACCAGTTCGGCGTGTGGGCCGGCCAGCTCGGCGACGGCCGCGCGCTGACGATCGGCGAACTCCCCGGCGCGGACGGCCAGCGCTACGAACTGCAGATCAAGGGCGGCGGCCGCACGCCGTATTCGCGGATGGGCGACGGCCGCGCGGTGCTGCGCTCGTCGATCCGCGAATTCCTGTGCTCGGAAGCCATGCATCACCTCGGCATCCCGACCACCCGCGCGCTCACGGTGATCGGCTCCGACCAGCCGGTGGTGCGCGAGGAGATCGAGACGTCGGCTGTCGTCACGCGTGTTTCGGAGAGCTTCGTGCGCTTCGGCCACTTCGAGCATTTCTTCTCGAACGATCGCCCAGACCTGCTGCGCCAGCTCGCCGATCACGTGATCGACCGCTTCTATCCCGCATGCCGCGACGCCGACGATCCGTACCTCGCGCTGCTCGAAGCCGCAATGCTGCGCACGGCCGACCTCGTCGCGCAGTGGCAGGCGGTCGGCTTCTGCCACGGCGTGATGAACACCGACAACATGTCGATCCTCGGCGTGACGATCGACTACGGCCCGTTCGGCTTCGTCGACGCGTTCGACGCGAACCACATCTGCAACCACTCCGACACGAGCGGCCGCTACGCGTACCGGATGCAGCCGCGCATCGCGCACTGGAACTGCTACTGCCTCGCGCAGGCGCTGCTGCCGCTGATCGGGCTGCAGCACGGGATCGCCGACGACGATGCGCGCGCCGAGCGCGCGGTCGACGACGCGCAGGCCGTGCTCGCGAAGTTTCCCGAACGCTTCGGCCCCGCGCTCGAACGCGCGATGCGCGCGAAGCTCGGCCTCGAGCTCGAGCGCGAGAACGACGCCGAGCTCGCGAACAAGCTGCTCGAAACGATGCACGCGAGCCATGCGGACTTCACGTTGACGTTCCGCCGGCTCGCGCAGCTGTCGAAGCACGACGCGAGCCGCGACGCGCCGGTGCGCGACCTGTTCATCGATCGCGACGCATTCGACGCGTGGGCGAACCTCTATCGCGCACGGCTGTCCGAGGAAACGCGCGACGACGCGGCCCGCGCGGCCGCGATGAATCGCGTGAATCCGAAATACGTGCTGCGCAACCATTTGGCTGAAGTCGCGATCCGGCGCGCGAAGGAAAAGGATTTTTCCGAAGTCGAGCGACTCGCGCAGGTGCTGCGCCGGCCATTCGACGAACAACCGGAACACGAAACGTATGCGGCATTGCCGCCCGACTGGGCCGGGTCGCTCGAAGTGAGCTGCTCGTCGTGACCCGCACGACCCGACCGACCGATCAGGAGAACATCCACATGTCACACGATTCCGACGACAAGACCTTCCCGTACCAGAAGGACGATGCCGAACTGCGCCGCCGGCTCACGCCGATGCAGTACGAGGTCACGCAGCATGCGGCGACCGAGCGCGCCTTCACCGGCGAATACACCGACACCGAGGACGCCGGCATCTACAAATGCGTCGTCTGCAGCACGCCGCTGTTCGAATCCGGCGCCAAGTTCCATTCGGGCTGCGGCTGGCCCAGCTACTTCAAGCCGCTCAACGGCGAGGTGATCGACGAGAAGATCGACCGCTCGCACGGCATGGTGCGCGTCGAGGTCCGCTGCAATCATTGCGGCGCGCATCTCGGCCACGTGTTCGAGGACGGACCGCGCGACAAGACCGGTTTGCGGTACTGCATCAATTCGGCTGCGTTAAACTTCGAGTCCCGACCCGAAAACGAATGAGCGGCACCGGACGGATCGGTCGGACAGCCTGCCCGGCTGCCCCGATCCCGGACGGTGGCGCCTGGCGGGTCCCCACAACGGTGAAAGGCCGCGCGATGCGGCCTTTCACGCAGCTGCGAGCGCCATGAAATTCCTGTTCGATCTGTTTCCCATCATCCTGTTTTTCGCCGCCTTCAAGGTCTGGGGCATCTTCACCGCCACCGCCGTCGCGATCGTCGCGACACTGGCCCAGGTCGCGTGGGTGGCCTTCCGGCACCGGAAGGTCGACACGATGCTGTGGGTCAGTCTCGGCGTGATCGTCGTCTTCGGTGGCGCCACTCTCGTCCTGCATGACGAGAAATTCATTCAATGGAAACCGACTGTGCTGTACTGGCTGTTTGCGATCGGGCTGCTCGCCGCACGCTATGCGTTCGGCAACAACCTGATCGAGAAGATGATGGGCAAGCAGCTCACGCTGCCGCACCCCGTGTGGGACAAGCTGAACGTCGCGTGGGCGCTGTTCTTCGCGGTGCTCGGCGTCGCGAACCTGTACGTGGTGCACAACTTCACCGAATCGCAGTGGGTGAACTTCAAGCTGTTCGGCACGACGGGCGCGATGGTCGTGTTCATCATCCTGCAGAGCCTGTGGCTCACGAAGTACCTGAAGGACGAATGACATGACCGACGCCTTTCTCGCCGCCTCTCCCGACGAACGCATCGCGCTGATCGAAGCGCGCCTGAGCGCAGCGCTCGCGCCGCTGTCGCTCGCGGTGCGCGACGACAGCGCGCAGCACGCGGGCCACGCCGGCGCGGCCGCCGGCGGCCACTACACGGTGACGATCGTGTCGGCCGCCTTCGCGGGCAAGCCGCGCGTCGCGCGGCACCGGCTGGTGTATGATGCGCTCGCTGATGCGATGCAGCGCGGCATTCACGCGCTCGCGATCGTGGCTTATACGCCCGAAGAATTCAACGAATCTTCAATCTAGTCTCAACAGGAATTCCCGATGATCCTGAAATCCCCCCGCCTGTGGGTCGCGGCGGCTGCATTCGCAGCGGCACCGGCATTCGCCCAGAACATCGCCGTCGTCAACGGCACGCCGATTCCGAAGTCGCGCGCCGATGCGATGGTCGCGCAGCTCGTCCAGCAAGGCCAGACCGACAGCCCGCAGCTGCAACAAGCCGTGCGCCAGGAACTCGTGAACCGCGAAATCCTGATGCAGGAAGCGATCCGCGAAGGCATTCCGAACCGTCCGGACGTGAAGGCGCAGGTCGCCGTCGCGCAACAGACCGTCGTGCTGCGCTCGATGATCGAGAGCTTCCTGAAGAAGAACCAGCCGACCGATGCGGAAGTGAAGGCGCGCTACGACGATCTCGTGAAGGGCGCCGGCGGCAACCGCGAGTATCACCTGCACCACATCCTCGTCGACAGCGAGCAGCAGGCGAAGGATCTGATCGCGAAGATCAAGGCCGGCGCGAAGTTCGAGGATCTGGCCAAGCAGTACTCGAAGGATCCGGGCTCGGGCAAGAACGGCGGCGACCTCGACTGGTCCGATCCGAAGGCGTACGTGCCGGAATTCGCGGCCGCCGCGCAGAAGCTCCAGAAAGGCCAGATGACCGACGCGCCGGTGAAGACGCAGTTCGGCTGGCACATCATCCGTGTCGACGACGTCCGCGACATCGCCCCGCCGCCGTTCGACCAGGTGAAGGCGCAGATCGCGCAACAGCTCGTGCAGCAGAAGCTGCAGGCGTTCGAGGAAGGCCTGCGCCAGCAGGCGAAGATCCAGTAACGTCGGCGACGATCGCCCACGCAAAGGCCGCTCCCCGGAGCGGCCTTTTCTTTTTCACGCATGCCTGTGGTCGGCCAGCCCTCGCGGCGGCCGCGCAAAGAAAAAGCCGCTTCGAGGCGGCTTTTCAGGACTGCGGGATAACGTTCGCGCAGCGCGGCGAGCCGCTATGCCGGATAAAACACATCGTGGTAGCGGACTTCACCCGACGGCCGCGGCGCGGCTTCTTCGAACGCCAGCGCGAGAAAATACTCGGGCGGCGCATCCGGGAACACCAGATCGCCGGACTGCACGAAGTCGAAGCGCGCGTAATACGCGGGATCGCCGAGCACGACGCAGCCGCGCGCACCGAGCCGGCGCAACGCGTCGAGCCCCGTGCGCACGAGCCCCGCGCCGATGCTTTGCCGCTGGCATTCGGGCAGCACCGCGAGCGGTGCGAGCCCGTACCATTGCTGGCTGCCAGCCGGCTCGCCGTCGATCGACACCGGCGAAAACGCGACGTGACCGATCACGCGCTCGTCGCGCTCCGCGACGAGCGACACGCTGAGCACACCCTCCGCGCGCAGCGCATCGACGATCTGCCGTTCGAACTGACCGTGCTGCGGCTCGTCCGCGAACGCGGTCACGATCACGCGACCGATCGCATCGACATCGCTCGCGCGTTCGTCGCGCAGCGTGACGATCTCGACCGGTGCGTGCGGATCGAACATCAGCCGATCCAGCGGCGTGCGTTACGGAACACGCGCATCCACGGGCTCGCTTCGCCCCAGCCTTCCGGATGCCAGCTCATCGTGACCGTGCGGTGCACGCGCTCCATGTGCGGCATCAGCACCGAGAAGCGGCCGTCGGCCGTCGTGACCGACGTGATGCCGGCCGGCGAGCCGTTCGGGTTGAACGGATAACGCTCGGTCGCCTCGCCACGGTGGTCGACGTAGCGCATCGCGACCGCGACGCGATCGATGTCGCCCTGCTGCGAGAAGTCCGCATAGCCTTCGCCGTGTGCGACCGCCACCGGAATCCGCGAGCCTTCCATCCCCGCGAAGAAGATCGACGGCGACTTCTCCACTTCGACGAACGAGAAGCGCGCCTCGAACTGCTCCGACTTGTTGCGCGTGAACTTCGGCCATGCCTCCGCGCCCGGAATCATCGACGCGAGGCTCGACAGCATCTGGCAACCGTTGCAGATGCCGAGCGCGAACGTGTCGGGACGCGCGAAGAAGGCCGAGAACATGTCGGCGAGATTCGCGTTGAAGCGGATCGTCTTCGCCCAGCCTTCGCCCGCACCCAGCACGTCGCCGTACGAGAAGCCGCCGCATGCCACCGCGCCCGCGAAATCGGCGAGCGTCGCGCGGCCGGCCAGCAGGTCGCTCATGTGCACGTCGTGCGCATCGAAGCCCGCGCGGTCGAACGCATAGGCCGTCTCGAGATGCGAGTTCACGCCCTGCTCGCGCAGGATCGCGACACGCGGGCGGGCGCCCGTCGCGATGAAGGGTGCTGCGATGTCGTCGGCCGGATCGAAGCTCAGCACCGGCGAGATGCCCGGGTCGGCCGCGTCCAGCAGCGCGTCGTATTCGGCATCCGCGCAAGCGGGGTTGTCGCGCAGGCGCGCGATGCGCCAGCTCACTTCGCTCCACGCGCGATGGAGTTCAGCGCGCGGCGCGTCGAACACCTTCTTCGCGTCGCGGTACACCTCGATCACGTCGCGATCGTTGACCGTGCCGATCACGTGCGAGCACGCCGACAGACCGAACTCGCGCAGCGCGCCGAGCACCGCGTCGCGATCGGCCGCGCGCACCTGCACGACGGCGCCGAGTTCTTCCGAGAACAACGCGCGCAGCGTGCGATCCTCGCGACGGCCGCTCGTCTGCTTTGCCCAGTCCTTCGCGTCGCCGTAGTCCGATTCGTGATTCGGGTCGAGCGTCAGCATGTCGACGTTCAGCGACACGCCCGCGTGACCCGCGAACGCCATTTCGCACACCGTTGCCCACAGGCCGCCGTCCGAGCGGTCGTGGTACGCGAGCAGCTTGTCTTGCGCGTTGAGCGACTGGATCGCGTTGAAGAAGCGCTTCAGGTCTTCCGGATCGTCGACGTCCGGCGTCGTATCGCCGACCTGCTGCGTGACCTGCGCGAAGATGCTGCCGCCCATCCGGTTCTTGCCGCGGCCGAGATCGATCGCGATCAGCACGCTGTCGCCCGCGTCGGCGATGCGGCGCAGTTGCGGCGTCAGGTGACGGCGCACGTCCTCGACCGGTGCGAACGCGGAGATGATCAGCGACACCGGCGACACCACTTCCTTCGCGACGCCCTGCTCGTCCCACTTGGTCTTCATCGACAGCGAATCCTTGCCGACCGGGATGCCGATCCCGAGCGCCGGGCACAGCTCCATGCCGATCGCCTTGACCGTGTCGAACAGCGCGGCGTCCTCGCCGGCCGTGCCGCACGCGGCCATCCAGTTCGCCGACAGCTTCAGCTTGTCGAGCGACGCGATCGGCGCGCTCGCGATGTTCGTGATCGCCTCGCCGACGGCCATGCGGCCCGATGCCGGCGCGTCGATCACCGCGAGCGGCGTGCGCTCGGCCATCGTCATCGCCTCGCCCTTGAAGCCCGCGTAGTCGAGCGCGGTCACCGCGCAGTCGGCCACCGGCACCTGCCACGGGCCGACCATCTGGTCGCGCACCGACGTGCCGCCGACCGAACGGTCGCCGATCGTGATCAGGAACGACTTGCTGCCGACCGTCGGGTGCTTCAGCACGTCGACCGCGACTTCCGACAACGCGATGCCCGTCACCTCGACCGGCGCGCGCTCGGTCGCGACGCGCGCGACGTCGCGGTGCATGCGCGGCGGCTTGCCGAGCAGCACTTCCATCGGCATGTCGACCGGGAATTCCTCGATGCCCGTTGCTTCGTCGTCGACGAGCTTCAGTTGGCGTTCGTCGGTCGCGACGCCGACCACCGCGAACGGGCAGCGCTCGCGTGCGCAGATCGCCTCGAAGCGCGGCAGGTCGGCCGGCGCGATCGCCAGCACGTAGCGCTCCTGCGCCTCGTTCGACCAGATTTCACGCGGCGACAGGCCCGATTCCTCGAGCGCGACCTTGCGCAGTTCGAAGCGCGCGCCCTTGCCCGCGCCGTCGACGATTTCGGGGAACGCGTTCGACAGGCCGCCCGCGCCGACGTCGTGGATGCTCAGGATCGGGTTTTCCGCGCCGAGCTGCCAGCAGCCGTTGATCACTTCCTGCGCGCGCCGCTCGATTTCCGGGTTGCCGCGCTGCACCGAGTCGAAGTCGAGTTCGGCCGTGTTGGCGCCGGTCGCCATCGAACTCGCCGCGCCGCCGCCCATGCCGATCCGCATGCCAGGGCCGCCGATCTGGATCAGCAGCGAACCTGCCGGCACGTTGTGCTTGTGCGTGTGTTGATCCGCGATGTTGCCGAGGCCGCCCGCGATCATGATCGGCTTGTGATAGCCGCGCACCTGGCCGCCGACGTTCTGCTCGTACACGCGGAAGTAGCCGCCGAGGTTCGGACGGCCGAATTCGTTGTTGAACGCGGCGCCGCCGAGCGGGCCGTCGATCATGATCTGCAGCGGCGACGCGATGCGGTCCGGGCGGCCGTATGGGCCGTGCGCATCGTTCGGGTTGCGCTCGCCGACCGGCTGCGCCGCGTCGCGTGCGTTTTCCCACGACTGGCGTGCGTCCGGCAGATCGAGGTTCGACACGGTGAAGCCCGTGAGGCCGGCCTTCGGACGCGCACCGCGGCCCGTCGCGCCTTCGTCGCGGATCTCGCCGCCCGCGCCGGTCGCCGCGCCCGGGAACGGCGAGATCGCCGTCGGGTGGTTGTGCGTCTCGACCTTCATCAGCGTGTGAGTGAGCTCGGTGTGACGACCGTAGCGTTCGCCCGGCTCGCCGGCCGCGCCCGCGTTGCGCGGGAACCAGCGCTCGGCTTCGGCGCCGACCATGATCGACGAGTTGTCCGAATACGCGACGATCGTGCCTTGCGGGCTCAGCTTCTCGGTGTTGCGGATCATCGCGAACAGCGACATGTCCTGCGCTTCGCCGTCGATCGTCCACTGCGCGTTGAAGATCTTGTGGCGGCAATGCTCGCTGTTCGCCTGCGCGAACATCATCAGTTCGACGTCGGTCGGGTTGCGTTCGAGCTTGCGGAACGCGTCGACCAGGTAGTCGATCTCGTCGTCGGCGAGCGCGAGGCCCAGCTCGACGTTCGCGCGCTCGAGCGCGGCGCGGCCGACGCCCAGCACGTCGACGGTCGCGAGCGGCTTGGCCGGCAACTCGTCGAACAGGTGCTTCGCGTCGTCGCGCGCGGCGACCACGCTTTCGGTCATCCGGTCATGCAGCGCGGCCGCGACGGCTGCACGCGCGTCGTCGGACAGCGCCTTCTTGCCGCCGAGCAGGCCCGACTTCAGCGTGACCGTGAATTCGACGCCGCGTTCGATGCGGCGCACCTGCGTGAGGCCGCAGTGCTGCGCGATGTCGGTCGCCTTGCTCGCCCACGGCGAAACGGTGCCGAAGCGCGGCAGCACGACGAACGTCTCGGCCGTGCCCTTCTCGGCCGCCGGCTCGAACGGCGCGCCGTAGTGCATCAGCGCGTCGATGCGTGCGCTGTCGTCGGCCGACAGCGGCTCGGCCGCATTGACGAAGTGCAGGAACTGGCCGCGCACCGCGACGATGTTGGCGTCGATTTGCCTGAGCGTGTCGAGCAGACGGGTTTGACGGAAATCGGAGAGGGCCGAAGCGCCGGGAAAACACGAGAAGTGAGCCATGGGCTGGACTGACGTCGATGAGTCGCGCGAGGTGGCGACGTGGGGCGAAAGGAAGGCCGTAATTATACCCGGAAGTCGGCCGTCCCAGACCGGCTGATCGGCACCCGTCACGCACCGCAACGGTGCGTCGGCATCCGCGGCGCACAGCCGGCCGCCGGACCGGCACGCACGGCCGCGGCGGCCGGCGACCACGCGATGGCGGAATCGGACGAGGTCGCGCGACGCCGGTTCGCGCGATTTTGGCGCTATCATTCCCGGTTCACCGGGCCGGGAGCCCGTCAGCGAATCCTCACCGGGCGGCATGCATGCCGCCCGTCATCGAAGCAATCCATGGATGTCATCGTCATCGGCGGCGGAATCAGCGGCGTCGCCACCGCCTACCAGCTGCGCGCGGCCGGCCATCGTGTGTGCGTGGTCGAACGCCACGCGACCGTCGCGCAGGGCGCGACCTACGGCGACGGCGGCACGCTGCTGCCGAGCCCGCTCGACGTCTGGTTCGGGCCGACCTTCATGCGCCAGCGCCAGCCGCGTGACGCCGGCATCGTCTACAAGCCGGGCTTCAACGGCGGCGTGCGCCGCTTCGTCAAGCAGCTCGCCGCGCTGCGTGAGCCCGACGCATTCGCCGCGCAGTATGCGCGGCTGCGCCCGCTGATCGACGCGTCGCGCGAGTCGCTCGCCGACATCGAGGCGCGCCTCCAGATCGAATTCGAGCAGAAACCCGGGATCCTGCACGTCGTGCGCGACCCGCGCGACTGGGAAGCGCTGCAACCGGCACTCGACCTGCTGCGTGCGCTCGACCAACCGTACCGGGTGCTCACGGCCGACGAATGCGCGGCGCTCGAGCCTTCGGTGCCGGCCGAGCCCGGCTTTGCCGGCGGCGTGCTGCTCGAGAGCGAGCGCACCGGAAATTGCCCGCTGTTCGCGAAACTGATCAAGCAGACGCTCGACGAGCACGGCGTGCAGTTCCGCTTCGGCGCGGACGTCGCCGCGATCCGCGTCGACACCGGCCGGGCCGCGGTCGAGCTCGCGCCGGCCGGCGGCCGGCACGCGACGAAGGCGCACGAGGTCGACGTCATGTCGGCCGACGCGATCGTGGTCGCCGCGGGCGCCGGCAGCCTGCCGCTGCTGGAGCGTCTCGGCTGGCGGCTGCCGCTGCATCCGGTGCGCACGCATACGCTGACCGCCCCGGTCGCTTACGAAGAACATGCGCCGCACCTGAGCGTCGTCGATTCGATCAAGCGGATTTCGATCACGCGCACCCACCAGCGGCTGCGCATCGGCGGCGGCGCCGTGCTGCAGAGCCTCGCCGACACCGCGAAGCCGCTCCCCGAGCCGCTGTCCGAGGCCGCGCTCGCGCTGCTCGGCCAGGCCGTCCACGACTGGGTGCCGGGCGCCGCGAAGATTTCCGCCGCGCTGTCGTGGCAAGGCACGCAGCTGCTGTCGCCGGACGGCCTGCCGGTCGTGGGTCCGACCCCGCATCCGCGCGTGTTCGTCAATTTCGGGCATGGCCCGGCCGGTTGGGGCCTCGCGTGCGGGTCTGCTAAAGTGGTGACAGACTGTCTGAGCGGCGACACGCAGCAGTGGCCCGCCGACACGCTCGCCGCGCTGAGCCCCGCGCGCTTCACGACCTGACCGCCACGGGCCCGTCCCGGGGCGGCCTCCTCCCGCCGCCATGACCCCGCGATGACGAATCCCCGCCCGCTTCCCGACTCCGCCCCGCTCGCGCTGCTGCGCGTCGCCGACCTGCGCGCGGCCGAGGCCGCCGCGACCGCCGAACTGCCGCCGCACACGCTGATGGGCCGCGCGGGCGCCGCCGCCGCGCGCTGGCTGTCCGAACGGGTGGCCGGAGACGACCGCCCGGTCTGGTTCGCGGTCGGCCCCGGCAACAACGGCGGCGACGCGCTGGTGGCCGCCGCACAACTGCAGCAGCTCGGCGTCGCGACGCAGGCCTGGATGCCGGTGCCGGTCAAGCCCGACGATGCGCAATGGGCGCTCGGCCTCGCGCGCGCGGCCGGCGTGCCGCTGTCGACCGAACCGCCCGCCTCGCTCGACGATTACGCGTGGGTCGTCGACGGGCTGTTCGGCATCGGCCTCGCGCGCGCACTCGACGGACCGTTCGCCGCCCAGGCCGCGCGCATCGCCGCACATGCCCGAAGCGGCGGCCGCGTGCTCGCGCTCGACGTACCGAGCGGGCTCGACAGCGACACGGGCCGGATCGTCGGCGCGGGCGTGGCCGTCACCGCGACGCACACGCTCACCTTCATCGGCGCGAAGCCGGGGCTTTATACCGGCGACGGCCGCGACCTCGCCGGCGAGATCGACATCGCGTCGCTCGACGTCGCACCGCCCGCCGCGCCAGCCGTCGTGCTGAATGCACCGGCACGGTTCGCCGCCGCGCTGCCCGCCCGCGCGTTCGCTTCGCACAAGGGCACGTTCGGTAGCCTGGCGGTGCTCGGCGGCGACACCGGCATGTGCGGCGCGCCGATCCTCGCCGCGCGTGCCGCGCTGTTCGCGGGCGCCGGCAAGGTGCATGTCGGCTTCCTCGGCGCCGGCGCGCCGCCGTACGACCCGCCGTTTCCCGAACTGATGCTGCATCCCGCGGACAGCCTCGAGCTCGATGCGATGTCCGCGATCGCGGCAGGCTGCGGCCTCGGCGCGCGCGAGGCCGCGGTCGCCCTCGTGCGCGACGTGCTCGCGCACGACGCCGCGACCCTGCTCGACGCCGACGCGCTGAACCTCGTCGCGACGCACGCCGACCTCGCCGCCGCCGTCGCCGCCCGCGGCGCCCGGGGCAACGCGTGCGTGCTGACACCGCATCCGCTCGAGGCAGCGCGGCTACTCGGCAGCGATACCGCGACGGTGCAGCACGACCGGCTGGCCGCGGCGCAGACGCTGGCCGCGCGCTACGCGAGCATCGTCGTGCTGAAGGGTTCGGGCACGGTGATTGCGGCGCCCGACGGCCGCCTGACGATCAATCCGACCGGCAATGCTGCGCTCGCCACCGGCGGCACCGGCGACGTGCTCGGCGGCCTGATCGGCGCGTTGCTCGCGCAGCGCGTCGCGCCGTACGAAGCCGCGCTTGCGGGCGTATACCTGCACGGCCTCGCGGCCGACACGCTGACCGCGAACGGCACGGGGCCGGCCGGCCTCACCGCGGGCGAACTCGCGCCGATGGTGCGCACGCTGATCAATCGCCTTTTTTACCCGTCGGCGCGCGCCGACATATAACGCCGCTATACTGGGTGCCCCGCCGCACGGCGGGCCCGCTCGTCCGCCGGCGTTCCGATCCCGATGCGCCGGCGCGGCATTCCTCCCGATTCACGCTTCACTCGAACCGCCATGACGCTGAATTCGCTCCCCGCCTGGACTGCCCTTCAATCCCACTTCGAACAAATCCGCCACGCGCGGCTGCGCGACTGGTTCGCGCCGGAAAACGACCGCGCGCCGACCCGCGCCGAACGCTTCACGATCCCCGGCGGCGGCCTTGCGGCCGACTTCTCGAAGAACCGCATCAACGACGACACGCTGCGCCTGCTCGTGCAGCTGGCCCGCGAAGCGGGCGTCGAGGCGCGCCGCGACGCGATGTTCGCCGGCGAGATCGTCAACCCGACCGAAGGCCGCGCCGCGCTGCACACGGCATTGCGCGCGACCGACCCGCACGCGCCGTTCCATGCGCAGGTCAGCGCCGAGCGCGCGAAGATGGCGACCTTCGCACGCGCCGTGCGCAGCGGCGCGTGGACCGGCTACACCGGCAAGCGCATCCGCCACGTGATCAACATCGGCATCGGCGGCTCGGATCTCGGACCGAAGATGGTCACGCATGCGCTGCACCATGTCGCGACGCCCGACATTTCGACTCATTTCGTATCGAACGTCGACGGCGCCGATCTCGCGCGCGTGCTCGAACAGGTCGACCCGGAGGAAACGCTCGCGATCATCGTGTCGAAGACCTTCACGACGCTCGAGACGATGACGAACGCACGCTCGCTGCGCGACTGGTTCGTCGCGCGCGGCTGCCCGGAAGATGCGCTGGCGAAGCACTTCGTCGGCGTGTCGGCGAACCCGGCCGAAGTCGTGAAGTTCGGCATCTCCGCCGACAACGTGTTCGAAATGTGGGACTGGGTCGGCGGCCGCTATTCGCTGTGGTCGGCGGTCGGCCTGTCGATCATGATCGCGATCGGGCCCGAGCAGTTCGACGAACTCCTCGCCGGCGCGAACGACATGGATCGCCATTTCCGCGAAGCGCCGCTCGAGCGCAACCTGCCGGTGCTGCTCGGCCTGATCGGCATCTGGTATCGCAACTTCTTCGGCTCGCAGAGCTATCTCGTCGCGCCGTATTCGGAAGCGCTGCACTACCTGCCGTCGTACTTGCAGCAGCTGGAGATGGAAAGCAACGGCAAGTCCGCACGCCTGGACGGCACGTTCGTCGACTACCCGACGTCGGCCGTCACGTGGGGCGAGCCGGGCACCAACGGCCAGCACGCGTTTTTCCAGATGCTGCACCAGGGCCCGACGATCGTGCCGATCGACTTCATCGCGGTACTGACACCCGAGCATCCGCTCGCGAGCCATCATCCGAAGCTGCTCGCGAACTGCTTCGCGCAGAGTGAAGCGCTGATGCTCGGCCGCACGCTCGACGAAGCGCGCAAGGTCGCCGGCCCCGGCAAGGAAGCGCTTGCGCCGCACCTGACCTTCCCCGGCAACCGCCCGACGACGACGCTGCTGGTGGATGCGCTGACGCCGCGCACGCTTGGCGCGCTGATCGCGCTCTACGAGCACAAGGTGCTGGTGCAGGCAACGGTATGGGACATCAATCCGTTCGACCAGTGGGGCGTCGAGCTCGGCAAGATTCTCGGCAAGGTCGTCGAATCCGACCTGTCGGCCGAAGCGGTCGATCCCACGAAGCACGATTCGTCGACGACCGCGCTGATCGAGCGCGCGCGTGCGGCGCTCAAGCGCTGACGCGACAGCGTCGAACGCACGCCGGCCGCACCGGGTGAGCCACCCTGCGCGGCCGGCAAGAAATTCGGTCTCGCGCTATGCCGCGTGCGGCGCGACGATGCGGCCGGCGTCGATGGTGATCGTCGTCGCGCAGCGCCGCGCGAGTTCGGCATCGTGCGTGACGAGCACGAGCGTCGCGCCGTGCGTGCGGTTCAGTTTGAACATCAGGTCGATGACGGCGTGGCCGGTGGCTGCATCGAGACTGCCGGTCGGTTCGTCGGCGAACAGGATTGCGGGATGCGTGACGAACGCGCGCGCAAGCGCGACGCGCTGTTGCTCGCCACCCGACAGCAGCTTCGGATAATGCGCGGTGCGCTCGCCGAGACCGACCTGCACGAGCAACGCGCGTGCCCGATCGGCGGCGTCGCGCGCGTTGATGCCGCCTTGCAGCTCGAGCGGAAGCATCACGTTCTCGAGTGCCGTCAGGTGCGGCATCAACTGAAACGACTGGAACACGAATCCGACCGCGCCGTTGCGCAGCGCGGCGCGCTCGTCCTCGTCGAGCTGGTCGAGCGCGCGGCCGAGCAGGCGAACCGTGCCGCTCGTCGCGCTGTCCAATCCCGCAAGCAGGCCGAGCAGCGTCGATTTGCCCGACCCCGATGCGCCGACGATCGCGAGGCTGCTGCCGGGCCGCACGGCGAACGTGATGCCGTCGAGGATCGTCAGCTCGCCCGTTGCGTCGGCGACCCGCTTGCACACGTCATGGACTTCGATGATCGGATCGGTAATCTTGAACATGGACACGACATTCCGCTGGAAAAGACGCGCGGCGTTCGCCGCGCTGCTGGGTACCCTGCTCGCAGCAAACGTGCCCGCACGCGCCGCAACGGCGGCGGCCTCGACATCGGGCCAGCCCGCGCTCGTCGTGCTCGGCGACAGCCTGTCGGCCGAATACGGGTTGCCACGCGACACCGGCTGGGTTGCGTTGCTGCGGCAACGGCTCGCGACCGAGCGAATCGATTATAGCGTCGCGAACGCAAGCGTCAGCGGCGACACCACGAGCGGCGGCCGCGCGCGACTGCCTGCGGTGCTGCAACGGCTCAAGCCGTCGATCGTCGTCGTCGAACTCGGCTCGAACGACGCGCTGCGCGGCGTGCCGCTCGCGACGACCGAACAGAACCTGCGCGACATCATCGCCGATGCGCGGCAAGCGCGCGCGAAGGTCGTGCTGGTCGGCATGTACGTGCCGCCCAACTACGGGCCCGATTACACGCAGAAATTCCATGCGGTCTACACGCGCCTGTCGAAGGAACTCGGCGTACCGCTCGTGCCGTTCCTGCTGGCCGGCATCGAGAACAAGCCGGAGATGTTCCAGTCGGACCAGATGCATCCCGCGCAGCAGGCACAGGGCATCCTGCTCGACAACGTCTGGCCGGCGCTGAAGCCGCTGCTCGGCAAGCCGCGCGGCTGACCTCGCGGCGCCCCATCGCCGGAAAGCAAAAAGCCCCGCTTCGGGCGGGGCTTTGTGTTGCTGCACGCGAAACCGGGAACGGCGCTTCGCTTGGTTGTCGCTTGGCTGTGGCTTAGTTGCCGCCATCCTGCGACTGGCTCTGCGTGGTGCCGTACAGCTTCACCTTCGAGCGGTCACGCAGCGCGGCGAGATACGCTTCGCCTTCGCTTTGCGCTTCGACCTGCGCCATCTGCTGCTGCGCGGCCGCGAGCTGCTGCGGATCGACGGCCGTGCCCGGGATCACCGCGTTCACGCGATAGATCGCGTAGCCGTCCACGCCGAGATCGACACCGACGTATGCCGGCAGCGTCTTCGCATCGACCTTGTAGACGGCGCTCAGCGCCGCCGGCGTCAAGCCCTGCGACTGCGTGCGCGACACCTTCTGCGCGGCCGTGAAGCCATCGACCGACTTCGACTTCTGCAGCTCGGCCAGCTTCGCCGCGCCGTCCTTCTTGGCGAGTTCCGCGGCCTGCTCGGCGATGACCTTCTGACGCACCACGTCCTTGATCGTGTCGAGTGCCGGCACGGCCGCCGGCTTGTAGTCGGTCACGCGCGCCGAGATCAGCGTGTTGTTGCCCACGTCGATCGCCTGCGTGTTGTTCTGGCTCTTCACCGAGTCGTTCGCAAACACCGCAGCGAGGAACTTCGGATTGTTCAGCGGGCTCGTCGGCGGCAGTTGCGGATTCGGCGTCGGCGTGACGGTGGCCGTCTGGATCGTCAGCTTGTACTTGTCGGCGGCCGGCTGCAGCGTCTTCGCCTTTTCATAGACGGTCGACGTGAAGCCTTCCGCGTTGTCCGAGAACGCCTTCGCCGCGTATTGCTGCTTCAGGTCGACTGCGATCTGGTCCTTCACGTCCGCGAACGGCTTGACCACCGACGGCTTCACTTCCGTCGCCTTCAGGATGTGGAAACCGAGATCCGATTGCACGATACCGTTCACGTCGCCCTGCTTCAGCGCGAACGCGGCATCGTCGAACGCCTTGCCGCCCGCCGTCGAGCCACGCGTGATGAAGCCCAGATCGCCGCCCTTCGCCGCCGACGGTGCGTCCTGCGAGCTCTTCTGCGCGATCTGCGCGAACTGGTCCGGATGCGCCTTCACGTCGGCCAGCAGCTGCTCGGCCTTCGCCTTCGCGGTCGCCTTGTCAGCCGCGCTTGCGTCGCTCGCCGCGGCGATGAAGATGTGGCTCACGCGCACCTGCGCTTCCGAGCGGAAGTGCGTCGGGTTGTCGTCGTAGAACTTCTTGATGTCGGCATCGGTCGGCTGCGCGCTCGCGGCGGCAGCAGCCGGCGAATAGACGAGATACTGGATCGTCGCGGTTTCCGGCGTCGCGAAGCCCTGCTTGTGCGCGTCGTAGTATGCGGTGAGCTGTGCGTCGGTCGGCTGCACCTTCGTCGCGTAGTCGCTCGTCTTCAGCACGAGCGCCTGCACTTCTCGCTGCTGCGCAGCCAGTTCCGACAGCCGTTGCGCCGGCCCCTTCGGCGTGAATGCGCTCGCCACGATGCTCGCCGGAATCTGCTGCAGCGCGAGGCTGTAGCGCACGCGTTCCTGGTACTGCTCGGGCGTCATCCCCTGGAACGACAACAGTTGCGCGTAGCGCTGGACGTCGATCGTACCGTCGGGTTTCTTCAGCGACGCGATCATCGGGTCGCTCATCAGCGCGTCGCGCACCGCATTGTCGGATGCGGTCAGGTGCAGGCGCTGCGTCTCGTCGGCCAGCACGCGTTGCTGGATCAGGCCGTCGAGCACTTGCTTGCGATGTTCGGGCGTGTCGAATGCCTTGATGTCGAACTGCCCGCCGAGCGCCTGGCGCGCCTGGTCGATCTGCTGGCGGAACGCGCCGTCGAATTCGACCCGCGTGATCTTGTGCCCGTTGATCGCCGCGACGTTCGCGCTGTCGTCGAAGAAGCCGCGGAAACCTTGGATCCCGACGAAACCCAGCCCCGGCAACACGATCAGGAGCAGGAGCGCCATCATCAGGCGCTGGTGATTACGGAAGAAATCGAGCATGCGTGACGGGAAAATTGGACAAAACGTCCGATATTACAACATACGGGGTGGCACGGGAGAAAAGCAGGTGCGCAACGAACGGGCGCAACCGACGACGCAAATGAAAAAGCCCGCACAAGGCGGGCTTTCTCATTTTCTGGCGGAGCGGACGGGACTCGAACCCGCGACCCCCGGCGTGACAGGCCGGTATTCTAACCGACTGAACTACCGCTCCTTGGTCTGGCTGAATCAGGAAACTGGTGGGTGCTGAGGGGTTCGAACCCCCGACCTACGCCTTGTAAGGGCGCCGCTCTACCAGCTGAGCTAAGCACCCGTTTCCGATTCGTTCTGGCTGCGATCTGCGTTTCGGCATCAACAACCAGCGAGCCCGCAAGTTTAATTCATCCCCGATCATTTTGCCAAGCCCGCACGCGAAAAATTTTAACGCGTCGCTCAACCCGCGATGTCGAAGCACATAAAAAAAACCCGCGGACACGCCGCGGGTTTCGTGAACAACCGTCAGAGACGGCGTTCAGGTTTTCAGTGCTTGACGACTTCCGTCGAGCCGGCATCCTTCGCCGCCTCGCCGACCGGTGCCGCAGCCTTCGCCTCCTCTTCCGGCGGCAGCGGGGTCGGCGTACGTTCGAGCGCGAGCTCGAGCACCTTGTCGATCCAGCGGACCGGCACGATCTCGATCGCGTTCTTCACGTTGTCCGGAATGTCCGCGAGATCCTTCACGTTCTCTTCCGGGATCAGCACGAGCTTGATGCCGCCGCGATGCGCAGCCAGCAGCTTTTCCTTCAGCCCGCCGATCGGCAGCACTTCGCCACGCAGCGTGATCTCGCCCGTCATCGCGACATCGGCACGCACGGGGATCCCCGTCAGCACCGACACCAGCGCGGTCGTCATCGCACCGCCGGCGGACGGACCGTCCTTCGGCGTCGCGCCTTCCGGCACGTGGATGTGGATGTCCTGCTTCTCGAACGCCTCGTCCTTGATACCCAGACGGCGCGAACGCGAGCGCACGACCGAACGCGCAGCCTCGACCGACTCCTTCATCACGTCGCCGAGCGAACCCGTGCGGATCACGTTGCCCTTGCCCGGCATCACCGCGGCTTCGATCGTCAGCAGGTCGCCGCCGACTTCCGTCCACGCGAGGCCCGTCACCTGACCGACCTGGTTTTCCTTCGCCGCGAGGCCGAAGTCGTACTTGCGCACGCCGAGGAACGTATCGAGGTTCTCTCCATCGACCTTGATCGCGCCCGATGCCTTCTTCAGCAACAGCATCTTCACGACCTTGCGGCAGATCTTCGACACTTCCCGCTCGAGCGAACGCACACCGGCTTCGCGCGTGTAGTAGCGGATGATGTCGCGGATCGCCTGCTCGGTGACCTCGATCTCGCCGTCCTTCAGACCGTTGTTCTTCTTCTGCTTCGGCAGCAGGTAGCGCTGCGCGATGCTGACCTTCTCGTCTTCCGTGTAACCCGACAGACGAATCACCTCCATCCGGTCGAGCAGCGGCGGCGGGATGTTCAGCGAGTTCGACGTCGCGACGAACATCACGTCCGACAGGTCGAAGTCGACTTCGATGTAGTGGTCGGCGAACGTGTGGTTCTGTTCCGGATCGAGCACTTCGAGCAGCGCCGACGACGGATCGCCGCGGAAATCCATGCCCATCTTGTCGACTTCGTCGAGCAGGAAGAGCGGATTGCGCACGCCGACCTTCGCCAGGCTTTGCAGGATCTTGCCCGGCATCGAGCCGATGTACGTGCGGCGGTGACCGCGGATCTCGGCTTCGTCACGCACGCCGCCGAGCGCCATCCGGACGAACTTGCGGTTCGTCGCACGAGCGATCGACTGGCCGAGCGAGGTCTTGCCGACGCCCGGGGGCCCGACGAGGCACAGGATCGGCGCCTTCACCTTGTCCACGCGCTGTTGCACCGCGAGGTACTCGAGGATACGTTCCTTCACCTTCTCGAGGCCGAAGTGATCCTCGTCGAGCACCTGCTCGGCGTTCGACAGGTCGTTGTTGACCTTGCTCTTCTTGCGCCACGGCAGGCCGATCAGCGTGTCGATGTAGTTGCGCACGACGGTCGCTTCGGCCGACATCGGCGACATCAGCTTCAGCTTCTTGAGTTCGGCATCGGCCTTCTTCTTCGCTTCCTTCGGCATGCGCGCGGCATTGATGCGCTTCTCGAGTTCCTCGAGGTCCGCACCCTCTTCGCCTTCGCCCAGTTCCTTCTGGATCGCCTTGACCTGCTCGTTCAGGTAGTACTCGCGCTGGCTCTTTTCCATCTGGCGCTTCACGCGCCCGCGGATGCGCTTTTCGACCTGCAGGATGTCGATCTCGGCTTCGAGCTGCGCGAGCAGGTGCTCGAGGCGCTCGATGACCGGGAACATCTCGAGGATGTGCTGCTTCTGGTCGAGCTTCAGCGGCAGACGCTCGGCGATCATGTCCGCGAGGCGACCGGCTTCATCGATGCCCGACAGCGACGTGAGAATCTCCGGCGGGATCTTCTTGTTCAGCTTCACGTACTGGTCGAACTGCGACACGATCGCACGGCGCAGCGCTTCCGTTTCCGCGCTGTCGGCGTGATCGGGCTCGAGCGGCATTACTTCACAGGAGAACTGCGTCTCCTGCTCTTCGATCGACAACGCCTTCGCACGCTGCAGGCCCTCGACGAGCACCTTCACGGTGCCGTCCGGCAGCTTCAGCATCTGCAGGATGTTGGCGATACAACCGACCTCGTACATGTCCTTTTCGGTCGGTTCGTCCTTGGCCGCGGTTTTCTGGGCGACGAGCATGATGTGCTTGCCGCCTTCCATCGCTGCTTCGAGGGCCTTGATCGATTTCGGCCGGCCCACGAAGAGCGGAATCACCATGTGCGGGAAAACGACGACATCCCGCAGCGGCAGCAGCGGGAGCGTGATGCGTTCCGGCGGGAGAAGTTGGGTGCCTGACATTTCATTTCCCCATGAGTGGAATCAATTGTTCGGTAATTGAGGCCGCCACAACGAATTGCAAGCCTTCAAGTGCGGGAAATATTCGGTAAGAAAGTAACCACCGCGTGTCGAGTCAGAGTTACCCACAAGATAAACGAAAAAAAGCCGCCCACGGACTCATGAACGGCCTTTTTCGCAGAACATCGTCGGCAAGCCGGTCAGTTCGAACCCGCCACCTTCGGCGTGTCCTCATAGATCAGCAGGGGTTTGCCGTCGCCATCGATGACGTTCTCGTCGATGATGACCTTGCTGACCCCTTTCATCGCCGGCAGCTCGTACATCACGTCGAGCAATGCCTGTTCGATGATCGAACGCAAACCGCGCGCGCCGGTCTTGCGGCGGATCGCCTTGCGGGCGACTGCCTGCAGCGCGCCCGGCCGGATTTCCAGCTCGACGCGCTCCATCGCGAACAGCTTGTGATACTGCTTGACGAGCGCATTCTTCGGCTCGACGAGAATCTTCATCAGCGCGGCTTCATCGAGCTTGCCGAGCGTCGCGACCACCGGCAGACGGCCGATCAATTCGGGGATCAGACCGAATTTGATCAGATCTTCCGGTTCCGTTTCGCGCAGCACTTCGCCCGCATCGCGTTCCTGCTTGCTCTTGACCGTCGCGCCGAAGCCGATGCCCGTCTTTTCGGTACGATCGGTGATCACCTTCTCGAGACCGTCGAACGCACCGCCGCAGATGAACAGGATGTTGGTCGTGTCGACCTGAATGAAATCCTGGTTCGGGTGCTTGCGGCCGCCCTGCGGCGGCACCGACGCCATCGTACCCTCGACGAGCTTCAGCAGTGCCTGCTGGACGCCCTCGCCCGACACGTCGCGCGTGATCGACGGGTTGTCCGACTTGCGGCTGATCTTGTCGATTTCGTCGATGTAGACGATCCCGCGCTGGGCCTTGTCGACCTCGTAGTTGCAGTTCTGCAACAGCTTCTGGATGATGTTCTCGACGTCCTCGCCGACGTAGCCGGCTTCGGTCAGCGTCGTCGCATCGGCGATCACGAACGGCACGTTCAGCAACCGCGCGAGCGTCTGCGCGAGCAGCGTCTTGCCGGAGCCCGTCGGGCCGATCAGCAGGATGTTGCTCTTCGACAGCTCGACGTCGTCCTTCTTGTCGAGGTGCTTGAGGCGCTTGTAGTGGTTGTACACGGCCACCGCGAGGATCTTCTTCGCGCGCTCCTGGCCGATCACGTACTGATCGAGGATGTCGCGAATTTCCTGCGGGCTCGGCAGATCCGACCGGGACAGGCTGGCCTCGACGCCGGCGGCAGCCGCCTCGTCTCGAATGATCTCGTTGCAGAGGTCGATGCACTCATCGCAGATGAATACCGACGGGCCCGCGATGAGTTTCTTCACCTCATGCTGGCTCTTCCCGCAAAACGAGCAATACAACAGCTTCTCGCTGTTCGAACCTTTTTTGTCCGCCATGAATGTAGAGCCTCCGGACAGGTAAATGACATGATACGCCGAATGCTCCGGACGCCGCGCCTAGGGCGCGACCGGAGCCGGCTGGATGCGCTTGCCGCAGATGCTCAGAGCACTCGGGACGTTGCAGGGGCACCGCGCGAATCGGGGCGGCACCCCACTTAAGCTCACGGGCGCTTCAGCAGCACCTGATCGATCAGCCCGTACGCCTTCGCATCTTCGCTCGACATGAAGTTATCACGGTCGGTGTCGCGGGCGATGCGCTCGACGTCCTGACCCGTATGCTGCGCGAGCAGGTTGTTCAGCCGTTCCTTCAGGTAGAGGATTTCGCGTGCCTGGATCTCGATGTCGGACGCCTGGCCGCGCGCGCCGCCGAGCGGCTGGTGAATCATCACGCGCGAGTTCGGCAGCGCGAAACGCTTGCCCTTCGCGCCCGACGCGAGCAGGAACGCGCCCATGCTGGCCGCAAGGCCCATGCAGAGGGTCGACACGTCCGGCTTGATGAACTGCATCGTGTCGTAGATCGCCATGCCGGCAGACACCGAACCGCCCGGGCTGTTGATGTAGAGGCTGATGTCCTTGTCGGGATTCTCGCTCTCGAGGAACAGCAGTTGCGCAACCACGAGGTTGGCGGTCTGGTCGTTCACTTCACCGACCATGAACACCAGGCGCTCCTTCAGGAGACGCGAATAGATATCGTACGAACGCTCGCCGCGGCCGCTCGTTTCGACGACGATCGGCACCAGCCCCAGCGCTTGCGCCTCGAAACCCTGCGGCGCGTTCGAAGCAAGCATGTCCAGCAATTCAGCGCGAGTGATCATTCAATGAACCTTGTTCGAATGGAAAATTGAACGGAGGGAAGCCGCCCGCTCAATCGCCATATTAATGGCAACCGTGCGCTTGACGTAAAAACGGCGTGCGGGCCGTCGCTCCGACAGCCGGCACGCCGCTAGAGCGACACTTACGCTTGCGCCGATGCGCTCGCGAGTGCCTCGAAGCTCACTTCCTTGTCCGTCACCTTTGCCTTGCCCAGCACGAAGTCGACGACGTTGCTTTCAACGACGAACGCTTCCATCTCGGCGAGGCGCTGCTGGTTCGAATAATACCAGCGGACCACTTCCTTCGGGTCTTCGTAGCTCTTCGCGAACTCGTCGACTTCCGCGCGGATCTGCTCCGGCTTCGCTTCGAGGCTGTTCGACTTCACGAGCTCGGCCAGCACGAGGCCCAGCTTCACGCGACGCTCTGCCTGCTCGGCGAACATCTCGGCCGGGATCGGTGCGTCCTTCGCGTTCGGCACGCCGCGCTGCGCCAGATCCTGGCGAGCCATTTCGACGAGACGTTGCTGGTCCTGCTCGATCAGCGCCTTCGGCACGTCGAGTTCGGAAATCTTCAGCAGCGCGTCCATCACCTGGTTCTTGACGATGGCTTGCGTGCGACGCTTCGCTTCGCGCTCGAGGTTTTCCTTGATTTCGGCGCGCATCTTCGTCAGGTCGCCGTCTTCGATGCCGAGCGACTTCGCGAACTCGCCGTCGATTTCCGGCATGTGCGGCCACTCGATCTTCTTCATCGTGACCGTGAATTGCGCCGTCTTGCCCGCCACGTCCTTGCCGTGGTAATCGTCCGGGAACTTCAGGTCGAACGTACGCTGTTCGCCAGCCTTCAGGCCCAGCGCCGCCGTTTCGAATTCCGGCAGCATGCGGCCTTCGCCGAGCACGAACGGGAAGTCTTCGGCCGTGCCGCCCTGGAACGCGACGTCGTCGATCTTGCCGACGAAGTCGACCGTCACGCGGTCGCCGTTCTTCGCTGCAGTGTCCGCGCCGCCGTCGCCATGCTCGCCGGCTTCGCCGCGAGCGTGGTAGTGCACGCGCTGCTTGCGCAGGATTTCCAGCGTGCGGTCGATTTCGGCGTCGCCGATCGACGTCGTCGAGCGCTCGACTTCAGCCGTCGCCAGATCGCCGATCTTCACTTCCGGGTAAACCTCGAACGTCGCGTCGAACGCGTATGCGTCCTCAGCCTGCTCCTGCTTCGGCTCGAAGCTCGGCTGGCCGGCGACGCGCAGGTTTTCCGCGCGGCTGATCGTGAAGAATTCCTGGCCGATCTTGTCGCTCAGCACTTCCGCCTCGACCTGACCCGAGTACTGCTGGGCGACCATCTTGAGCGGCACCTTGCCCGGGCGGAAACCCGGCATGCGAACGTTCTTCGCGAGTTTCTGGATACGGGCGTCGATTTCCTTCTGCACGGTGTCCTTCGGCAGGGAAATCGTCACGCGGCGTTCAAGCTTGCCGAGGTTCTCAACAACGTTAGCCATGGCTTCAATCGTCCTAAAATTATTCGAGCGAATCGGGTTTTCCTTGCCGTGCCTGCCTGCGGCGTGAGGTGCATCGCATGCACACGCCGCGCCGGAGCGCCACGCCATCCCTGCACGCGCCGGATGGCTAGCGCAAGCGGCTCGGAGCACGGCTTTGGCCGGAAGAATCGACTATTCTAGCAAACAATTTTCCTCGTACCGCCAGATCGGTACGACAACGATGCCGACCGGCCATGCCGCCCGCTCCCGCGCACGGCAATGCGCGCGGATCGCCGCTATGCCGAACGGCGTATCCACCGCGGGCCCGCCATCCTGTAAGCTCCGAATGAGGATGCGCCGCGATTGCGGCCGCCATTCTTCACACCAATCACGCCTTCCGGAGACACCATGCCGCAACACCCGTCCGCGCCTGTCGTCGTCATCGCGCCCGATTCGTTCAAAGGCTCGCTTTCCGCCGAGCAGGTCGCGGACGCGATCGCCACCGGCATCCGCCGTGCCCGTCCCGACGCGGTCGTGCGCTGCTGCCCGATGGCCGACGGCGGCGAAGGCACGCTCGACGCGATGCTAGCGAGCGGCGGCACGCGGCGCACGGTGCGGGTGGCCGGCGCATCGCTCGCGGCACGCGACGCGGCGGTCGGCGTGATCGACGCGCGCACCGCGATCGTCGAGACAGCCGAGATCGTCGGGATCACCGACGCGGTCGGCATGAGCGTGCCCGTCGACGCGCGCAGCACGCGCGGCATGGGTGAAGCGATCCGCACGCTGCTCGACGAGGGTGTGCGCCGCTTCTTCGTCGCGCTCGGCGGCAGCAGCACCAACGACGCGGGCGCCGGGTTGCTCGCGGGCCTCGGCCTGCAATGCTTCGACGCGGCCGGCCAGCCGGTCGAACCCGTCCCGGCGCGGCTCGCCGATATCGCGCGGATCGACGCGTCGGGGCTCGATCCGCGCCTGAAGGAAACTGAATTCATCGGCATGTCCGACGTCGACAACCCACTGACGGGCGCGCACGGCGCGACCGCGGTGTTCGGTCCGCAAAAGGGCGTGACACCCGAGCACGTTGCGACCCTCGACGCCGCGCTCGGCCGTTTCGCCGACCTGCTCGAGGCCGCGCTCGACCGGCGAGGCCGTGAGCTGCCAGGCGCCGGCGCCGCGGGCGGCCTCGGATTCGCGCTCCACATGCTGGGCGCACAATTCGAAGCCGGTGCGGAAGTCGTCGCGCGGCAGATCGGGCTCGATGCCGCGCTCGCCGGCGCCGACTGGCTGATCACCGGCGAAGGCCGCTCCGACGTGCAGACGCTGCACGGCAAGGCACCGTTCATCGCCTGCCGTCATGCGCGGGCCGCGGGCGTGCCCGCGTCGCTGCTGTCGGGCGCGGTCGACCCGGCCGCACTGCCGCGCCTGTCCGAACACTTTTCCGGCTGCTTCTCGCCCGCGCCCGGCCCGATTACGCTCGACGTCGCAATCCGCGACGCGGCGAACCTGCTCGCGAACGAAGCCGAACAGTTGACACGGCTGAAGTACGGCGCACACTGACCGTTGACCCGAGCGCGCGATACAGGAACAATCGGGCCCGCCCTTTTTCTTCAGGATTCGACATGAAAGGCCGCCAAGCCGGGCTCGATCAGTTTCTGACCTATCGCCTCCATGCGCTCACGAAGCGATCCGACCGCGGGATCGCCGACGTGTACCGGCACAAGCTGGACATCTCGCTGCCCGAGGCGCGGGTGATCGCCGCCGTCGGCGCCTTCGGTCCGTTTTCGATCATGGATCTCGCTCGCCACACCAACCTCGACAAGAGCCAGGCGAGCCGCGCGGCGGAAGCGCTGCTGCGCCAGGGGCTGCTCCAGCGCAGCGCGAGCGAGGAAGACGGCCGGATCGTGCTGATCGCGCTGACCGCCGACGGCCGCGCGCTGCATCGCAAGATCATGCCGATCGTGCGCAAGTGGAATGACGGCTTGCTCGCTTGCCTGTCCGACAGCGAGCGCCAGACGTTCGAGCGACTGCTCGACAAGGTCGTCGCGAACGCGGTCGAACGCGACGACTGAATCGCAATACGGGCGCCTTCGGACCACCCGAGTCGCGCAAGGGCAAGCCCAAGGGCAGCGTGCCCGGCTTCCCTTGCCGTGGCTACCGGACGACTGCCCGGCACTTCTTCATCCTTCTTCTCGTGCCGGCCATCGGCGCGGCCATTCGCCTCCGTTATAGCCCGCTGTTTGCCGCACGCTGACGCAGCAATCCCAGCACCGCGTCGCAATACGGCGTCGGCACGTCGAGCTTGCGTCCCAGTTCCGGAAACACGCCGAGGATCGGCCCGATTTCCAGTGCTCGCCCGGCCTCGAAATCCTGCAGCATCGATGTCCTGAATGCACCGAGCTTGCGCGTCACGGCAATCCGCTCCGGCCCGCTCATTCCCGTATCGAGACCGAGCTTCGCGCCGATCGCGGCCGCCTCCTCCATCATCCGCAACGCGAGGTCGTGCGTGAACGGATCGTCAAGCAGTTGCGAGGCGGTCGAACCCGTCAGCGCGCTCAACGGGTTCATGTTCATGTTGCCCCACAGCTTTGCCCAGATTTCGGTGCGGATCGCCGCGGTCGACTCGACGTCGAAGCCGCCCGCGGCGAGCGCCGCCGCGAATCGCGCGGTCGACGCATCGAGCCGCGGATCGGGCGAGCCAATGATCAGACGGTTGCCGCGACCGCGGCGCACGATACCGGGCGCGTCGGTGCTCGACGAGAGGTGCACAACGCAGCCAATCGCCTGCGCGGGCGGCAGCGCCGCCGAGACCGCCCCCGCCGGATCGACCGCATCGAGCGGCACGCCGTCGAGCGGGCCCGCGAACCCGTGCGTGAACCACCACGGCAGCCCGTTCATCGCGGCGACGATCACCGTGCCGGGCCCGACCAGCGGCGCGATGCGCGCGGCCAGCGCCGGCAATGCCTGCGCTTTGAGCGCGATCACCACGTAGTCCTGCACGCCGAGCGCGGCCGCGTCGTCGCTCGCACGCACCGGGATCGACGACTCGGTGCCCGCTTCGTCGATCATGCGCACGCCGTGCGCGTTCAGGGCATCGAGTGTCGCGCCGCGCGCGAATGCGCTCACCGTCATGCCGGCCCGCGACAGCGCGGCCGCGAGCAACCCGCCGATCGCGCCGACACCGACCACCGCCGCGCGCACCGACCCTGAATTCGTGTCGTTCATGATGGAAATCCGTCTACCGGGAGCTGACGAGCATAGCGCCAGATGGTTGCGGCTACAACCATTCACGCAAGCATCTGCGTGACCGTGTTCGCATGAGCGATTCAGCGCGGTGCGATGCCCGCCTCCACAGGCTCGTCGTCGGTCGAGCCGCCCGTCGCGCCGAGCACGCCGGCGATCTGGCTCTTGTCGTGCATGCCGAGCTTGCGGTACGCGCAGCGCAGATAGTGACGCACGGTCGTCGGCGAAATCGCCATCTGCTGCGCGACCTCCTTGTGCGAACGGCCGGCACCGTAATAGCGGATCGCCGCCAGCTCGCGCGGGCTCAGCCGGTCGAGCAGCGAGCGCGGCCGCGCCTCGATCTGGAACAGTCCCGCGACGGGCACGCACTGGATGCGCAGCGCGTCGCCGATGTACGGCTGGCCCGACTGGCGCCGCACATGCGCGACCAGCGGCTCCGGCACGCGCGGGCCCGTCCACGCCGGCCATTCAGTCCGCAGCACGTCGTCGAATCCGTGGTCAGCGTGATGCAGCACGCCGAAGTTGTCGCACAGCGCGCGCGCCGCCGGCGCCACCGCATCGGCACGCTCGCGCGTGAGCTGTGCCGCACGGTTGATCGTCAGCGCGGCCGCCAGATGCGGAATCACTTCCTCGAAGCGGCTCGCGTCGTCGTCGCTGAACGGACGGTTCAGGCCCTGGCGGTAGATCGACATGAACGTCGTCAACCCGAAGCGGCGATCGAGCGTACACACGCACATCAGTTGCGCCAGCCCGTACTTCACGCACCAGTCGCGAAACCGCGCGTCGAACCCGGGTTCGACGACCGACAAGCGCACCGCGCGACCATGCGCGCCGAGCAGCGTGCGCTGCGCGAGCGGATCGCAGTCGCGCACGCGTTTCCAGTCGCCGAAGAACGCGTGCGGAAGACGGTACAGGAAACTGTTGTGCATCACCGGGCCGGTCGGCACGTGCGTCGCGACGCCGGTCCATGCGGCGTCGAACGGGATGAGCCCCTGCAGCAGCGAAAAGAAGCGGCACTCGAATTCGCCGATGCTCGACTGCGCGGCGAGCGCGTACAGGTCGAGCAGCATCAGGCCGAGTTCGCGTCGCGCCGCGTCGCCGCGCGTCACGCCGTCGAAATCGGCGCGGCGCGACGGCAGCGGCGGCCATGCGGATTCGTCGAGCACGATCGCGGCCGGCACATCGCGCAGCGCATCGGGATCCTGCCTGATATCCGTGGTGATCCTCACCTTCCGCTCCCCTGCCCGATCGGGCCGCTGATGCGCGCAATGCAGACCGGCCGATTATAGCGACCGGCATTTTTGGCGGGCCCCGCCACCAGAACACGCGGCAACCCCATCCATTTGAACGGTGCGCCGCCCGTTGCTGCTGCGCAGCACGCCGCGCTGAGGTGTCGCGGTACGTCCATCCCGTGCACCGCGGGTTTTCCTCACCGTTCATCTGCACGACTGTTCAGCGGTTTTCCCGCTGCCGACACTGCGTCGCGACAACACCAACGACAAGCGATGCAGGACGGAATGGAGATCCCAACGTGATGACACCCCGCTTCATCAGCACGGCCACGGCCACCGCGGCGCTCGCCGCGTGCAGCCTCGCCGCGCACGCGCAATCGACTCTCACGCTGTACGGCGCGCTCGACGCCGGCGTGCAGTACCTGACGCATGCCGACGGACGGCAAGCGGCCGTGCGATTGCAGAACTACGGCATCCTGCCGTCGCAGGTCGGGCTGAAAGGCACCAAGGATCTCGGCGGCGGATGGCGCGCGCTGTTCAAGCTCGAACAGGGCCTCAACGTCAACGACGGCACATCGACCGCCCCGGGCTACGCGTTCTTTCGCGGCGCATACGTCGGCATCGCGGGGCCCGTCGGCACCGTGACGCTCGGCCGGCAGTTCAGCGTGCTGTTCGACAAGACGCTGTTCTACGACCCGCTGTGGTACGCGTCGTACAGCGGCCAGGGCGTGCTCGTGCCGATGAACGCGAACTTCATCGACCACTCGATCAAGTACCAGTCTCCGACGTTCGCCGGCTTCGATGTCGAGGCCCTCGCCGCGACCGCCGGCGTCGCGGGCAACGCGCGCGCCGGGCGCGTGCTCGAGCTCGGCGGTCAGTACGCCAGCAACGGACTGTCGGTCAGCGCGGTGCTGCATCAGGCGCACGGCGACGCGTCGGCCGCAGAGGACGCGTCCGCGCGCCGCCGCGAACTCGGCACGCTCGCCGCGCGTTACGCGTTCGCGACGCTGCCGCTCACCGTCTACGCGGGCGTCGAACGCCTGACCGGCGACCTCGAAGCGGCGCGCACGATCGTCTGGGGCGGCGCCCGTTATCTGACATCGGGCGGAATCGGGCTGAACGCGGGCGTCTACCACACCGATTCGCACACGCCGACGATCGGCCACCCGACGCTCTTCATCGCCAGCACCACCTACGCGCTGTCCAAACGCACCGTCGCCTACATGAACCTCGGTTATGCGCGCAACAGCGGCCAGAGTTCGCAGACCGTCTACGAATACGACCCGACACCGCTCGCCGGCGCATCGCAGTTCGGCGCGATGGTCGGCATGTATCACCTGTTCTGATTCCGTCCAGCGAGATCCCGCCATGAAAACCCTTTGCTCCGATGCCGCGCCGTCGTCCGACGGCCGCGCGGCGCCTTTCGCGCGCTCGACGCTCGTCGCGCTCGTCGTGTTCGCGGCCATTACGCCGCTGCTGCTGCTCGTCGCGCCGGCCGTCGCCGGTCAACTGGCGACGCAGCTCGGGCTGTCCGCGTCGCAGATCGGCACCTACTTCTTCGTCGAACTCGGCGCGTTCAGCCTCGCGACCGTGCCGTCGTACCTGTGGCTCGGCCGCGTCGATGCGCGCCGCGTCGCCGCGTGCGCGATCGCGCTGTTCGGCGCGGGCAATCTCCTGACCGCGTTGTGGATGCCCGGCTTCGTCGCGCTGCTCGCGCTGCGAGCCGTCACCGCACTCGGCGGCGGCTCGCTGATGGTGCTCTGCATGACCAGCGCGGCCACGAGCGAGAACAGCGATCGCGTGTACGGGCTGTGGGTCGTCGGCCAGTTGGTCGCCGGTGCGGTAGGCCTGTTTGTGCTGCCGCACGTGTTCGCCGCGTTCGGGCTGCGCGCGCTGTACGTCGCGCTCGCCGCGCTCGCGCTGGTTGCCGCGCCGTTGTCACGCGGCTTTCCGGCGACGCTCGGTGCGCGGACCGCGTCGGCCCGGGCCGCGCGCGGCGCCGCGACGGATGCATCACGGCTCTTCGTCGCGCTCACGATCGGCGCGGTACTGAGCTTCTATCTCGCGATCGGCAGCGTGTGGACGTTCGCGAGCCGCGCGGCGGCGGAAGCCGGACTCGACCAGCAATCGACCGGCAACGTGCTCGCGATCGCGAGCGTGATGGGGATAGCCGGCGCGGCGCTCGCATCGTGCGCGGGCGGCCGGCTTGCGCGGCGCACGATGCTGGCCGCCGGTTACGCGCTGCTCGTGGCGTCGCTCGTCGCCCTCGCCGCGCTGCCGCATGCGAGCGGCTACGGCGCCGCGATCTTCGCGTTCAAGTTTGCGTGGACGTTCGTACTGCCGTTCATTCTCGCGACCGTCGCGCAGATCGACACGTCCGGGCGGCTCGTCGCGACGCTCAATTTCGTGATCGGCGCGGGCCTCGCGGCCGGCCCGCTCCTCGCCGGGCTGTTGCTCGATGCCGGCGGCACGATGCACACGCTGTTCGCGGCCGCGACGGCCGTCGCGATCGCGTCGTTTGCCGCGCTGCGCCATATCGATCGGCGCGCGCGGATGTCCATCACTTCCGTTTCTTCCCAACCGTGACAGGTCGACCCATCCATGAATCGCACTGCCTTCTTCACCGATGAACGCACCTTCTGGCACACCGGCGGCACGCACGCGCTGTTCTTCCCGGTCGGCGGCTGGGTCCAGCCGCCGTCGAGCACCGGCTACGCGGAATCGCCCGATTCGAAGCGCCGCCTCCTGTCGCTCGTGCAGGCGTCGGGCCTGGCCAACCACCTCGACATGCGCGGTGCCGCGCCGGCCACCACCGGCGATCTGCTGCGCATCCACCCGGCGAGCTATCTCGATGCGTTCCGCGCGCTCAGCGATGCGAACGGCGGCGACCTCGGCGATCTCGCGCCGTTCGGCAAGGGTAGCTACGAGATCGCCGCGCTGTCCGCGGGTCTCGCGATCGCGGCGGTCGACGCCGTCGTCGCCGAGCGCGCGGCGAACGCGTTTTCGCTGTCGCGACCGCCCGGCCATCACTGTCTGCGCGATCGCCCGATGGGCTTCTGCCTGCTCGCGAACATCCCGATAGCGATCGAGGCCGCACGCGCGAAGCATGGCATCGACCGCGTGGCGGTGATCGACTGGGACGTGCATCACGGCAACGGCACGCAGTCGATCTACTACGACGATCCGGACACGCTGACGATCTCGCTGCATCAGGACCGCTGCTTTCCGCCCGGCTACAGCGGCGGCGATGAGCGCGGCGCAGGTGCGGGCATCGGCGCGAACCTGAACGTGCCGTTGCTCGCGGGCAGCGGCGACGACGCGTATCGCCATGCGTTCGAGCGGATCGTGCTGCCGGCGCTGGAGCGGTTCCGGCCGGAACTGATCGTCGTCGCGAGCGGCCTCGATGCGAACGCGGTCGATCCGCTCGCGCGCATGCAATTGCATACGGACAGTTACCGGTACATGACGCGCGCGGTAAAGGAGGCGGCGCAACGCCATTGCGGCGGGCGGCTCGTGATCGTCCACGAGGGCGGCTATTCGGAAGCGTACGTGCCGTTCTGCGGACTCGCGATCGTCGAGGAACTGGCCGGTATCCGAACCGATGTCGCCGATCCGATGCTGGATCTCGCGATCGCGCAGCAGCCGGGCGAGCGGTTCGTCGCGTTCCAGCGCGAACTGCTCGACGAACTGGCCGTGTCGTTCGGCTTGTAACGCGCGCTCACCAACGATGCGGAGCCGGCCCTTGCGCGATCGGTGCGGATGGGGTTTCCTGTGCTTTTACACCTGCCAGGTCCGGCCCCCTCTTCAGATGAAATCGTCTCCGCGCGATCCCGACACCAACGACAAAGCGCGCCGCCAGCCTTCGAAGCTCGCACTGAATATCGCCGCCGTGCTGGTCGGGCTCGTCACGTTCGCGATCGGCGCGGCGTGGTTGATCTATAGCTGGATCGTCGATCGCGAAGCGCAGTATTTCGCGATTCCGCTGGTGTTCTCGGTGCCGGTGATCGTGGCGGTCGCGGTGCGGAGTTTCTGGGACTAGGCACGCTTGAAACGACGAAGCGCCGCGGTCGGTGGACGCGCGGCGCTTCTTTTTCAGGTCCAGTACAGGTATCTGCGGCGAGCAGCAAGCCTCCCCGTTCGGCCTGGAACCGTTCACAGGCCCGCGCGTGCGCACGGATTCGGGACCGGCCCCTGATAGCCGTGGATGGCGCTCAGCGCGGAACCCACCAGCACCGTGCCGAGCGATTTCAGCATGGCTTCCGTCGTCGTGGGCTCACCGCTCGAGATGGGCCGCCCCGAGTAGGCCATGCACCCCGGTGACGGCGCGATCGCCTGCACGGGCCGTGCGCTCCATGCGACGTTGTCGGCAGGCGTGGCGGCATACGCCGGTATTGCCAGCGTCAGAGAAAGAAGGGAAATCAGCATGCGTGCGAGGTTGGTCATCGATGGTCCCCGGTCGAACAACCCACGTGAATGAATGGCGTTGTTCATGATATGCGCAGCCGGTTTTCCGTGCCTGCGAAAGCGTGCGCACTCCCCCGCGGAACCACACCAACAAAAAAGCGCTGCCGGTCAGCCAACCGGCAGCGCTTTCTCGGGAACGGCCCTTGGCGGGGCACGTTCAACTTCGTGGTGCGTGAGGCCGGACTCGAACCGGCACACCCTTGCGGGCGTCAGGACCTAAACCTGGTGCGTCTACCAATTTCGCCACTCACGCGGATTTCTGTCGCCTCATCGCGTGGCACGCAAGATGCGTTCTCCACGCGCCCGGGACTTCATGCCGAACCGAAAACCGGCACACCCGATCAGGCGAGCGCGAGATTCTACCCGATCTGCGCAGCATTGTCTCGCCCCACCGGCGCCCGTCGAAGAGCGGTGCTAGAATGCCGCGCTCGACGTGCCGGCCATGCGCCGGCGCGCGTCCCCGAACCCGCCTCCGCCACGATCCCACCCGTGAACTTCGACGACTACTGTCAGCAAAAGGCCGCCCCCGCAGGCTCCAGCGTCTACTACGCGCTGCGCCAGGCGCCGCTCGCCGCCGAACCGCGGCTGACGGCCCTGTTCGCGCTGCGCCGCGAACTCGAGGAAACCGTCAAGGAAACCAGCGATCCGACCGTCGGACACACGAAGCTCGCGTGGTGGCACAAGGAACTCGCGGCGCTCGCCGCCGGCGAACCGTCGCATCCGGTCACGAAGGCGCTCGCGCAACACCACCCGGCGATCGGGGCCGAATCCGATGCGCTGCGCACACTCGTCGACGGTTACGGGATGGATCTCGAACAGGCGCGTTACCTGGATTTCGCGAACCTGCAGCGCTACATCGCGCAGGTGGGCGGCACCTTTGCGTCGCTGGTCGCGCGCGCAAGTGCCGCGAATCCGGCCGACCCGCAACCGTGGGCCGCGGATGCCGGCCGCGCGCTGATGCTCGCGCAATTCGTGCAGGAACTCGGCAACGACGCGCGGCACGGCCGCATCTATCTGCCGATCGACGAACTGCAACGCTACAACGTGACCGCTGCCGACCTGCTGAACCGCCGCTACAGCCCGGCTTTCACCGAGCTGCTGCAGTTTCAGACGGGCCGCGCACGCGACGCGCTGGCCGCCGCCGACGCAGCAGTCCCCGCATCCGAGCGCCGCGCGCAACGCACGCTGCGCGCGCAGATTGCACTGGCCGGTGCGCTGCTCGACGAAATCGAGCGCGACGGCTACCAGGTGCTGCACCAGCGCATCGCCCTGACACCGATCCGCAAGCTGTGGATCGCGTGGCGCGCGGCACGCCGCCGCTGACCCGCGCCGTCACCCTCCCCGGCATCACACCTTCAGCAGCGGCAGCGTATCGAAGCGCTGCTGCAGCACGTGCGTCGCATCGAGCCCCCACCACGGCCCGAGCACGGTCGCATACAGCTGACGGAAATCGACCGCGACCGGCAGGTTGCCGTTGCCGTCGAGATGCCCGAGTGCCGGCGCCGCGCCGTACAACCCGCCCGCCACGCGCCCGCCCATCACGAAATGCGGCGCGGCGGTGCCGTGATCGGTGCCGTTGCTCTGGTTCTCGCGCACGCGCCGCCCGAATTCCGCATACGTCATCACGAGCGTCTGGTTCCAGCGCCCGAGTTCGATCAACGCACCGCGCATCGCACTCATCCCTTCCGCGAACTGCTTGAGCAGCGCAGCCTGCTGCCCCGGCTGGTTCTGGTGCGTATCGAAACCGTTGAGCGTGAGCCGCAACACCGCGACGCCGTCCTGCGCGCCGGGCCCCGACGCCTCGCATGCCGCGAGCACCTGCATCGCGGTCTTCACCGACGTACCGAATGTACCGGCCGGAAAGGCGGTCCTGAACTCGCGCATGCCGCCGCGCGGGCGCAGCCGGTCGGCCGCCTTCACGATGTCGTTCTCGACGTCGATGATGTGCGCGAGCGCCGGGTTCCGCTCGCGCAGCGACGACGGTTCGGCCAACCGCGCCGCGCGGATGAACTGCGCCGGATTGACGAGCGCGATCGCGCGCGCGCCGTTCGCGAGCGGCCCCATCTCCGCGCTGCCGAGCACGACGCCGTCGGCCGCGAAGCCCGGCGGCACCGGCGCCTGCGCGAACGTGCGCGTGAGCCAGCCTTCGTGCAGGTACTGGTCGGAGCGCGACGCGGTATCCCAGATCTCGATCGAGCGGAAATGCGACAGGTTCGGCTGCGGATAGCCGACGCCCTGCACGACCGCGACTTGCCCGTCGCGCCACAGCGGCATCAACGGCGCGAGCGACGGGTGCAGCCCCGTATGCGCATCGAGCTGCAGCACCTGGTCTCGCTTGATGCCGATGCTTCGGCGAAACTGGTAGTAGAGCGGATCGGCATACGGCACCACAGTGTTGAGGCCGTCGTTGCCGCCCTTCAGCTCGACGAGGATCAGCACGTTCGCATAGCCGGCCGCCGGCTGCCGCCCCGCCGCGGCGATCGATGTCGCCGCCTGCGCGGGCGGCTGCCACAACGACACGCCCGCCGCGGCCGCGGCGCCCGTCAGCGTCAGAAAATCACGTCGGTTCATCGTGCATCCTTCGGTTTGCCGCGCGGCATGGCCACCGCGGCAGCGCACCTGTTCATCGTCGTTTCGGTCATTTCAGTTGATAGGCCGGATCCATCAGCAACGCCTCGAGATACGCGCTGCCGGTCGAGTCCGTATCGATGGCCGCGACCGGCGACACCGGCAGCACCGCGTGCTGCAGTTGAAGCTCGGTCGACAATCCGGCAATCGCCTGCGGCCGTGCACGATACTGCGCAAGCCAGCGTTCGAGGTCGAATCGCAGGCCGCCGCGCGCGGGCCGGGCCGGCGCGCCGCGCATGCCGGCGGTCTCGGTCGCGCGGAATAGTTGCTCGACGAACTGCTTGCGCGCAAGCAGCGTCGTGCTGTTGATCCACATCGCGCCACCCGGCCAGCCCTTCACGTTCGGCGGATAGAACAGGTTCTGCCCGAGCGTGCGCACGGTGTTCGCGAGCATCTGCGGATCGCCGTACGCGACATCGAACAACCGCACCGATCCGACGACGAACTCGGCCGGCGACTTCACGAGCACGCCGCGATTGCGCGGATCCCAGAATTCGTCGGTCGACCAGAGCGCGGCGAGCGCCGCGCGTATGTCGTAACCGCTCGCACGAAACCGCTCGGCGACGACATCGAGCGCGCCGGCGTCGGGCGTATCGGATACGAACTCGCGCCACAGCTTGCCGGCGATAAAGCGTGCTGTGTCGGGCCGCTTCAACAGGATGTCGAGAAAGCCGTCGCCGTCGAACGCACCGGTCTCGCCGAGTATCGTCTTGTCGCCCGCGTCGTGCCATTCGGGCCGCACCACGAAGCGCAGCGTATCGGGATCGACGCTCCAGCCGGTCATCGCGCGCGCGGCCTCGGTGACGTCGTGCTGCGTGTAATGCCCTTCGCCGAGCGTAAACAGCTCCATCACCTCGCGCGCGAAGTTCTCGTTCGGACGGCCCTTGCGGTTGCTCGCGCCGTCGAGATACTGAAGCATCGCCGGATCCTTCGCGACCGCATGCAGGAGCGTGCCGAAGTTGCCGAGCGCCTCGCGGCGAAACAGCGCATTCTGCGCAGCCATCGTCTGCGGATACGGGACCTTGTCCTGCCCGGACGTGAAATGCCCGTGCCAGAACAGCGTCATGCGCTCGGTGAGCGGCGACGGCGTCACGACCATCTCGTTGACCCACGCCGCACGCAACGCATCGTAGCTGCGATTGCGCTCGCCCTGCTCGTCGCGCCGCATGTCGGGCGTCAGCGCCTGTCGCTGCGCGCGGGTCGGCGGTAACTCGGCGAGCCAGTCGGGCCAGGGCGTCACAGGGTCGCGACGCACGTTGCCGAGCGTGTCGGCCACGACTTGCGCGCGCGTCATCCCGACGATGCGGGCGACCTCGGCCGGTGTGGGAGAAAAGCCGGTGCGGCTCAGGAAGAACAGCGCATCGTCGGCGTCGAGCGGCGCCTGCATCGCGGGCGATGCCGGGGCGGCAGCGTTCGCTTTCATCGTCGTGGACTCCCGGAACGCACCGGCGGTGCGGATGCCGGTACAACGGCAGCAGGCATCCGAAAGTTGACGGAAAAATTGCTACGGAATCTTTCCGCGCCGCGCGTGGGCGCGTGCGGATCAGCGCTTGTACAGCTCGCGAACGGCGTCCTCGATGTGCTGGCGCAACAGGTGGCGCTCCTCGGGCGTCATGTGCCCGTCGCGGCGGCGCTGTTCGAGATCGGGAGGCACGGCGGAACGGACCGCCATGTCGGCGGCGCGGTCGGGCTGCGGCGCTTTGCCGCGCGGCAGCTTGCGCGACGAGGCGCCCTGCTCGGGGCGCTGCGCATACGCGAAGTTCGACGCATATGGACCGGCAAGTGCGATCGTCAGCATCAGTGCAATCCGGGCAGATCGCATGAGCGTCCTCGCTTCTTTGGTCGATTTGTTCCCTTCGTCACGCGGCAACCGGTTACCTCTGGTACTTGAAAAACCCTGCGGAATTCGGGCGTACAAAGATGAAAGATGGAGTGCAGGGGAGTATCTACCGAATTTCGGCTTCGAGTAAAGGAATCTCTATAGCCTGCCTTTACTCCGCGCGACACTACGGGTAAATTTTGTAACGGACTGTAACGCGCGAAAATACGCGACCGTGCGTAATTTCCCATTCGCGATAAGATGCCGCTCATGGAAACGAAAAACCCCTCCAAGATTCTCGTCGTCGACGACGACCCGCGCCTGCGCGATCTGCTGCGCCGCTATCTCGGCGAGCAGGGTTTCAACGTGTACGTCGCGGAAAACGCGACCGCGATGAACAAGCTCTGGGTGCGCGAGCGCTTCGACCTGCTCGTGCTCGACCTGATGCTGCCGGGCGAGGACGGCCTGTCGATCTGCCGCCGCCTGCGCGGCAGCAACGACCGCACGCCGATCATCATGCTCACCGCGAAGGGCGAGGACGTCGATCGCATCGTCGGCCTCGAGATGGGCGCCGACGACTACCTGCCGAAGCCGTTCAATCCGCGCGAACTCGTCGCGCGCATTCACGCGGTGCTGCGCCGCCAGGCGCCGGCCGAGCTGCCGGGCGCGCCGTCTGAAACCACCGAGGTGTTCGAGTTCGGCGAATTCTCGCTGAACCTCGCGACGCGCACGCTGACGAAGTCCGGCCAGGAAATTCCGCTGACGACCGGCGAATTCTCGGTGCTGAAGGTGTTCGCGCGTCATCCGCGCCAGCCGCTGTCGCGCGAAAAGCTGATGGAGCTCGCGCGCGGCCGTGAATACGAAGTGTTCGACCGCAGCCTCGACGTGCAGATCTCGCGCCTGCGCAAGCTGATCGAGCCGGATCCGGGCAGCCCGCGCTTCATCCAGACCGTCTGGGGCCTCGGCTACGTGTTCATTCCGGACGGCGCCGCCTGATCTTTCTCCTTTCCGGTTTCGCCCGTCCTCGGCCCGTCCCATGCGTATCGACCGGCGCCTCCTGCAGCTCGCGTTCGGCGGGCTGTTCTGGCGCACCTTCCTGCTGATCGCGCTGCTGATCTCGGTCAGTCTCGCCGCGTGGTTCCAGAGCTTTCGCGTGATCGAGCGCGAGCCGCGTGCGCAGCGCGTCGCGCTCCAGCTCGTCGCGATCGTGAAGCTCACGCGCACCGCCCTGCTCTATTCCGATCCCGATTTGCGGCGCGCGCTGCTGCAGGATCTCGAGAGCAACGAGGGCGTGCGCGTGTACCCGCGCGAAAAAACCGACAAGTTCAAGCTGCAGCCCGACGAATCGCTGAACCGCCTGATCGAACACGACATCCGCAGCCGTCTCGGCGACGACACCGTGATCGCGCAGTCGGTCAACGACATACCGGGCGTGTGGATCAGTTTCAAGATCGACGACGACGACTACTGGGTCGCGCTCGACCGCGACCAGCTCGACAGCGTCACCGGCCTGCAGTGGGCCGGCTGGGGCCTGTTCGCGCTCGCGCTGTCGCTGTTCGGCTCGGCGTTCATCACGAGTCTCGTGAACCGGCCGTTCTCGCGGCTGGCGCTCGCCGCGCGGCAGATCGGCTCGGGCCAGACGCCCGAGCTGCTGCCCGAGCGCGGGATGGGCGTCGCGGCCGAGACCAACCGCAGCTTCAACCAGATGGTGCGCGATCTCGAACAGCTCGAGGCCGACCGTGCGCTGATGCTCGCGGGCATCTCGCACGACCTCCGCACGCCGCTCGCGCGGCTGCGCCTCGAGACCGAGATGAGCCCGTCCGACCAGGCGACCAAGGACGCGATGGTCGACGACATCGAGCAGATGGACCGCATCATCGCGGCCTTCATCGATTACGCGCGCCCGTCGCAACGCAAGCCCGAGCCCGTCGACCTGTCGTCGATCGCGCAGGAAGTCGCCGCGCGCGTGGCGGGCGAGGACGGCGTCGAGATCCGCACGCGGCTCGCGGCGACCGCCGTGATCGAAGCCGACGAGACCGACATGCGCCGCGTGATCGGCAACCTCGTCGAGAACGCGCGCAAATACGGCCAGAGCCGCGACGACGGCGTGTCGCGCATCACGCTCGAAACGCGCGTGACGCACGCGCGCGTCGAGCTGTCGGTGAGCGACGAGGGCCCCGGCATCCCCGAGGACCAATTGCCGCTCGTGATGCGGCCGTTCTACCGTGTCGACACGGCGCGCACCAAGGCGGACGGCACGGGGCTCGGCATGGCGATCGTGCTGCGCCTGGTCGGCCGCTATCGCGGCGCGCTGCGCCTGCGCAACCGCAGCCCCGAAGCGGGCCTCGAAGTCACCCTCGAATTCCCCGGCGCCGGCAAGGCGCGTGCGACGGCGTGACGCGTTCGCGCACGCTTCTTGCGCGTCACACTATCGGCGCGGTTGAAAAAAACTATGGGAATCGTTAGCCAAAATCTATTGAAGCGCTTTGTTAATAGTGTTACAGTCCTGCCCATGCTGTCACACCAACGTTGCAGCACCGAGGTAGCTTGACTCAGTCTTCTTCCCAACTCATACAGGAGTATCCGCATGAAAACCGTGGGCGATAAACTCGAAGCATTCACCGTCGTAGCCGCGAAGCCGGGCTTCAACAATCACGAGGAAAACGGCCAGTCGGCGTTCGAGACCGTCACCGAAGCGTCGTTCCCGGGCAAGTGGAAGATCATCTACTTCTATCCGAAGGATTTCACGTTCGTGTGCCCGACGGAAATCGTCGAGTTCGCGAAGCTGACGAAGCAGTTCGAAGAGCGCGACGCCGTCCTGCTCGGCGGCAGCTCGGACAACGAATTCGTGAAGCTCGCATGGCGCCGTGAGCACAAGGACCTGAACAAGCTGAACCACTACTCGTTCGGCGACGTCAAGGGCGAGCTGATCGACCAACTCGGCGTGCGCGACAAGGAAGCCGGCGTGGCCCTGCGCGCGACGTTCATCGTCGATCCGGACAACACGATCCAGCACGTTTCGGTGAACAACCTGAACGTCGGCCGTAGCCCGGAAGAAGTCCTGCGCATTCTGGACGGCCTGCAAACGGACGAACTCTGCCCGTGCAACCGTGCAGTCGGCGGCGCAACGCTGTAAGCGCATCGATGCACGAAGCCCGCGGCGCACATCCTGCCTGCGGGCTTTTTTAACGGCCAACCCATAGGAGATATCAATGGAATTCATCGACTCGATTAAGGCGCGTATCCCCGACTACGCGAAGGACATTCGCCTGAACCTCGACGGCACGATCTCGCGCTCGTCGCTCGAAGGCACCGATGCAGTCGGCGTCGCGCTGGCCGCGGCGGTCGCGGCGAAGAGCACCGTGCTCGTGAAGACGATCCGTGAAGCCGACGTGCTGTCGCCCGAAGAGACGAACGCCGTGCTGACGGCGGCCGCGCTGATGGGGATGAACAACACCTGGTATCCGTATGTCGAGATGGCCGACGACGCCGACCTGAAGACGCAGCGCGCCGAGCTGCGGATGGGCGCGTATGCGTCGCACGGCGGCGTCGACAAGCGCAGGTTCGAGATGTACGCGCTCGCCGCATCGATCGTCGGCAAGTGCCACTTCTGCGTGAAGTCGCACTATGCGCTGCTGAAGAACGAGCAAGGCATGACGACGACGCAGCTGCGCGACGTCGGCCGTATCGCGTCGGTGATCAACGCCGCCGCACAGGTGATCGCCGCCGAAGGCGAATAAGCCGTCGCGCAAGCGGCAGCGCGGTGCACTGCGGCGGCCATGCGCGCGGCACCGCACCGCAAAACGAAAATGCCACGCAAGCGCGTGGCATTTTTCATTCCGGCGGCGCGACCGGCGCGCCGCGTCGGATCGGCTTCAGACGCTCACGCGCCCTGCTTCACCAGCAACGCGGCGGCCTGCGCCTCGATGCCCTCGCCACGGCCGAGATAGCCGAGCTTCTCGTTGGTCTTCGCCTTCACGTTCACGCGCTCGAGCGGCAGCCCGAGATCGGCCGCGATGTTCGCTCGCATCCCGTCGATGTGCGGCGCGAGCTTCGGCGCCTGCGCGATCACCGTGCTGTCGACGTTCTGGATCGCGAAACCGGCCGCCTTCACGCGGGCGACGCACTCGCGCAGCAGCACGCGGCTGTCCGCGCCCTTGAACGCCGCGTCGGTGTCGGAGAAATGGCGGCCGATGTCGCCCAGCGCCGCCGCGCCGAACAGCGCGTCGGTGATCGCGTGCAGCAGCACGTCCGCGTCCGAATGACCGAGCAGGCCGCGCTCGTAAGGAATCGTCACGCCGCCGATGATGAGGGGGCGCCCCGCGACGAGCTGGTGCACGTCGTAGCCTTGTCCGATTCTGAAATCCATGCGTAGTCCGGTTGAGATGAGGTGAAAGTCAGGAAGCGTTCGTGGAGCGCGCGAGGATCGCTTCCGCAAGCGCGAAATCTTCCGGGTATGTGACCTTGAAGTTGCGCAGGCTGCCCTGCACGACGCGCGGCGTGTGCCCGGCCCATTCGATCGCGCTGGCCTCGTCGGTCAGGTCGTGCCCTTCGCGCTGCGCGCGCAGGATCGCGTCGCGCAGCATGCCGATGCGGAACATCTGCGGCGTCTGCGCCTGCCACAGCGCGTCGCGCGATTCGGTGCGCGCGATCGCGTCGCCGCCGGCCGGCACGCGCTTGAGCGTATCGGCCACCGGCAGTGCGACGATGCCGCCGACCGGGTCGTCCTTCAGCGTCGCGACCAGCGTGCGGATCAGCTCCGGCGTGATGCCCGGGCGCGCGGCGTCGTGCACCAGCACCCAGTCCTGGTCGGTCGCGCCGAATTCGGCCAGCTCGAGCAGCCCGTTGAGCACCGACGCCTGCCGCGAGCCGCCGCCGCAGCGGCGCACCGCGAAACGCAGGCCCGCGAAGCGGCGCGCGTCGAAGTGCGTGTCGTCGGGTGCGAGGACGACGAGCGTCTGCGCGAATTCGCTGCACGCGTCGAACGCGGCGAGCGTGTAATGCAGGAGCGCGCGGCCGGCCAGCGTGCGGTATTGCTTCGGCACGGCAGAGCCGGAACGGCTGCCTGTGCCGGCGCAAGGAATCAGGGCGAAAAGTCGGGGAGTCACGAAGGGGAAACGCCGGAAAGATGAAATCGAGAAGCGGATTTTATAATAGGTCTTTCGTCTCGACCGGCGCACCGCGATGCGCCCGTGCCCGCCACCCCTGCCGTCCCTATGCCAGACAACGCTTCCACCCCGTTCGCCTCGCCCGTCGCCCGCGTCAAACCGGGCCAGCGGTTCGCCTTCGACGGCGCGCACGGCTCCGCCGACGCACTCGCCATCGCCCGCTATCTCGCCGACAACCGCGACGCGGTCCCGCTCCTCGCGGTGATCTGCGCGAACGCGGTCGACGCGCAGCGGCTGTCGCAGGAACTCCGCTATTTCTCGCCCGACGCGCGCGTGCGCCTGCTGCCGGACTGGGAAACGCTGCCGTACGACACGTTCTCGCCGCACCAGGATCTCGTCTCCGAGCGCCTCGCGACGCTGCACGACCTCGGCGAGGGCCGCTGCGACATCCTGCTGGTGCCCGCGACCACGGCGCTGTACCGGATGCCGCCCGCATCGTTCATGGCCGCATATACGTTCGCGTTCGCGCAGGGCGAGCGGCTCGACGAGGCAAAACTGAAGGCGCAGCTCACGCTGGCCGGCTACGAGCACGTGAGCCAGGTCGTGCGCCCCGGCGAATACTGCGTGCGCGGCTCGCTGCTCGACCTGTACCCGATGGGCTCGCCGCTGCCCTACCGGATCGACCTGTTCGACGACCAGGTCGACTCGATCCGTGCGTTCGATCCCGATACGCAACGCAGCCTCTATCCGGTGCGCGACGTGCGCCTCCTGCCCGGCCGCGAGTTTCCGTTCGACGAAGCCGCGCGCACGGCCTTCCGCAGCCGCTGGCGCGAAACCTTCGAAGGCGACCCGAGCCGCGCGCCGATCTACAAGGACATCGGCAACGGCGTGCCGTCGGCCGGCATCGAGTATTACCTGCCCCTCTTCTTCGACGAGACGGCCACGCTGTTCCACTACCTGCCGCAGGATGCGCACCTCGTGTTCACCGGCGACCTCGAAGCGTCGATCCGACGCTTCACGGCCGACACGAAGCAGCGTCACGCGTTCCTCGCGCACGATCGCGAGCGGCCGATCCTCGAGCCGCAGCGCCTGTTCCTGTCCGACGAGGATTTCTTCGCGTTCGCGAAGCCGTTCGCGCGCGTCGTGCTGCCCGCGCAGCCGGCGGGCGGCTGGGCGACGGGCCTGCCCGAGCTCACCGTCGACCGCCATGCCGACGATCCGCTCGCCGCGCTGCGCACGTTCGTCGAATCGTCGGGCAAGCGCGTGCTGCTGACGGTCGAGTCGGCCGGCCGCCGCGAAACGATCCTGCAACTGCTCGCCGAGCATCACCTGCGCCCCGCGTCGAACGACCACTTCACAGGCTGGCTCGAAAGCGACGCGCCCTTCGCGCTCGGCGTCGCGCCGCTCGCGAGCGGCTTCGCGGTGCCGGGCGAAGGCTACGCGATCGTCACCGAAACCGAGCTGTACGGTGCGCTCGGCCGCCGCGCCGGGCGCCGCCGCCAGGAACAGGCGAGCAACGTCGATGCGATGGTGCGCGACCTGTCGGAGCTGAAGGTCGGCGATCCGGTCGTGCATGCGCAGCACGGCATCGGCCGCTACATGGGCCTCGTGTCGATGGATCTCGGCGAAGGCGAGACCGAATTCCTGCATCTCGAATACGCGGGCGAGAGCAAGCTCTACGTGCCGGTCGCGCAACTGCACGTGATCTCGCGATACAGCGGCGCCGATCCCGACAGCGCGCCGCTGCACGCGCTCGGCTCGGGCCAGTGGGAGCGCGCGAAGCGCAAGGCCGCGCAGCAGATCCGCGACACGGCCGCCGAGCTGCTGAACCTGTATGCGCGCCGCGCGGCCCGCGAAGGCCATGCGTTCGCGCTCGAGCCGCGCGACTACGTGAAGTTCGCGGAAAGCTTCGGCTTCGAGGAAACGCCCGACCAGGCCGCGGCGATCGCGGCCGTGATCGGCGACATGACGAGCGGCAAGCCGATGGACCGCCTCGTGTGCGGCGACGTCGGCTTCGGCAAGACCGAGGTCGCGCTGCGCGCCGCGTTCATCGCGGTGATGGGCGGCAAGCAGGTCGCGCTGCTGTCGCCGACCACGCTGCTCGCCGAGCAGCACACGCAGACCTTCGCCGACCGTTTCGCGGACTGGCCGGTGCGCATCGTCGAGCTGTCGCGTTTCAAGACCGCGAAGGAAGTGAACGCGGCGATCGCGCAGATCAACGAAGGCAGCGTCGACATCGTGATCGGCACGCACAAGCTGCTGTCGTCGGACGTGCAGTTCAAGCGCCTCGGCCTCGTCATCATCGACGAGGAACACCGCTTCGGCGTGCGCCAGAAGGAAGCACTGAAGGCGCTGCGCGCGGAGGTCGACGTGCTGACGCTGACCGCGACGCCGATCCCGCGCACGCTCGGCATGGCGCTCGAGGGGCTGCGCGATTTCTCGGTGATCGCGACCGCGCCGCAAAAGCGGCTCGCGATCAAGACCTTCGTGCGGCGCGAGGAAGAAAGCGTGATCCGCGAGGCGATGCTGCGCGAACTGAAGCGCGGCGGCCAGGTGTACTTCCTGCACAACGAGGTCGAGACGATCGAGAACCGCAAGGCGATGCTCGAGGAACTCGTGCCCGAGGCGCGCATCGTGATCGCGCACGGCCAGATGCACGAGCGCGAACTCGAACGCGTGATGCGCGATTTCGTCGCGCAGCGCGCGAACGTGCTGCTGTGCACGACCATCATCGAGACCGGCATCGACGTGCCGAGCGCGAACACGATCATCATGCATCGCTCGGACAAGTTCGGCCTCGCGCAGCTGCACCAGTTGCGCGGCCGGGTCGGCCGTTCGCACCACCAGGCGTATGCCTACCTGCTGGTCCACGACCCTCAGTCGCTGACCAAGCAGGCGCAGCGCCGGCTCGAGGCGATCCAGCAGATGGAGGAACTCGGTTCGGGCTTCTATCTCGCGATGCACGACCTCGAGATCCGCGGCACCGGCGAGGTGCTCGGCGACAAGCAGTCGGGCGAGATCCACGAGATCGGCTTCCAGCTTTACACCGACATGCTGAACGACGCGGTGAAGGCGCTGAAGAACGGCAAGGAGCCCGACCTCACCGCCCCGCTCGCCGCGACGACGGAAATCAACCTGCACGCGCCCGCGATCCTGCCGGCCGACTACTGCGCGGACGTGCAGGAGCGGCTGTCGCTGTACAAGCGTCTCGCGAACTGCGAACACGGCGACGCGATCGACGGCATCCAGGAAGAGCTGATCGACCGCTTCGGCAAGCTGCCGCCGCAGGCGCACGCGCTCGTCGAGACGCACCGGCTGCGGCTGGCCGCGAAGCCGCTAGGCATCGTCAAGATCGACGCGAGCGAGGCGGCGATCGGGCTGCAGTTCGAGCCGAACCCGCCGATCGATCCGATGCGGATCATCGAGATGGTGCAGAAACATCGGCACATCAAGCTCGCGGGCCAGGACAAGCTGCGCATCGAGACGCGCTCGCCCGACCTCGCGATTCGCGTGTCGACGATCAAGGAGACGCTGCGCGCACTCGCGCCGCGCGCGGACACGGCGAGCGCGGCACGCTGACGGCATGGCCGCGATGCTGCACCGCATCGCGGCCGGCGAAGGCGGGCGAACGCGTTTTTGAGTATGATTTTCCCATTCATCAGACGGAGTTTTGCCATGTCCACTCTCGACGCGCCGGCGCCGTCCGCCGCAACCCAAGGCGACGCTTCGCTCGTCAGCCTGCCCTGGATCAAGCAGCTGGTGTCGATGGACACGACGAGCCGCGTGCCGAACCTCGGCCTGATCGAAACGGTGCGCGACGCACTTGCCGCGAAGGGCATCGCGTCGACGCTCACTCACGATCCGCGCGAAGGCTGGGCCAACCTGTTCGCGACCGTGCCCGCGCACGACGGCTCGACCGACGGCGGCATCGTGCTGTCGGGGCACACCGACGTCGTGCCGGTCGACGGCCAGCAGTGGGACAGCAACCCGTTCGCGCCGGAGCTGCGCGACGGCCGCCTGTATGGCCGCGGCACGTGCGACATGAAGGGCTTCATCGGCGCGGCGCTCGCGCTGCTGCCGGAGATGCAGGCGACGAAGCTCGCGAAGCCGATCCATTTCGCGCTGTCCTATGACGAGGAAATCGGCTGCGCGGGCGCACCGCTTCTGATCGCCGATCTCGTCAAGCGCGGCGTGAAGCCGTCCGGCTGCATCGTCGGCGAGCCGACGAGCATGCGGCCGATCATCGCGCACAAGGGCATCAACGCGTACCGCTGCTGCGTGCGCGGCCACGCGGCGCACTCGTCGCTGACGCCGAAGGGCCTGAACGCGATCGAATACGCGGCGCGCCTCATCTGCCACATCCGCGACATCGCCGAGCGCTTCCGCGCCGAGGGCCCGTTCGACGAGCTGTACGACGTACCGTTCACGACCGCGCAAACGAGCACGATCCAGGGCGGCAACGCGATCAACACGGTGCCGGCCGAATGCCGGTTCGACTTCGAGTTCCGCAACCTGCCGACGCTCGACCCCGAGCAGATCTTCACGCGCATCGAAGCGTATGCGCAGGAAACGCTGCTGCCGCAGATGCGTCGCGAGCATCCGAACGCGGCGATCGAGTTCTCGAAGATCGCCGCCGCACCCGGGCTCGATGCGACCGAACAGGCCGCGATCACGCAGCTCGTGCGCGCGCTGACGGCCGACCAGGACAAGCGCAAGGTCGCATACGGCACCGAGGCCGGCCTGTTCGAACGCGCGGGCATCCCGAGCATCGTGTGCGGGCCCGGCAACATCGAACAGGCGCACAAGCCGAACGAGTATGTCGAACTCGCGCAGCTCGCCGCCTGCGAGCAGTTCCTGCGCAAGTTCATCCGCAGCATGTCGGTCGACGCACACTGACTGCCCCCCCGCCACGCCGGCCTGCGTGCGCGGGCCGGCCCACCCCGCCATCCGCCACGTCATGTCGACTGAACAACAGGGCACCGCCCATACGACGATCGACGGCGAGCCGATTCCGACGCTCGACGAAATCGCCGCGCAGCATTTCGCGTTGTCGCCGTGGGTCGCGCGCACGCCCGTGTTCGAGCGCGCCGACCTGCCGTCCCTCGAGGGCACGCACGTCAACTTCAAGTTCGAGCTGCTGCAGGTGAGCGGCAGCTTCAAGGTGCGTGGTGCGTTCACGCACCTGCTGGCCCTCGACGAAGCGCGCAAGAACGCCGGCGTCACGTGTGTGTCGGCCGGCAATCATGCGGCAGCCGTCGCGTACGCGGCGATGCGGCTTGGCAGCAGCGCGAAGGTCGTGATGTTCCACACCGCGAGCCCGGCGCGCATCGCGCAGTGCAAGCAGTACCGCGCGGAAGTCGTGCTCGCCGGCAGCGCGTCGCAGGCGTTCGACCTCGTGCGGCGGATCGAGGCCGAGGAAGGCCGCTTCTTCATCCATCCGTTCAACGGCTATCACACGATTCTCGGCACCGCGACGCTCGGCTACGAATGGGCGACGCAGACGCCCGATCTCGACGCGGTGATCGTGCCGATCGGCGGCGGCGGGCTCGCGGCCGGCATGGCGACCGCGCTGCGGCTCGCGAATCCGCGCGTGCACGTGTATGGCGTCGAACCGGAAGGCGCCGACGCGATGAGCCGCAGCTTCGCGGCGAATCACACGATCAAGATGAGCGCGATGCAGACCATCGCCGACTCGCTGATGGCGCCGCACACCGAGGAATACAGCTACCAGCTGTGCCGGCGCCACGTCGACCGCATCGTCACGGTGTCCGACGACGCGCTGCGCGCGGCGATGCTGTTCCTGTTCTCGCATCTGAAGCTGGCGGTCGAACCGGCGTGCGCGGCCGCGCTCGCGGCGCTGCTCGGCCCGCTGCGCGAAACGCTGCAGGGCAAGCGGGTCGGCGTACTGCTGTCGGGCACGAACACCGACCCCGCGACGCTCGGCATGCATCTCGCGCACGCGAAACTGCAGCACTGACGCCGTGCACGGCACCCCGGGTTATCCCCAGTTTATGTTGACAGCCCTGTTGATAACCCGCCGGACATGCACGCAAGTGGTTGAGCGCGCAGCGTTTTACGCGCGCGAAGCACGCCGGACGCGAAATAGGCAGATGCCGCCTTCGAACGCCCATCCCGCGACGTGGCGACGTCGCGCGCACCACGCGATCGGCATCGCCGCCATCGCGCTGCTCGCCGGTTGCGCGGCGCCGCCCTCGCCCGTCGTCGACACGCCCACGGCCTGCGTGCAGCCGCCGGACGCGCACCGGATGCTGCAGGCCGACCTGCTGTTCGGGCGCGATATCGCCGGACGCGGCCCCGTCACCGATGCGGAACGCGCGGCGTTCCTCGCCGACGTCGTCACGCCGCGCTTTCCGGACGGCTTCACCTACTGGGACACCCGCGGCCAATGGCGCGACCGCGCCACCGGCCGCATCATCCGCGAAGCGAGTTTCGTGGTCCGCATCGTCGCCGACGATACGGCCAACACGCACGCGCGGCTTGCCGAGATCCGGCAAGCGTACCGCGAGCGCTTCCGGCAGGAGTCCGTCGGCATCACGCTCGTGCCGGCCTGCGCGTCGTTCTGATTCGTCTTCATCGCCGGCGCACGGCGACACGCAAAAGAAAACGGGCGCCCGAAGGCGCCCGTCGCATGCGAAACATCCGCGTATCGCTTACTTGTTCTGGAACATGTCCATGATCTGCTGCTTCTCCTGCTGCGTGACGGGCGGCGGTGCGAGCCCCTCCGAGCCGGCCGAGCCGAGCGCGTCGTTCGCGCTGATCGCGTTCGCGGCCGGGTTGATGTCCACGCTCGCGACGAAGCCGTTGCCCGGTGTGCGATCAGCGTAGTAAAGCTCGCCGTCGATCGAGGTCAGCCCGTCCGGCATCGGCATCTGCTGCTCGGGCACGCCGTTCAGCGCGGTGCGCATGTAGTTCACCCAGATCGGCAGCGCGAGCTGCGCGCCGAATTCGCGGCTGCCGAGGCTCTTCGGCTGGTCGAAGCCCATCCAGGCGACGGCGACGAGCGACTGCTGATAGCCGGCGAACCAGCCGTCCTTCGCATCGTTCGTCGTACCCGTCTTGCCCTGCAGGTCGCTTCGGCCGAGCGCGTTGGTGCCCGCGCCCGTGCCGGCCGTCGCGACCGTGTGCAGCAGGCTGTTCATCACGTATGCGTTGCGGCCTTCGATCGTGCGCGGCGCGGTGCCGCCGGCGATCACCGGCTGCGACTTCTGCAGCGGCTGGCCGCGCGCGTCGTCGACTTCGGCGATCAGGTACGGATCGACCTTGTAGCCGCCGTTCGCGAACACCGCGTAGCCGGTCGCGAGCTGCAGCGGCGTCACGAGGCCGGCACCCAGCGCCATCGGCAGGTACGGCGGCGTCTTCGCCGGATCGAAGCCGAAGCGCTGCGTCACGTACTCCTGCGCGTACTGCGTGCCGATCGACGCGAGGATCCGGATCGAGACCAGGTTCTTCGAACGCTGCAGGCCCGTGCGCATCGACATCGGACCGTCGGGCTGATCGTCGTCCTTCGGCTCCCACGCGGTGCCGCCCGGCACGCTCGGCGGGAAGTACAACGGCGCATCGTTGATGATCGTCGCCGGTCCGAGGCCCTTGTCGAGCGACGCCGAATAGATGAACGGCTTGAACGACGAACCCGGCTGGCGCCACGCCTGCGTCACGTGGTTGAACTTGCTCTTGTTGAAGTCGAAGCCGCCGACGAGCGAGCGGATCGCACCGTCCTGCGGCGCGATCGCGACGAGCGCGCCTTCGACCTGCGGCAGCTGCACGACCTGCCAGCCCGCCTTGCCGTCCTTCAGCACCCGCACGATCGAGCCCGGCTTGATCCGCAGCGTCGCGTTCGCGCGCGGGCTCAGCGCGGCCGACACGAAGCGCAGCCCGGCCGGGCCGATCGTCGTCGTCGCGCCGCCGACAAACTGCACCTCGACCGCGTTCGGCGACGCGGCCAGCACCACCGCAGACTGCAGGTCGCCGTTGTCCGGGTGATCGGCGAGCGCATCGTCGATCGCCTCGTCTCGATCGTCGCCGGCCGCCGGCAGGTTGATCGAGCCTTCCGGCCCGCGATAGCCGTGGCGGCGCTCGTAATCGAGAATGCCGCGACGCACGGCCTGGTACGCCGCTTCCTGGTCGGCCGAGTTGATCGTCGTCGTGACGGTCAGCCCGCGCGTATAGGTTTCGTCCTTGTATTGCTGGTACATCATCTGCCGCACCATCTCGGCGACGTATTCGCCGTGCACCGCGTACTGGTTGCCCGGCGTGCGCACGTGGATCTCTTCCTTCACCGCCTGGTCGTACTGCGGCTGCGTGATGTAGCCGATCTCGAGCATGCGCTTCAGGATGTACTCCTGACGCACCTTCGCGCGCTTCGGATTGACGACCGGGTTATACGCGGACGGCGCCTTCGGCAGCCCCGCGAGCATCGCCGCTTCCGCGAGCGTGATGTCCTTCAGGTCCTTGCCGAAATACACGCGCGCGGCGGCCGCGAAACCGTACGAGCGCTGGCCCAGGTAGATCTGGTTCATGTACAGCTCGAGGATCTGGTCCTTCGTCAGGGCCTTTTCGATCTTGTACGCGAGCAGCATCTCGTAGATCTTGCGCGTATACGTCTTCTCGCTCGACAGGAAGAAGTTGCGCGCGACCTGCATCGTGATCGTGCTCGCGCCCTGGCGCGCGCCGCCGTGCATCAGGTCGGCGACGCCCGCGCGCAGGATGCCGAGGAAGTCCACGCCGCCGTGCTCGTAGAAGCGGTAGTCCTCGATCGCGAGCACCGCCTTCTTCATCACGTCGGGAATGTCCTGGAAGCGCACGAGGCTGCGGCGCTCCTCGCCGAACTCGCCGATCAGCACGTGATCGGCAGTAAACACGCGCAGCGGCACCTTCGGCTGGTAGTTGGTCAGCGCGTCGAGCGACGGCAGTTGCGGTGCCATCACGACGAGTGCGTAGCCGACGATCAGCGCACCGACGATCGCGAGCGTCGCGAACAGGCCGACGAACCACAGCGCGACGCGCGAGCCGAACGAACGGCGATCGCCGCCCCCGCCGCCGCGACGCTGCGCGCGCCGATCGTCGCCGCGGTCGTCGTCATCGGGGTAATAGGCTCCCGACGGCGAACGGCGCAACGTGTAGTGAGGTTCGTTCCGATCGGAAGGAGAAGACGGTCGTTTGATAATTGGCATGTCGGAATGGCGGGCGGCGTGGCGCCCTCGGACGCATGCGGAAAATGCAAGCGGATGAATCAGAGTGGGTGCATCGTGGCAACTGTCACGTCGACAGACCCCGCCGCGCGGCGATCCGTTCCCGCGACGTGACAGCGCATTTTAATGAAATCGACCGATCGGCTTGGCGATTTTTTGTAAAAATTCCCGCACAAGCGTGAATTGCGGAACGTATTGGCGCCATGCTCCGCCTATTATGGACTCGCAACCCGGTGCGTGCCGCGCCGTTTCTTTCAGCTGCGAAAGGTGTAAATCCGCGCACGCCTCGCGCTTGAACTCCGGCACTTAAGCCGTATTTAAGGGGCCGGCGGTGTAATATCCGCCAGCTCACGCGGGTCGGAACCGATTCGCGACGGGCATTGCCGCTGACGCGGCACCTTTCAACCACGGAGGATTTCATGTCGCTTTTCGACTCTGTTTCGCGCACGATCAAAGGCCTGCTGAACGATGCGGCCGACTCGGTACAGGATCCGTCGCGCGACGCACGGCAGATCGTGCGGGAGCTCGACGACAGCATCGGCCGTGCCGAGAATTCGCTGATCGAGATCGAGGCACAAGTCGCGACCCAGCGCAGCAAGCGCGATGCGGCCGACGACAAGGTGAAGAAGTACGAAGACGGCGCGAAGCGCGCGCTGCAGGCCGGCGACGAAGCGCTCGCACGCGAGGCGCTCGCCGCGCAGTCGAACGCGGAAGCCGAGCGCGATGCGCTCGCGGCCGAACTGACGACGCTCGAGCCGTCGGTCGACAAGCTGAAGGGGCAGATCGCCGACATGCGTCAGCGCCGCAACGACCTGAACGCGCGCTCGAACATCCTGCAGGCCAAGCAGGAAATCGCGCAGGCGAAGGACGTCGCGGCCAGCGCGCTGGGCGGCATCGGCGGCAAGAACCTCTCCGAGGACTTCCAGAAGCTCGAGGACAAGGTCGCGCTGCAGAACGCGCGCTCGGACGCCCGCCTGAATTCGGCCGACACGTCGAGCGGCAAGGCGCTCGACGACAAGCTCGCCGCGCTGAACAAGGGCCCGTCGGTCGAGGACCGCCTCGCCGCGCTGAAGAAGCAACTCGACACGCCCGCGCAGTAACGGCAACCGCGCCGCGGCCCGCCGGGCCCGCGGCGCGCACCGATCGTCAGGAGACGGGCGCTCGCGCCCGGTTCGACCATGAAGAAATCTCTCGCCGCTCTCGGCCTTTCGCTGATGCTGCTGTCGTCCGCCGCGTTTGCGGTCCCGTCGCTGCAGCAGGTCGAGCAATCGATCGCGCAGCGCAACTGGCAGCAAGCCGACACGCAGCTGTCGCAAGTCATCGACGCGCATCCGAACAATGCGCATGCGCGCTACCTGTACGCCCAGGTGCTGGACCGCGAAGGCCGCGCGTCCGACGCGCTCGCGCAACTGCAGCGGGCGAAGTCGCTCGATCCGCAACTGCGCTTCACCGACGCGTCGCGTTTCGCGCAGACCGAATCGCGCATTCGCGCCGACGCCGCGCGCACCGGCGGCAACGCACCGTCGGCCACCCAGGCCGGTTCGTTGCAATCGTCGCTCGCGCCCGCCGCGCCGGTCGCGAAACACGGTCCGTCGACCGGCATGTGGATCGGCCTCGGGCTGATCGTCGCGATCATCGCGTTGGTGCTGCGCTGGACGTTGCGGCGCGCGCGCTCCGCCGACAACAGTCGCGCCGACGACGAACGCCGCACGCAATTGAAGCGCGCGACCGACGTGCTGAACGACATCCGTCCGCTGAAACTCGACGCGAAGCTGTCGACGGCACCGGGCGCCGCCGCGCTCACCGGCGAACTCGAAGGCATCGAGACCGATGCACGCACGCTCGTCGAGACGCTGTCGAACGGCAAGAACCCGGTGCCGCCGTATCGCATCGACGAACTCGAACAGCGCCATGCGAGCGTGAAGGCGCGCGTCGAGGGCCGCCCCGATCCGAGCGCGCAGCCCGCGGCGCCCGCGAACGGCGGCGGCTCCGTGTATGCGCAGGAAGCCGATCGCATGACCGGCACGCAAGGCCAGCCATATCAGCAGCAACCGTACCCGCAGCAGCCGTATCCGCAACAGCAGCCGCCCGTCGTGGTCCAGCAAGGCGGTGGTTTCGGCGGCGGAATGGGCGGGCTGCTGACGGGCGTGCTGCTCGGCGAGGCGATGTCCGGCGGCCGCGAACGCGTGGTCGAACGCGACGTGATCGTCGACGACCAGCGCCGGCGCCAGGAGAACAACGATCCGGGCTTCGACTTCGGCCGCGGCGACAGCTCGAACTGGAGCGACGGCAACGGCGGTGGCGGTGGCGGCGTCGATCTCGGCAGCAACGACGACGGCTGGACCGACGACAACACCTGAGCCGTGCACACGCGGGCGTCGACGCATCGCGCCGCGCCCGCTCCCTCACACCGCGCTTCCTTTCATTTCCGCTCGCGCCGGCCCCGTCCGTGATTTGTTAATCATTTCAAGATGGGCTACCGGCAATGGGGCACGTTCGCTATCATGCGGCCATCGGCGTGCCTCCGATCCCCCTCCGACCCGCCAGACGCTTCGCAGCCCTGCGCGTCGCGGCACGCCTCCCCTCGCCCAACCAGGAGAAAGCCGCTCATGAGCATAATCAAGGAATTCAAGGAGTTCGCCGTCAAAGGCAATGTGATGGATCTCGCCGTCGGCGTGATCATCGGTGGCGCATTCTCGAAGATCGTCGACTCGGTCGTGAAAGACCTCATCATGCCGGTCATCGGCGTGCTGACGGGCGGTCTGGATTTCTCGAACAAGTTCGTTCTGCTCGGCACCATCCCTCCGTCGTTCAAGGGTAATCCCGATTCGTTCAAGGACCTGCAGGCCGCGGGCGTCGCCGCATTCGGCTACGGCTCGTTCATCACCGTGGCGATCAATTTCGTGATCCTCGCGTTCATCATCTTCCTGATGGTGAAATTCATCAACAAGCTGCGCAAGCCTGAAGAAGCCGCGCCGGCTGCGACGCCGGAAGACACCGTGCTGCTGCGCGAGATCCGCGATTCGCTCAAGCAACGCTGAGCACTGCGCAACGCAGCATCCGCCGGGCCCGCCAAGTGCGGGCCTTTTTCATGGGCGCGCGCCGTGCGCGGCCTGTCTCACTTTTTTGTGACGCGCGAATGCACGCGCGGGAAAAGCAGGTCTATGATGGAGACTAAACGACAGTACGGGCGCCAAGACGCTGGCTGTGTCGATCATCGTGGCAAGCGGGTCGACGGGAGACATTGATCGTCGTACCGCACGAGTGCAGCATTTTCGTGTGCTATAAAGGATCGACATGCGGCGTACATAGCCGGGAGTGGGTCGCATGAAAGTGCCGCATTTCTTGCAATTGTTTTTGAGGCGAGTGTTTATGTCCTTCCCGAAAAAACGTCGACGTGCGCAACAGGACGGCCAGGAGTCGTTCCTCGCGGTATTGCGCCACTCGAAACCGTTCGCGCAGCTCGACACCAAGATTGCCCGCGCCCGTGCGCAGGACGAGCCCGTCCTCTATGCGCATGTGCTGCCCGGCCTCGACGTGCTCCTGTGCAGCGTACGCGGCGCTCAGCCGCCCTATCCGGCCATCGCCGAACTGCGCAAGCGCTGCATCGAATCGATCGCCAACGCACTCGAGCAACCGCTCGACGGCCTCGAGAACGGGGGGTACTGGTACGAGGCGAACGGCTTCGGCTTCCTCGTGTTCGCGAGCCGCGCCCGTGCGCGCATCCTGCCCGAATTTGGTGCAGGCACGAAGGCGAGCCTGCGCGGCGGCCTCGGACGCCAGAACGCCGGCGATACGACACCGCGCTCCCTCGGCTGAACCGACACCGACACGATGGGCCGCCTCCGGGCGGCCCATCGGCCATTCAGACTTCCCGCTTCACCGTCGCCGCGCGATCACCGCGCCGTCGCGCGCCCGTTGCCGGGCCGGACGATGTCGATGAACGCGGCGAAATCGGCACCGGCGAGCCCCTGCGCGGCGCCCAGCCGGAGCACCTGCTGCACCGTGGCCGACACGGGCATCACCGCGCCGGTGTCGCGCGCGGCGTCGGCGATCGCGTCGACGTCCTTCTGGAACGTGCTCAGCGCGCCGATCGGCGGATGACCGCCTGACGTCATGCGCGGCACGAAGGTCTGCAGCAGCACCGAATCGGCCCACCCGCCCGCCAGTGCGTCGGCCAGACGCGCAGCGTCGATGCCGCTCGCCTGGGCGAGGCCGACCGCTTCCGCAATCGCGGTCACCGTCGCGGTGACGATCGCCTGGTTGCAGAGTTTCGCGGTCTGGCCCGCGCCCGCGTCGCCCATGTGCGTGATGCGCGACGCGTAGGTGTCGATCAGCGGCCGCACCGCGTCGAGGTCGGCCGCGCCGCCGCCCGCCATTACCGCGAGCGTGCCGGCCTGCGCGCCGGGCACGCCGCCCGACACCGGCGCGTCGATCCAGCCGACGCCGAGCGCGGTCGCACGCGCCGCGTAGTCGCGCGTCGCCGCAGGCGGAATGCTCGAATGATCGACGATGCGCTTCAGGCGGCGCGCATTCGCATCGCCGGCAAGGAGCCCGTGCTCGCCGAACGCAACGTCGCCGACCGCGTGGCCGTCGAGCACGCACACGAACACCGTGTCGACGCGCTCGGCCAGTTCGCGCGGCGTGTCGACCACCTGCGCACCATCCTTTTCAAGCGCCTCGGCCTTGGCGCGCGTCCGGTTCCATACGCTGACCCGATGGCCCGCCGCCAGCAAATGCCGAATCATCGGCGCGCCCATCAATCCCGGTCCGCAAAATCCGACTTCCACGATGTTCCTCGTCTCCAATTGGGGTTGCACTTGCCGCCCATCATACCTATCACTCAAGAAGCCGGACACGCACGGCGCCGTCTCGGGCCCGCCGCTTGCGCCGGCGCACACACCGACATCCCAGGGAGCGCATCATGAGCGACCACGTCTACAAGCTGATCGAACTGACCGGTTCGTCGCGGCAATCGTGCGACGACGCCATCCGCAACGCGATCTCGAAAGCCGGCAAGACGCTGCACAACCTGCACTGGTTCCAGGTCACCGAAACGCGCGGCCACATCGAAGGCGACCAGGTCATCCACTGGCAGGTCACGCTGAAAGTCGGCATGCGCATCGACGACTGACGCACGCGCGTCACGCGCGGTGCCCTTGCCACCGGATGCGTGCAATGCGCATCCGCGCGGTGCCGCGCCCACCCGCATCACGCCCCTTTCAGCCCCTTCGCGAGGCCGGGCCGACGCGCGTCTGCGGGTATCCATCTCTTGACGCTGACTTTCGTTCATATTAAAAACCATATACCCACATCACCCCTCGATCAGCCCAGCCATATAAACTGGAGAAATCATGAGTCAGCAACGCGAGGCGATCGACACGTACCTCTTGCGCGTCTTGCACACCTTGTTGATGGAGCGCAGCGTCACGCGCGCGGCCGTCAAACTGAACCAGTCGCAACCGGCGATCAGCGCCGCACTGCGGCGCCTGCGCGACATCACCGGCGACCCGCTGCTCGTGCGCGGCAAGTCCGGCATGGTTCCGACCGAATACGGATTGCGCCTGCTCGAGCCGGTGCAGAACGCACTGCGCGAAATCGAGCGCATCAAGTTCCAGCAGCACAATTTCGACCCGGCCACGTCGATCCGCTGCTACCGGATCGGCTGCCCCGACTACCTGAACGTGCTGTTCGTGCCGACCGTCGTCGAACGCTTCCGCCAGGCGGCACCGAACGCGACGCTCGAGTTCCACTCGCTCGGCCCCGCATTCGACTACGAGCTCGCGCTGGAAGACGGCAAGCTCGACATCGTCGTCGGGAACTGGCCCGAGCCGCCCGAGCAATTGCACCTGTCGAACCTGTTCGTCGACGAAATCGTCTGCCTGATGAGCAACACGCACCCGTTCGCGAAGCGCGGCGGGCTCACGCTCGACCAGTACCTGAACGCGCCGCATCTCGCGCCGACGCCGTACTCGGTCGGCCAGCGCGGCGCGATCGACGTGCATCTCGCGCGCGAACGGCTCAAGCGTCACGTGGTCGTCACGCTGCCGTACTTCAACCTCGCGCCGTACGTGCTGGTGAAGTCCGACCTGATCTTCACGACGACGCGCCTGTTCGCCGATCACTACGCGAAGTTCCTGCCGCTGTCGGTCGTGCCGGCGCCGCTCGACTTTCCGCCTATGCAGTATTACCAGCTGTGGCACGAACGCTGCCACTACTCCGACGAGGTGCGCTGGCTGCGCAGCCTCGTCGCTGAAGCAACCCGCACGCTGATCGAGGCGTAAGCGCGCACGACGCACGCGCCGGCCATGCCGTCGCGGTGCGGCCCGGTGCGATCATGGCATGTGGCATGTGGCATGTGGCTGCCACGGCCGTCGCCGCACGCCCGACTCGCGGCGCGCGGCGCGACCTTCACATCGATGCGTCAGCGCGACGCCTCCACAAGTGCCTGCGCCAGCGCGTTGTGACGCTCGATGACCGGCGGCAGGTCGAGCGTCGCGAGCCGCCCTTCCCGCACCACCACCTTCCCGTTCACCACCGTGTACGCCGTCTGCGACGGCGCGCAGAACACGAGCGCCGCGACCGGATCGTGCAGCGCGCCCGCGAACAGCGGCTGGCGCAGGTCGAATGCGGCGAAGTCCGCGGCCATGCCGGGCTTCAGCGCGCCGATGTCGTCGCGGTTCAGCACCTTCGCGCCGCCCAGCGTCGCGATCTCGAGCGCCTCGCGCGCGGTCATCGCGTCGGGCCCGAAACCGACCCGCTGCAGCAGCAGCGCCTGCCGCACTTCCGCGACCATCTGCGCGCCGTCGTTCGACGCGGAACCGTCGACGCCGAGCCCGACCGGCACACCCGCGAGACGCATCTTCTTCACCGGCGCGATACCCGACGCGAGCCGCATGTTCGAACATGGACAGTGCGCCACGCCGGTGCCGGTGCGCGCGAACAGGCCGATGCCCGCATCGTCGAGCTGCACGCAGTGCGCGTGCCATACGTCGTGGCCGACCCAGCCGAGATCTTCCGCGTATTCGGCAGGCGTCATCCCGAACTTCTCGCGGCTGTACGCTATGTCGTTGACGTTCTCGGCCAGGTGCGTGTGCAGCGACACGCCGTAGTCGCGTGCCAGAACGGCCGCGTCGCGCATCAGGCCGCGGCTCACCGAGAACGGCGAGCACGGCGCGACGACTACCCGCAGCATCGCGTAGCGGCCTTCGTCGTGATAGGTCTCGATCAGGCGCTGCGCGTCGCGCAGGATGTCGGGCTCGCGCTCGACGACCGAATCGGGCGGCAGCCCGCCGTCGCGCTGGCCGACGCTCATCGCGCCGCGGCTCGCGTGAAAGCGCATGCCGATTCGCTGCGCGGCGCCGATGCTGTCGTCGAGCCGGCTGCCGTTCGGATAGATGTACAGATGATCGCTCGATGTCGTGCAGCCCGACTGCAGCAGCTCGGCCATCGCGGTCAGCGTCGACACCTCGATCATCTCGGGCGTCAGGTGCGCCCAGATCCGATACAGGTTCGTGAGCCAGCCGAACAGCTCGGCGTTCTGCGCAGCCGGCACCGCGCGCGTGAGGCTCTGGTACATGTGGTGATGCGTGTTCACGAGCCCCGGGATCACGAGGTGGCCGCGCAGGTCGAGCACTTCGTCGGCGGTATCGGGCAGCTCGGCGCTCGGGCCGACCGCGACGATCCGGTTGTCTTCGATATAGAGGCCCGCGTCGCGCAATTCGCGGCGCGTGTCGTCCATGGTCACGAGCACGTCGGCGTGCTTGACCAGCAGGGTCGTCGGGCGGGATGAGGATGGGTGCGGCGCGCGTGCGCCGGCGTGCTGCTCGAGGTTCATGCGTTCTCCGCGTCGTTCTGCCCCCGGGAGCCGCTCCCGGAGACCGTCACAAGGCCGTTCGAACGCTGATTCGCGGCACGCCCCGGTGCCTGCGTCCGTTCGAACGCGCTGGCCCGGTTACCCGGCGTGAATGCCGTCTTCGGGGTACGCGCGGGCCCACGGCCCGACGCGCACGGCCGGAGCATCGCCCAACCGCGCGCAACGCACAATGCGCGATCCGGAATACCGCGCTTCACGGTTTCGATATGGTACGCCGCACGCGGCCCCGGCAGACGCCGGAATCCCGGGCCGCCGGCGGCTTCCGGCGGGGCGTCGACAGCGGTTCATGCGCGGCGCATTATCTTTGATATCGCGCCCGTATTTGCGCGGGGAACCTTTTTACAATGCCTGCACGGCGCTCGCTTCAATCTCGCCGACGGGTATGTAGCCACGTGACGTGGAGCCTCGATCCGCCGCCCAGTCAATGGATCGAGTCGCCGCCGAACCTCGCATTCACACAAGGACAATTGCGAATGGGAAAGCTCACTACCCACGTACTCGATACGGCACACGGTCGCCCCGGCGCTGCCATCAAGGTGGACCTCTACGCGCTGGACGGCGAATCGCGCCGCGCGATCAAGACCGTGCTGACCAATAGCGACGGCCGCTGCGACGAACCCCTGCTCGAAGGCGCCGCGCTCGCCGCCGGCGAATACGAACTCGTGTTCCATGCCGGCGACTACTTCGCGTCGCTCGGCGTGAAGGTGCCCGAACCCCGCTTCGTCGACCGCGTCGTGCTGCGCTTCGGCATCGCCGACACCGCATCGCACTACCACGTGCCGCTGCTCGTGTCGCCGTGGTCGTACAGCACCTATCGCGGCAGCTGACACACGCATCGGCGCCCGCATCAAAGACAACGATCTGAGTCTGGAGGAGTTTCATGGAAGGCTTCATCACCGACTGGCTGAACCTCGCGCTGCGATGGCTGCACGTCATCGTCGCCATTGCGTGGATCGGCGAGTCCTTCTATTTCGTCGCGCTCGACAACAGCCTGAAACCGCCGACCGACGCGAACCAGCGCAAGCGCGGCGTGTTCGGCGAGCTGTGGCACGTCCACGGCGGCGGTTTCTACAACATGCAGAAGTACACGGTCGCCCCGCCGGAAATGCCGGATGACCTGCACTGGTCGAAGTGGCCGTCGTACACGACCTGGCTGTCGGGCTTCTCGCTGTTCTTCGTGCTGTACCTGCTCGCACCGAACACGTATCTGATCGACAAGAGCGTGCTCGACATGGGCCCCGTGGTCGCCGTCGCGTCCGCCCTCGGCTTCCTCGCGGCCGGCTGGATCGTCTACGACTCGCTGTGCCGCATCCTCGGCACCAACGATCGCGTGCTGGGCATCTGCGTCGGCCTCTACGTCGTCGTCGCCGCGTACCTCGCGTGCCACATCTTCTCGGGCCGTGCGGCATACCTGATCGTCGGCGCGATGCTCGCGACGATCATGTCGGCGAACGTGTTCTTCGTGATCATCCCGGGCCAGCGCAAGATGGTCGACAAGATGCTCAAGGGCGAAGAGCCGAACCCGATCTACGGCAAGCGCGGCAAGCAGCGTTCGGTGCACAACACGTATTTCACGCTGCCGGTCGTGTTCGCGATGCTGTCGAACCACTATGCGATGACGTACACGAACAAGTTCAACTGGGTCGTGCTTGTGCTGATCATGCTGGCCGGCGCGCTGATCCGTCAGTTCTTCGTGATGCGTCACCGCGGCAAGCAGCTGTGGTACCTGCCGATCGGCGGCGTCGCGCTGCTGTCGGGCGCACTGGTGTGGACGATGCCGAAGCCGGTCGCACCGGAAGCGCAGGCGGCGAACGCACCGAAGATCGTGATCAACGACATCATGCCGATCCTGCAGCAGCGCTGCGTCGAGTGCCACTCGTCGAAGCCGACGCTGATGGGCAGCGCGCCCGCCGGCGTGATGTTCGACACGCCGGACGAGGTGTCGAAGAACGCGCAACGCATCTACGAACAGGCCGTGCGCCTGAAGGCGATGCCGATCGGCAACGTCACGCACATGACCGACGACGAGCGCGTGAAGCTCGCCGCCTGGTTCGAGGGTGGCGCGGTCAAGTAAGCCGCCCTGCGCCGGCCGCCGGTTGGTTGGTCGGTGCAGTCCTCTCCGTTCGCGGGCCCGGAAACGGGCCCGTTTTTTTTGCCCGCGCGGAACGTGTCTCCCGCTAGCTCCGCATCGCGTCGCGCTGCAGCGCGACGAGCGCATCGAGCGCGCGCGGGCCGTCGTCGAACGGCACGAAGATGTGATCGTGATACGCGGCGGCCATCACGTTGCAGCTGATGCCGGCCGCGCCGAGGGCGCTCGCGAACGCGGCCGTCAGGCCGACCGCCGCGAGGTCCGAATGCACCGTCAGCGTGATCCACGCGGCGCGGAACAGCACCGGCCAGCCGCGACGCGCGGCCGTTTCCTCGTCGACGACGACGGTCATGCCTTCCGTTTCGCGGAACGTTGCAATCGCTTCGGATAACGATATGTCGGCATCGGCCGGCAGCGCGACGAACGCGAACGCACCGCGATGCAGTTCGGGCTGCATCGTGCGCAGCAGGATCGCGAGGTCGTTTTCAGGTTGGCTCATCGTGGTACGGCCCGGGAACCGGGCGTCGTGCGGTGGCGATGCGGGCACGATAGCACGCGATCGACGTCTTCGACGTAGCGGCAACGTCATGGGCCTGTGCGCGCGGCGAGCATAAAAAAACCCGCGCAGATCGCGCGGGTCTCTTCGGTGAAACGGTACTGCCGAAATGCTGCTCAGGCCGTCAGTGCATCCAGCGCGTCCTCGGTGAGCCATAGCGATTCCTGCAGGTCCTGCTCGTTCAGATTCAGGCCGTCGCCGCCGCGATCGACGACGATGAAGTCGCTGACGCCGCCGAGCGCGATCAGCGGGTGATGCCACACGCCCTTCGCGTAGTTCACGCCCTGCCACCCGCTCGTCACGAACGCGCGGATCTTCGACGGATCGAGATCGCCCGCCGGCGCGACGACGACGAGATACGGCTGGTCGTTCAGCGGCACGAACGCCTGGCTGCCGAGCGGATGGCGCTCGAGCATCTTCACCTCGAACGGCAGCGTGCGCGGCTGGCCGCGGAACAGATTGACGAGCGTGCGGCCATCTTCGTCGGTCACGTCGACCTTCGCGAGATCGTGAAAGCGGATCGTCGTGCCGAGGTTGATCGGAATCTGCTTCGCGCCGTCCGTTTCGATCACGTCGCCGAACGGCGCGAACGCGTCCTTGGTCAGCGGTTCGATTGCGAGCGTCTTCATTTGTCGAGCGTCCCCCACAGACGCAGGCGCGACACGCCGCCGTCCGGAATGATGTTCAGGCGCACATGGGTCACCGGGCCCAGCGATGCGATCTCGTGCTCGAAGTAATGCTGCTTGTCCATCTGCAGCTTCTGTTCGCCGAGCAGCACCGGCCAGAACATCGACTGCGTGATCAGCGAGCTGTCGGTGCCGCCCGACACGTACGCGGCCTGGATCGAGCAGCGGTCCGGATAGTTGCCCTTGAAGAACGCCGTATCGACTTCGATCTTGCGAATCACGCCGGGCTGCGCGAGCGCGATGATCGCCCAGTCGTTGCCCGGTTCGCGGCGGCGGCGGGTTTCCCAGCCATCGCCCATATTCACGCCGCGGCCCGGCAGCAGCAGGTTCGACGCGACGCCGAAATGCTGGTTGTTCGCGGCCACCACGTAGCCGCCGTTTTCCATCGCCGCGAGGTCGAACTGGTCGGTCGCGCTCGCGCCGGCCCAGTCGAGCTGCGGCTGACCATACACGCGCAGGCGCGCGATGCCGCCGTCCGGATAGATGTTTACGCGCAGATGCGTGAACGCACGCGCGTCGCGCGCTTCGACGTAGTGATGGCTGTTGCCCTGCAGCGTCGTCGACGGCACGATCTCGACCCATTCCGTCGCATGCGTCGGTGCGCCGTCGGCCACGTATGCCGCCTCGATCGATGCGGCCGGCGGAAAGTTGCCGGTGAAGTGGCTCGTGTCGATGTCGAAGCCCTTGATCACGCCCGGCCGCGCGAGCTTGACGATGCACCAGTCATAGCCCGTCGTGCGCTTGCGGCGCGTCTCCCAGCCGTCCATCCACTTGCCGTGGTCGTCGTACTTGCCGGGGATGAACACCGCCGGCTCGGGGTTCAGCATCCGGTCCTTCGGCGCGAAGAAATCGTCGCTGGCCTCGAGCGCCTGCGCACCGAGGCGCGGGTCGGCGAGGTTCACGTAGCGCCGCGTGAAGTCGGGGGCGTCGGGATCGAGAAGCGGAACAGCCATGATGTTTCCTTGTTTCAGTGATGCGATCAGCCGCCGCGACGCAGCAGGCCGTCGTGAGGTGTCAGGCGTCGATCAGGTCGTCGAGGCGAAAGCGCGCGATCCGGTAGATCTGGTCGAGGCTCGCGCGCAGTTCCTCGGTGCGCGAATGATTCACGCGCGACTCGAAGTTCGCGATGATGCCGTGCCGGTCGTAGCCGCGCACCGCGAGGATGAACGGGAAGCCGAACTTCTCGCGATACGTGCGGTTCAGCGTCAGCAGCTTGTCGAACTCTTCCTGCGTGCACTGGTCGAGACCCGCGCCGCTCTGCTCGCGCGTCGATTCGGCCGTCAGCTCGCCGCGCACGGCGGCCTTGCCGGCCAGCTCCGGGTGAGCGTTGATCAATGCGAGCTGGCGCGCTTCGCCGCCCGTCTCCACCGCGTTCGACATCGTCTCGTGCAGCGCGTCGATGCTCGCGAACGGCCGCTCGCCCGCAGCGACCTCGGCCACCCACGGCGAATGTTCGAAGATCCCCGACAGCGCCGCGACGAATGCGCTCGGCGCCATCGTGTTCAGTTGCTCCAACGTGTAACGCATCGCCTTCATGCTTTCCCTTCGTTTCGATGATTGGGCTGATACGGATGATGTTCACGCCAATGACGCGCGATATCGACACGGCGCGTCACCCATACGCGATCGTGCTTCTCGATGTGATCGAGGAAACGCTGCAGCCCGCGGAAACGCCCCGGCCGGCCGAGCAGACGGCAGTGCATGCCGATCGACAGCATCTTCGGCGCGTCGTCGCCCTCCGCGTACAGCACGTCGAACGCGTCGCGCAGGTAGTCGAAGAAGTGGTCGCCGGTGTTGAAGCCCTGCGGCGTCGCGAAGCGCATGTCGTTCGTATCGAGCGTGTACGGGACGATCAGCTGCGGCGACGTGCCGCCGCCCGACACCTCGACGTCCATCCAGAACGGCAGGTCGTCGCCGTAGTTGTCGGAGTCGTACAGGAAGCCGCCGTATTCCGCGACGAGACGGTGCGTGTTCGGGCTGTCGCGGCCGGTGTACCAGCCGAGCGGACGCTCGCCCGTCACGCGCTCGATCGCTTCCATCCCGAGGCGGATATGCTCGGCCTCGAGCTCGGGCGTCATGCTCTGATAGTGGATCCAGCGCCAGCCGTGGCACGCGATCTCGTGGCCGAGCTCGACGAATGCGCGCGCGAGTTCCGGATGACGCTCGATCGCCATGCCCACGCCGAACACCGTCAGCGGCAGCCCGCGCTTCTCGAATTCGCGCAGGATGCGCCACACGCCGGCACGGGAACCGTATTCGTAGATCGATTCCATGCTCATGTGGCGGTCCGGATACGCGGCCGCGCCGACGATTTCGGACAGGAACTGCTCGGAGCCCGGGTCGCCGTGCAGCACGCAGTTCTCGCCGCCCTCCTCGTAGTTCAGCACGAATTGCACGGCGACGCGGGCACGCCCGGGCCAGTTCGCCTGCACGGGATGGCGGCCGTAGCCGATCAGGTCGCGAGGATAGTTGGGATCGAGTGACATGGGTTCGAAGTGCGGCGAAAGCTTGCGGAAGTAATGGGTTCGCATCGACCCGCGCGGGTGCCGGAGGCCGGCCGCACGGGCCGATGCGATGACGGCCCAGTGTAGCGAAAACGTTCATACGCGCCCATACAGCGGCGCAGATAGTGCATGTCAGACGGCGTGTATGTGCGGTTGCGGCAAATTCGGGACCGGTTCCGACGCGGCGCTCCCGCTTCGCGCCGTGGCGGCGGCCGACGCGGGCGCGTCCTCCGGCGGGCTGAAACGCGCGAATTCGCCGTCGTAGCGCTTCGGCAGCGGCCGCGCATAATCGCCGCGCTTCGCGGTCGCGAGGCGCAGCGCGACGAGCGCCTCGGCCCACTTGACGGCCGCCGTGACGCCTTCCACGACCGGCGCGCCGATCTGCTGCTCGATCTCGTGCGCGAATTCGGCCATCCCGGCGCAGCCGAGGACGATCGCGTCGGCGCCGTCGTCGTCGAGCGCGCGCCGGCATTCGTCGACGATGATCCGCCGCGCGGCCGAACCGGGCCGGTCGAGTTCGAGCACCGCGACGTCGGTTGCCCGCACGTTGCGGCAGAACCGCTTCATCCCGTAGCGCTCGGCGAGATGCCACGCCATCCCGCAGGTGCGAGCGAGGGTCGTGACGACCGAGAAGCCCGGCGCGAGCACGCTCGCCGCATGCATCGCCGCCTCGGCGATCCCGATCACCGGCCCGCGCGCGAGTTCGCGCGCCGCATAAAGGCCCGGGTCGCCGAAACATGCGATCACATATGCGTCGCAGCCGTCGCGCTCGCCCTGCGCGATCTCGGCCAGAAGCCCGGGCGTCGCGAGCGCCTCGTCGTAATAGCCTTCGATCGACGGCGGCCCCATCGGCGGGCTCACCGCGACGATCTCGGTACCTGCCGCCGCGATTTCACGCGCGCAGCGGCCCATCGCATCGGTCATCCGCTGCGTCGTGTTCGGATTGATCAGCTTGATCTTCATCGCGCGCTCCTCAGGCCTTCGTGCTCACGAGCAGCCGGTAGAACACGAAACCGAGCCCCGCGCCGATGAACCACGAGAAGTTCGCGGCGGCCTGCCAGCCCGGCACCATCACGCAGATGACGGCGATCACCGCGGCCGGCAGCAGCGCGGCGAGTGCGCGGCGGTTCACGCCGCCTGTGTACCAGTACGTGCCGCGCTCCGACATCGTGTACAGGTCGTCGCGCACGAGCCGGCCGCGCTTGACGAGGTAGAAGTCGGCGATCAGCACGCCGTACAGCGGGCCGATGAACGCGCCGAGCACGTCGAGCGTGTAGTGGATCACGGCCGGGTTGTTGAACAGGTTCCACGGCGTGATGAAGATCGACGCGACGGCCGCGAGCATTCCGCCCGCGCGCCAGCTGATCAGCCGCGGCGCGACGTTCGAGAAATCGAACGCGGGCGACACGAAGTTCGCGACGATGTTGATGCCGATCGTCGCGATCGTGAACGTCAGCGCACCGAGGATCACGGCGGTCGGATGGTCGATGCGGCCGACCGTCTCGACGGGATCGGTGATGAGTTCACCGAACACCGGAAGCGTCGCGGCGGTGGTGATCACCGTGACGAGCGAGAACGCGAGGAAGTTGACCGGCAGCCCCCAGAAGTTGCCGCGCTTCACGTCGCCGAACGAGCGGCAGTAGCGCGAGAAGTCGCCGAAATTGAGCATCGGCCCGGAGAAGTAAGACACGACGAGCGACACGGCCGTGATCATCACCGGAATCACTTCCGCTCCGTGATACTTGACGCCGCCGAGGTTGATGCCGATGTTGCGCCAGCCCGCGCGCCACACCATGTAGCCGGCCAGGATGAACATCACGACGTATACGGCCGGGCCCGCGAAGTCGATGAACTTCTTGATCGTCTCCATCCCGTTCCAGAATACGAGCGCCTGCAGCACCCACAGCAGCATGAAGCCGGCCCAGCCGACCGCCGACAGCCCGAGAAAGCCATAGCGATGGACGTCCGCGTACGGCAGCCATTGCGGAAAGAATTTCAGCACGACGATCACGAGCGCGCTGGATGCGAGATAGGTCTGGATGCCGTACCACGCGATCGCGATCAGCCCGCGGATCACGGCCGGCACGTTCGCGCCGAGCACGCCGAACGTCGCGCGGCACGCGACCGGATACGGCACGCCGATCTGCTGGCTCGGCCGCGCGATCAGGTTGCACAGCCGGTTCACGATCGTGATGCCGACGATCAGCGCGATCAGCACCTGCCAGCTCGTCAGCCCGAGCGCGAACAAGCTGCCCGCGAACACGTAGCCGCCAACGCTATGCACGTCCGACATCCAGAATGCGAAGATGTTGTAAGCGCCCCAAGTCTGATTCTTAAGGGGTGCCAAATCTTCGTTGTACAAACGTTGACTGTAACCGTCCGGCAACATGGGCCCGCCGCCCTCGCCGCCTTCTTCCGCCGGATACGCACTGTCGTGCGCCACACTGAACTGAGCCATGACTTCTCCTTGACGCGGCCAACCAGCCGCTCCACCGTCATCAATATCGCTCCGGATCATCGCCCGGAGTCGGACTGGCGGCCGGCGGTGCAAACCGCCGGCCTGCATTGCTCTCGTCGTGTGGCGCGCGGCCGGATTCGCGTCGCCGCTCAGGCGCCGCCGAACACTTCGCGCAAATCGACCTGCCCTTGCGCGGGCCGGTCCAGCATCTTCAGTTCGACATGCTGCAGGTGGTGCGCCATCAGCGTCACCGCCCGCTTCGAATCGCCCGCTTCCAGCGCGGTCAGGATCTCGTCGTGGTCGTCGCACGAGCACGGGCTGCGCCCGTGCGATTCATACAGCGCCGACATCAACGTCGAGCGTGCAACGAGCCCGTCGAGGCACTCGCAGAGCGTCGCATTGCCCGTCAGCGCCGCGAGCGCCGTGTGGAATTCGCCCGACAGGCGGATCCATGCCGCGAAGTCGTGCCGCTCGAACGCCTTGCGTTCCTTGTCGATCAGCGCCGCAACGCCCTTCAGCCGCTTCGCGCCCGGCCCCGTCGCGAGTCGCTCGACGACCGCCAGCTCGATGATCCGGCGCATCTCGAACACCTCGTGCACGTCCTGCAACGTCGGACTCGCGACGAACGCACCGCGATTCGGCTCGAGATCGACCAGCTTGTCGGCCGCGAGCTGCGAGAGCGCCTGCCGGATCGTTCCGCGCTTCACCCCGAACACGTCGCAGAGCTGCGCCTCCGTCAGCTTCGCGCCGGGCGCGAGCCGATGCTCGAGGATCGCCGTGCGGATCCGCTCGGCGATCGCTTCGGGACCGGCAGCGCCGGACGGATGGGTATCGGAGTCGTTCATGTTCTGCATCGCGTGATGGTCCTCATCCTAGGACGGACATAAAGATTGTCAACAATTCTTTTCCCGGAATGCGCACAATCTGCGTGCATTCCCCTGTGTCAGCGCGGTGCGCGGCACACCAAATCCAGGCATGACAAGCCTCTACTGCTTTCCCATGGCGGCTTACGGTGTATACCCTTCCGGTCATTTTGTTGACAAAACTGGTGCACGCGATGCCGCCAACCCGATCGACGGTGACAAAAATTTATGACCGTTAGTTGCGCGTTTACTTAAAGAAAAAGGCGGAAAGCCCCGCCTTTCGATCGTCCCTGCCCGGCTCAGCCGAGATGCGGATAGTCCGACAGCGTAAGCCGGAAACCATGCGCATTCGCGACGAGCTGCGCCTGCGCACCGAACGGCAACGTCAGCAGGTCGGGAACGTGGCCGAACTGCAAACCCGTAACGACCGGAATGCCGACCACGGAGCGCACCTGGTCGATCATCGCCTGCATGTCGTAGCCGTTGTCGTACTCGAACGGCCGCGCACCCGTGAACTGGCCGAGCACGAGCGCCTGCTGGCGCGCGAGCACGCCCGACAGGTGCAACTGGTAGATCATCCGTTCGATCCGGAACGGCTGCTCGTTGACGTCCTCGACGAACAGGATGCCGCCCTCGATGTCGGGCATGTAAGGCGTGCCGACGAGCGATGTGAGGATCGCCAGGTTGCCGCCCCACAGCGTGCCCGTCACGTTCACGGTCTGCACCTGCGGCGCCTCGGCGATGATCGTCGTGGTCGGCTGCGACAACGTCCGCCAGAAGTGCTGCATCGTGAAATCGCTCGGCGTTTCCGCGCCGAAGTCGGCCGACAGCATCGGGCCGCCGAACGTCTTGATGCGCGCCTTTGCGTACAGCGCAAGCTGGATCGCGGTGAAGTCGCTGTGGCCGACGAGCGCGATCGGCTGGTCGCGCAGGCGGCGCTCGAGCCCGCGATAGTCGAGCCCGTGCAGGATGCGTGCGGCGCCGTAGCCGCCGCGCACCGCGAGTGCGATGTCCGGCAGCGCGCGCTCCGGATCCGCGAGGCGGTTCAGGTCGCCGGCCCGCTCGCCGTCGGTGCCGCCGAATCGCTGGAAGCGGCGTTGCGTCGCCTCGATGTTCTCGATGCGATGTTGCGAGCCGCTCAAGCGCTCGAGCGCGCGGTTGATCGCATCGGGGTCGTGCGGATAGCCGGACGGCGCCAGCAGGCGGATGGTGTAGGACGCAGCGGGCTGGAGGGACATGGCGAAAGGTATCGGGATCGTCAAACCTGCTTAGAGGGTCCGAACCGTCTCCGGTTCACGGATCCGTGCTGCCCGCCCCGCTCCGGGCGACGGGCGCGGCAGGGGTTACGGCGCGCCGGATTCGGCGTCGCGTGCGAGCCGCGCCTCACGCAGCGCACGACGGCGCTCCGCGAAGAACGACTTCAGCGCGGCGCCGCACTCGTCGGCGAGCACGCCGCCGGTCACGTCGGTATGGTGGTTGAGCTGAGGATTCGCGAACGCGTCGATCACGCTGCCGCACGCGCCCGTCTTCGGATCGGCGGCGCCGTAGACGACTCGCGCGATGCGCGCGTGCATGATCGCGCCCGCGCACATCAGGCACGGCTCGAGCGTCACGTACAGCTCGCAGCCGGGCATCCTGTAATTCTGCAAATGCTGCGCAGCCATGCGCAACGCGGCCATTTCCGCATGGGCCGACGGATCGTGCCCGCCGATCGGATGGTTGAAGCCGCGTGCGATCACTTCGTCGCCCCGCACGAGCACCGCGCCGACCGGCACTTCGCCGGCCGCGCGCGCCTCTTCTGCGGCGGCCTGCGCGAGCCGCATGAAATGCAGGTCGCGCGCCGACACGGGCACGGCTTCGGGAATGGGGGAATCGGGAGCTGCGGCCGATCCGGCTGCGGCGTCATGCAGCGCGTCGGCGCTCACATCGGCCCCGCTTCGGCGGACGCGTCGTCGAGCCCGCGCTCGCACAGACGTTCCGCGATGCGCCGGCAATAGTCGCGCGGCATCACCATCGGGCCGCCGCGCAGCGATTCGAGCGCCATGTCGAGGGCGAGGATCTTCGCCTGCAGCCGGCAGCGCGCGGCACGATCGCTGACCGCCTGCAGTTCGTCCTGCAGGTTGCGCAGCGCGCGCAGTTGCTCGACGGCCGGCGGCACGAAGCCCGCATTCTTCAGGATACGGTTGGCCACCCGCACCTCCTCGGGTACGAGCAGGTCGTCATCCAGCGCCTGCGGCGCGCCGGTACCCGGCAAATCGTCGAACTCGCCCCGCGCGGCGGCGGCGGCAATGCGTTGTTCGACCAGTGCGTCAAGCAATCTCATCAGTCAATCGGAACAAATGCGGCAGCCGAATTCTAGCAGGGTGACGTGCGTATGACAGGCCCTTCGAAGGTATGCTCGATATTGTGTTTTTAGGGGCCGAATCGGCGCGCAAGCGCGCCGATCGCCACGACTTGCCGCTGTGCTGCGCCGCAGCAGGCTCCGCGCCGATTTCGCGTCGTCTGCGCGGGCGACGTCCGGCCCTGTTTTTTTATTTTCGTCCGGGTCGATCAGCGTTCGTCATCCCACAGAAATCGCCGTTTCGCGACTGCCGGGTCATGCGGCGACCACGTGCGACCGCGCCTTCGGAAACGGCCGGAACATCATCGCGACGAGGAACGCGCCGATGCCGATCGCGAACGATCCGAGGTACAGCCAGCCATAGCTGCCCAGCGCATCGACGATCAAACCGCCCGCGACCGGCCCGGCCGCCATCCCAAGGCTGCCGGCCATCGCGCAGCCGCCGATCACGGTGCCCATCATCCGCAGCGGGAAGTTCTCGCGCGCGAGCACCGCATAGAGCGGCATCACGCCCGCATAGATGAAACCGAACAGCATCGCGACCGCGTAGAACCCGTCGAGCGTGCGCACGAAGTAATAGCCGAGCGCCCCGAGCGCCTGCGCGAGCAGCCCCGCCACCAGCATGCGTTTCGCACCGAGGCGGTCGCCCAACAGCCCGAACGCGATGCGCCCGCCCATGCCGGCAAGCCCCTCGACGCTGTAGATCGATACCGCGACGATCAACGGAATTCCGCACGTCACCGCGTAGCTGACCGTATGGAAGATCGGGCCGGAATGCGTCGCGCAGCAGAAGAAGTTGGTCAGCAACAGCACGATGAACTGCGGCGAACGCAGCGCGCCGCCGACCGACAGCGGCGCGGCCCCGGGCCCGCCGGCCGGCGCCGGCTCGGCGTGCGGCCCGTCGAGCGCGGGGGCGCGGCGCACGAGCAGCGACGCCGGAATCATCACGGCGGCCGCGAGCGCGGCGATCAGCAGCATCGACGTGCGCCAGCCGTGGCCCGACACGAGCCACGCCGCCAGCGGCGACATCGTCATCGGCGCCATGCCCATGCCGGCCGACACCAGCGACACCGCGAGACTGCGGTGCGTGTCGAACCAGCCCGTCACGCAGGCCATCATCGGCGCGAACACCGCGGCGGTCGCGCTGCCGACGGCCAGCCCGAAAATCAGCTGGAACGCGAGCAGCGACGGCGCTCGGCTCGCAAGCGCCAGGCTCGCCGACAGCAGCATGGCGCCCGTCACGACCACCGCACGCGTGCCGATCCGGTCCGACAGGCTGCCCCAGCCGATGCTCGCGAAGGCCATCGCGATGAAGCCGAGCGTCATCGCGGCGGAAATGCCGGTCATCGACCAGCCGGTGTCGCGTGCGATGGCCCGCAGGAACACGGGCAGCGAAAACATCGCGCCGATCGCGATGCAGCCCATCAGGCCGCCCGCGGCGACGATCATCCAGCGATAGCGGGAATCAGGCATCTGGCACCTCCTTTCTCTCTGTCGGTCAGGCGTTGATGCGGAACCGGACTGCGGACGCCGTCGCGAATCCGGTCGACATCGATACGACGAACGACGCGGCGTGAAATCGACATGCACGGCACATGCGAGCGCGAATCTCCGATTGTCTGCCGATTCGGGCAGCCGACAAGAGGCAGATCCGGACGAAGCTCGGCCACGCAACCGCCCTCGCTTTTCCGGAATCGGAAAGTCGAAATCAGAAATCGTTGGTTTGGGCGCGCGAGCGCGCTCACTACACTCGAGTCCTCTTGTCATGACAAGTTGACCGATGACCTCATCCAACGTCGTGCCGCTATCGGCGGCCCCGCTCTACGTGCAGATCAAGGACACGCTGCGCACGCGCATCCTCGACGGCACTTATGCGCCGCACAGCAGGATGCCGTCCGAGCACGAACTCTGCGCGATGTTCGACGTGAGCCGCATCACGGTGCGCCAGGCACTCGGCGACCTGCAGAAGGAAGGCTTGCTGTTCAGGCTGCACGGCAAGGGCACGTTCGTGTCGAAGCCGAAGGCGTTCCAGAACGTGACGTCGCTGCAGGGCTTCGCCGAGGCGATGTCGTCGATGGGCTACGAGATCGTCAACCAGTTGCGCAGCTTTCGCACCGTGAAGGCCGACCGCCATCTCGCGACGAAGCTGAACGTGCCGGAAGGCGCGCCGCTTGTCGAGATCCGCCGCGTGCGGCTGCTGAACCGCGAGCCCGTGTCGCTCGAGCAGACGTGGGTGCCCGCGGCGCTCGGCAAGCGGCTCGCGGGCGCCGATCTTGCAACCCGCGACATCTTCCTGATTCTCGAGAACGACTGCGGCGTGCCGCTCGGTCACGCCGACGTGTCGATCGACGCAATCCTCGCCGACGATGAAATCGTCGATGCGCTGCGCGTCGAGGAAAGCAGCCCCGTGCTGCGGATCGAGCGCCTGACGCACGACGCGTCCGGTGCGCCAATCGACTACGAACACCTCTACTTCCGCGGCGACGCGTTCCAGTATCGGCTGCGCATCGACCGGCAGAAGACGCACCAACCATTAAGGAATCCGCAATGAACACCCATGTACTCGAATACGACATCGTCGTGGTCGGCGGCGGCACGGCCGGCCCGATGGCGGCGATCAAGGCGAAGGAGCGCGATCCGTCGCTGCGCGTGCTGCTGCTGGAGAAGGCCAACGTGAAGCGCAGCGGCGCGATCTCGATGGGGATGGACGGCCTGAACAACGCGGTGATTCCCGGCCACGCGACGCCCGAGCAGTACACGCGCGAAATCACGATCGCCAACGACGGGATCGTCGACCAGGAAGCCGTTTATGCGTATGCGACGCACAGCTTCGCGACGATCGAGCAACTCGACCGCTGGGGCGTGAAGTTCGAAAAGGACGGCACCGGCGACTACGCGGTGAAGAAGGTCCACCACATGGGTTCGTACGTGCTGCCGATGCCGGAAGGTCACGACATCAAGAAGGTGCTGTACCGGCAGTTGAAACGTGCCCGCATCGCGATCACGAACAGGATCGTCGCGACGCGCGTGCTGACCGACGCGCAAGGCCGCGCGAGCGGCGTGCTCGGCTTCGACTGCCGCACGGCCGATTTTCACGTGATCCGCGCGAAGGCCGTGATCCTGTGCCGCGGCGCCGCCGGCCGTCTCGGCCTGCCGGCGTCCGGATACCTGATGGGCACGTACGAAAACCCGACCAACGCGGGCGACGGCTACGCGATGGCGTACCACGCCGGCGCGGCGCTCGCGAACCTCGAATGCTTCCAGATCAATCCGCTGATCAAGGACTACAACGGTCCGGCGTGCGCGTACGTGACCGGCCCGCTCGGCGGTTTCACCGCGAACGGCAAGGGCGAACGCTTCATCGAGTGCGACTACTGGAGCGGCCAGATGATGTGGGAGTTCTACCAGGAGCTGCAAAGCGGAAACGGCCCGGTGTTCCTGAAGCTCGACCACCTCGCGGAGGAAACGATCCAGACCATCGAGCAGATCCTGCACACGAACGAGCGGCCGAGCCGCGGTCGCTTCCACGCAGGACGCGGCACCGACTACCGGCACCAGATGGTCGAGATGCACATCTCCGAGATCGGCTTCTGCAGCGGCCACAGCGCGTCCGGCGTGTACGTGAACGCCCGCGCCGAAACGACCGTGCCGGGGCTCTACGCGGCCGGCGACATGGCGGCCGTCCCGCACAACTACATGCTCGGCGCATTCACCTACGGCTGGTTCGCCGGGCAGAACGCGGCCGACTACGTGGCCGGCCGCGATCACGCGCCGGTGGACGACCAACAGGTCGCGGCCGAACGCACCCGCGTGCTCGCGCCGCTCACGCGCGAGCATGGCCTCGCGCCGGCGCAGGTCGAATACAAGCTGCGCCGCATGGTGAACGATTATCTGCAACCGCCGAAGGTGACGCGCAAGATGGAAATCGGGCTGCAACGTTTTGACGCCATTATTGAGGATATCGAAGAACTCAAGGCGAACCACCCTCATGAACTGATGCGCGCGGCCGAAGTGCGCGCGATCCGCGACTGTGCCGAAATGGCCGCGCGTGCATCGCTGTTCCGCACCGAGAGCCGCTGGGGGCTATATCACCATCGCGTCGATTTTCCGCATCGCGACGACGCCGAATGGTTCTGCCACACATGGTTGCGCAAGGATGCCGACGGCGCGATGCGTAGCGAGAAGCGGCCGGTCGAGCCCTATGTCGTGCCGCTCGCCGACGACGAACGCAGCGCCTACGCGCACCTGCGCATCCGCGAACCGGCCGCCCTCGCGGCCGCCCTCTGACTCCGAGGAGCCTGACCGTGCCCCATACCCCGCAAGACATCTTTCTGCGCAGCAGCGCGCCCGTGACGATCGACGAGGATCGCTGCATCGCCGACAAGGGCTGCACCGTCTGCGTCGACGTATGCCCGCTCGACCTGCTCGCGATCGACGTGACCAAAGGCAAGGCCTACATGCAGTTCGACGAATGCTGGTACTGCATGCCGTGCGAACGCGACTGCCCGACCGGCGCGGTCAAGGTCGATATTCCGTACCTGCTGCGCTGACCCGACGGACCGCCCGTGCGTCGACATCGCGCGTGCGCCGATCATCCGGCCGCGCATGCTGCTGATGGATGAATCGTTCGGCGTGCTCGACACGCAGAGGCGCCGCATGTTGCAGACGCTGCTGCGCGCCATTGGGTCGCGGATCGGCGCGATCGTGTTGTTCGTCACGCCTCTTACGCATCGTTAATGCTCCGGATTTTGCCCATGACCGCTTCCTCTCCTGCTTTCCCTCTACGTGACGCGCACACTTCAGACCTTGCCGCGCTCGTCGCGCGTGTTGCGGCGCCCGACGCATCCGTGCGCCGTATCGCGCTGCTCGAACTCGCCGATCTCGAGGATCCCGATTTCGTGCCGATCTTCGTTGCGGCACTGCGCGACGATCCGGCCGCCGACGTGCGCGGCGAAGCGGCGCGCGTGCTCGCCGCCTGGGAGCAGCCCGACGTCGTCGACACGCTGTGCCACGCGCTGCTCGATCCGGACGACGACGTGCGCGCGACCGCGGCACGCAGCCTGTCCGAACTGAAGGATGTCGCGTCCGGTGCGGTGCTGTGCCGCTGGGCCGAACACGCCGAGCCGTTCGTGCGCGGCGCCGCGTTGCGCGCGCTGCGCGAACTGCGCGACCCCGACGCGTTCGCGCCTGCGTTGCACGCGCTCGACGCGCCGGAGGCAGCCGTGCGCGCCGAAGCCGTCGCCGTGCTTGGCTGGCTCAAGGACGTCCGCGCGTTGTCGCCACTCGCACGCATCGCCACGACCGACACGCATGCGGACGTGCGGCGCATCGCGGTCGGCGCGGTCGGGTTCGCGGCGTCCGGCGATACGGCCATCGCCAACGCGTTGCTTGCCGCGCTGCGCGACGCCGAATGGCAGGTACGCGAGGAAGCGGCCGCGACGCTCGGCAAGCTGCGTGTCTCGATCGCACGCGTGCCGCTCGTCGCCGCGCTCGATGACGATTACTGGCAGGTGCGCTTGCGTGCGGTGCGCGCACTCGGGCAATTGCGCGACGCCGCCGCGGCGCCGGCCGTCGCCGCGCTGCTGTCGCATGCGATCAGCAACCTGCGCAAGGAGGCCGCACTCGCGCTCGGCGAACTGCGCGATCCCGCGACGCTGCCCGCGCTGCACGACGCACTGGACGATCGCGATCCCGAAGTACGCAAGGCCGTGCGGATCGCCATCGCGCAGATTGGAGGAGATGCACGATGACGCCGCCGGCCGAGATTCGTCTCGATCATGCGACTCGTGCGTTGACGCTGTGCTGGCCGGACGGCACCACGCAGCGTATCGGCTTTGCGAGGTTGCGCGGCGATTGTCCGTGCGCCGCGTGCCGGAAGATCCGGCTCGACGGCAGGCAGGTCGACGCGCCGCTCGACCTGACGCTGAACGGCGTGGAAGCGGCAGGTTACGGCATCCGCCTGCTGTTCGGCGACGGTCACGCGCGCGGCATCTATCCGTGGCCATATCTGGCGGAACTGAGCGGAGACGAGTCGGATGCGGGCATCGCATCGCGCGATGTGCTCGCGTTCAGACGACCAGCGGACTGAGCGTCGACGAATCGACTCGCATCGGGCCGCCCGTTTCGGTCTCGTATCAGACGGCGACTTACACGGCTTCCGTGCGCCCGTCACTCGCCGATCGCACAAACGACAACGCCCGGCAGGTCATCCCTGCCGGGCGTCCGCATCGTCAGATGCCGTGGTCCGCTACCGAGGCACGCCCCGGCGCCGGATCATTCCCACTCGATCGTCGCCGGCGGCTTGCCCGAGATGTCGTACACCACGCGGTTGATCCCGCGCACCTCGTTGATGATCCGGTTCGACGCGCGGCCGAGCAGCGCGTACGGCAGGTGCGCCCAGTGCGCGGTCATGAAGTCGGTGGTCTGCACCGCGCGCAGCGACGTCACGTAGTCGTACGTGCGGCCATCGCCCATCACGCCGACCGACTTCACCGGCAGGAACACCGCGAACGCCTGGCTCGTCAGGTCGTACCAGGTCTTGCCGACGTCGGCCTCGCCGCACAGGCCCGCTGCCGCGTCCTGCGCGGTGGCGGTCGTGCCGCGCAGTTCCTCGATGAAGATCGCATCCGCGCGACGCAGCAGGTCCGCGTATTCGCGCTTCACTTCGCCGAGAATCCGCACGCCGAGGCCCGGGCCCGGGAACGGATGTCGGTACACCATCTCCGGCGGCAGGCCGAGCGCGACGCCCAGTTCGCGCACTTCGTCCTTGAACAGGTCGCGCAGCGGCTCGAGCAGCTTCAGGCCGAGCGTTTCCGGCAGGCCGCCGACGTTGTGGTGGCTCTTGATCGTCGTCGCCTTCTTCGTCTTCGTGCCGCCCGACTCGACCACGTCCGGATAGATCGTGCCCTGTGCGAGCCACTTCGCCTTCGAAAGCTTCTTCGCTTCCGCCTGGAACACTTCGACGAACTCGCGGCCGATGATCTTGCGCTTCGCTTCCGGATCGGTCACGCCGGCCAGATGGCCGAGGAACTGCTCGGACGCGTCGACGTGCACGACCTTCGCATGCAGGCGGCCCTCGAACATGTCGAGCACCATCTTGCCTTCGTTCAAGCGCAGCAGGCCGTGGTCGACGAACACGCAGGTGAGCTGGTCGCCGATCGCGCGATGGATCAGCGCCGCCGCGACGCTCGAATCCACCCCGCCCGACAGGCCGAGAATCACTTCCTCGTCACCGACCTGCTCGCGGATCTTCGCGACGGCTTCCTCGATGTGGTTCTTCATGATCCAGTCGGGCTTCGCGCCGGCGATCTGCAGCACGAAGCGTTCGATGATCTGGCGGCCCTTCACCGTGTGCGTGACTTCCGGGTGGAACTGCACCGCGTAGTAACCACGCGCCTCGTCGGCCATGCCGGCGATCGGGCAGCTCGGCGTCGACGCCATCAGCGCGAAGCCCGGCGGCAACTCGGCAACCTTGTCGCCGTGGCTCATCCAGACCTTCAGCATCCCGTGGCCTTCGGCCGTCTTGAAATCCTCGATGCCGTCGAACAGGCGCGTATGGCCGTGCGCGCGCATTTCCGCGTAGCCGAATTCGCGATGGTCGCTCCACTCGACCTTGCCGCCAAGCTGCACGGCCATCGTCTGCATGCCGTAGCAGATGCCGAGCACCGGCACACCGAGATCCCATACGGCCTGCGGCGCACGCAGCTGGTGGTCTTCGTACGTGCTCGCATGGCTGCCCGACAGGATCACCGCCTTCGGCGCGAACTCGCGGACGAAGTCGTCGGACACGTCGTTCGGATGGATTTCGCAGTAGACGTGCGCTTCGCGCACGCGGCGCGCGATCAGTTGGGTGACTTGCGAACCGAAGTCGAGAATCAGGATTTTGTCGTGCATGGCTGCGGACAGGATGAAGAGAATAAGAAAAGCAGCGCATGAAGCGCTGCGTCAATAGCATGGACAACGGCGTCGGGCGGCAGGCGGCGCGCGCGACGCATCGCCGGTCAATCCTGCGACGGCGGGCGTGCGTCGAACGCGACGCTGCCTGACAATCGGTCGGATTCGGCCGGCGTGGCTGCCGACGGCGCCGCCGGACGGCCGACGACCGGTTCGACCCGTTGCTGCGGGGCGGAGGCCGGCGCCGGTGTGGCCGGACGCTGCGCGTCCCGTGCCTCGAGCGCCTGCGCCTTCTCGCGCCGCCGCACGGCCGAGGCGAGGCGTACGCCGCCGACACCGAGCACGATCAACGCGACACCGGCCATCGCCGACAGCACGCGGCCGGCGGCCGCGAGCGCGGGACCGTTGCCGGTGCCGAACGACCACACCACCGCCAGCACGCCGATCAGCCAGTTCACATGGCCGACCGCACGCGCGACGGGCGCCGTGAGATCGCCGTTGACCGCCGCATGGAACGCGAGCCACGCGAGGCCGAGCAGCGCGATGCCGAACGCCTGGCCGAGCATCGCCGGCTGGATGTTCGCCAGCTGCAGCGCGTTGAACAGCGCCTGCCAGGGCGTCAGCACGAACAGCACGCCGAACGCCAGCAGCAGCACGGCATCGACGATCAGCACGGCTCGCAGCAACGGTTTCATCGGCGATCAGTCCACGTGGTAGTTCGGTGCTTCCTTCGTGATCTGCACGTCATGCACGTGCGACTCGCGCATGCCCGCCGCGGTGATCTGGACGAATTCGGCCTTGTCATGCAGCTCGTCGATCGTGCGGCAGCCGCAGTAGCCCATGCTCGCGCGCACGCCGCCGACCAGCTGGAACAGGATCGCGTTGACCGAACCCTTGTACGCGACGCGGCCTTCGATGCCTTCCGGCACGAGCTTGTCGATATTCGCCGAGTTGTCCTGGAAGTAGCGGTCTGCCGCGCCGTCCTTCATCGCGCCGACCGAACCCATGCCGCGGTACGACTTGTACTGGCGGCCCTGATACAGGAACACGTCGCCCGGCGCCTCTTCGGTGCCCGCGAACATGCTACCCATCATCACCGCGTTCGCGCCGGCCGCGAGGGCCTTCGACACGTCGCCCGAGAAACGCACGCCGCCGTCGGCGATGCACGGCACGCCGGTGCCCTTCAGCGCTTCCGCGACGTTCGCGATCGCGCTGATCTGCGGCACGCCAACGCCCGCGACGATCCGCGTCGTGCAGATCGAGCCCGGGCCGATGCCGACCTTGACCGCGTCCGCGCCGTATTCGACGAGCGCCTTCGCGGCGGCTGCCGTCGCGATGTTGCCGCCGATCACCTCGACGTGCGGGAAGTTCTGCTTGACCCAGCGCACGCGCTCGAGCACGCCCTTGCTGTGACCGTGCGCGGTATCGACGACGATCACGTCGACGCCGGCCTGCACCAGCAGCTCGACGCGCTCTTCGTTGTCCGGGCCGACGCCGACCGCCGCGCCTGCGCGCAGCTTGCCGTGTTCGTCCTTGCACGCATCCGGGTGTTCGGTCTGCTTGGTGATGTCCTTGACGGTCATCAGGCCGCGCAGTTCGAACGCGTCGTTGACGACCAGCACGCGCTCGAGGCGGTGGCTGTGCATCAGCGCCTTCGCTTCGGCGAGCGGCGTGCCTTCCTTGACCGTGACGAGGCGCTCGCGCGGCGTCATGATCGACTTGACCGGTTCGTCGAGGCGCGATTCGAAACGCAGGTCGCGGTTCGTGACGATGCCGACGAGTTGCGGGCCTTCCACGACCGGGAAGCCCGAGATGCCATGCTGACGCGACAGCGCGATCACGTCGCGCACCTTCATCTGCGGCGGAACCGTGATCGGGTCGCGCACGACGCCCGATTCGAAACGCTTGACCTTCGCGACCTCGCGGGCCTGCTCGGCCGGCGTGAGGTTCTTGTGGACGATACCCACACCACCCTGCTGCGCCATCGCGATCGCGAGGCGACCTTCGGTGACCGTGTCCATCGCGGCGGACACGAGCGGCATGTTCAGGGAGATGTTGCGGGTCAGCTTGGTCTTCAGGCTGGTGTCGCGCGGGAGAACGTCGGAGAAGGCGGGAACGAGGAGCACATCATCGAAAGTGAGTGCTTTTTGGATCAGACGCATGGCAAATCCTATGGGCGCAAAAGCGAATTATACGCGAAGCGCCGCGAATTTTCACAACACGAACAACGGGTTAGGCGTTTTCAAGCGTTCGGGGGCCGAATCGTTCGGATCGCCGTTCGGTTCGTTTTCGATCGCCTTTCGTTTCACCCCCGCATCGACCCATTCGCGCAGTCGGCCGGAATCGGGCCGATCGCACGTCGTGGCCGCACGACGGCGGCCCTTCCGGCGGGGCCTCGGCCAGCCCCGCTCGGCACCTCCATGTGGCCCCGGGCGCCGCTAGGTCTGCCCGACCGCGGCGCACGCGATCATCGCCGCGCCGACACCGATCGCGCCGCCGCCGACGATCCGGGCAACGCGCTCGCCGCCCGGCGCCAGCCGCTCGGCGGCGATCGCCCCGGTCACGAGGGCCATCACGCGTAGATCCATCATGCCGGTCGCCAGAGCAACGGCCATCAGGTTCCCGCAGCAGGCGCCGCAACGTAGCGCGGCTCGCACGCCGTACCACCAAGCAACCGCGGCCGCGACTCCCGCCCGCCGCGCACATGCGTCGTCCGGTGCATGCCGGCAGCAAGCGAGCCGGCGCGCCTTCCAGCCGGACAACTGCAGCACGCCCGCGCCGAGCACGACCGTGCCGGACGCGAACGGCATCGCGGCGGCGAGCGCGGGCAACCGCGCGGCGACCGCCGCCAGTGCGGTGCCGCCAGGAAACACCAGCGCGCCGAGCGCCATCCACGCGGAGAAATACCCGGCGCCCGCGACCGCGACCAACCACCCCGCGCGCGCCTCGCCCAACGGGCCGAGGCTCCGCCGGTATCGCCAGAGCACCGGCGCCAGCACCGGCAGCATCATCGTCACCGTCATCGCGCCCCACATGCCTGCGAACGCGGCGAACGCGCGCCCTGCCTGCCATCCGCACGGCCGGAGCCATCCAGCCGACAACGTCCAGCCACCCGCCATCGGCATGCCGCCCATCGCGTCCATCGATGCGTGCTGCGCGAGCGTCGCCCAGACGCCGGCGCCAAATACCGCGACGAGCGCGGCGCCGAATGCCCGCCGGCCACTGCCCGGCGCGCCGGTCGCAGCCGGTTTCGTCGTGGCGCTCATTGCCCGCTCCCGCCGCTCGCCGGCGCGCGCTCAGCCGCGCGCAGCATACTCGTCATGGCGGCGCCACCACACGCCCGTCTCGTTGCGCCCGAGCGGCGCACGATCGAGCCACTGGTACATCCCCCACAGCCCGTCGAGCCCGCGTGCGTACGTCGAATACGTGTGATAGACGACGCCATCCTCGCGCACGAACGCACTCATCCCCGGCCGGTCGCGCGCATACGTGGCGGCGTCGGTGCCGCAGGTCGCCGCGAACTGGGCGACGGCCGCCGGCGGCGGGTCCATGTCCATCGCGTGGCCGGCTCGCGCATAGTTGTATTCGACGTCGCCGGTGCGTTGCTGCGTTTCGGTGAACGATACGTTGAAGTCGAAATTGAACTCGCCGCCGTCGGAAGACGCCCACGGAAAGTGCCAGCCCATCCGCTGCCGGTACGCGAGCAGCTTCGCGAGCGGCGCGCGCGACACCGCCGCGAGCGTCACGTCGTGGTTCGCGAGGTGGACCGCAAAACCGTCGAAACCGTCGGCGAGCGCCGAGCACGACGGGCAGCCGGCCTTGTAGTCGGGGCCGAACATGAAGTGGTAGACGAGCAGTTGCGAACGGCCGCCGAACAGGTCGTCGAGCGTCGCCGGGCCGTCCTCGGTGTCGAACCGGTAGGCCTTTTCGACGCGCACCCACGGCAGCGCCTGGCGCCGTCGCGCGAGTTCGTCGCTTTGCCGCGTCAATGCCTTTTCCGCATCGAGCAGCGCGCGGCGCGCAGTCAGCCATTCCGCGCGTGTTCCGGTGAGATGGTTCGTCATTGCAGGTTCCTCCTTTCGATGGATATCCGGGCACGGCGCCTCTGCCGTGTGCGTGGTGCTAGATTAGGACCGGGCATCGGACCGGAGGGAGTGACAACTGTGTCGGGATTCGGATGGATTCGCTGATCACGGCCGCCGCGCGGGCGCTCGCGGCGGGCGACCCGCTCGGCGCGCTGAACCGCGTCGCACTGCGCGACGACGCGTCGGCGCTCGCGTTGCGCGGAATCGCGATGGCGCAACTCGGCGATTTCGAGCGCGCGCGGGCGCTCGTGCGCGGTGCGGCACGTGCGTTCGGCGCAAAGGAAGCGGTCGCGCGGGCGCGCTGCGTCGTCGCGGAAGCCGAAATCGCGCTGGCGTCCCGCGACCTCGGCTGGCCGTCGCGCGCCCTCGAAACCGCCTGCGCGACGCTCGACGCACACGGCGACCGCGCGAACGCCGCGCATGCGCGCTATCTCGGCGTGCGCCGGCTGCTGCTGATCGGGCACGTCGACGATGCCGAACGGCAGCTCGCGAACCTCGATCCCGCACCACTGCCAGCCGCATCGCGCGCAGCCCATGAACTGATCGCGGCCGGCATCGCGATGCGCCGCATCCGCCCGCACTTCGCGCGCACGGCACTCGCCCGTGCCCGCGCGGCCGCACAGGACGCCGGCATCGCCGCGCTGACGGCCGAAGTCGAGACGGCCGCACGCATGCTGGATACGCCGGCCGCGCGGCTCATCGCGCGCGGTGCGTCGCGGCTCGTGCTGCTCGACGAGGTCGAGGCGCTGCTGGAATCGAATGCGCTGGTCGTCGATGCATGCCGCCACGCCGTGCGCGACGCACGCACGACCGTGTCGCTCGCGCGCCGCCCGGTGCTGTTCGTGCTCGCCCGCGCGCTGGGCGAGGCGTGGCCCGGCGACGTGTCGAGAAACGCGCTCGTCGCCGCGGCGTTTCGCGCGAGACACGCGGACGAATCGCATCGCGCACGCCTGCGCGTCGAGATCGGCCGCTTGCGCGCGATGCTGCGCCCGCTCGCGAACGTCACCGCGACGCCGCGCGGCTTCGCGCTCGAGCCGCTCGGCCCACACGAGACCGTCGTGCTCGCGCGTCCGGTCGACGATCGCCATGCGGCCGTGCTCGCGCTGCTCGCGGACGGCGAGGCCTGGTCGAGCTCCGCGCTGGCGCTCGCGCTCGGCGCGAGCCAGCGCACCGTGCAGCGCGCGCTCGACGCGCTCGCCGAAGCGGACAAGGTGCAGGCGCTCGGCCGCGGTCGCGCGCGCCGCTGGATGACACCGCCGCTACCCGGATTCGCGACGACCTTGTTACTCCCCGCACCGCTGCCTGGCGACTAGGATGGGCACACCAACGACGAGGTGACCGACATGAAACGCTCCACCGCAGACATCCTCCGCGAATACGGCCCGTTTCCGGGCGTCGACGGCGTGCACGGCGTCACGTTCGACGGACAGCGCGTCTGGTTCGCGTCCGGCGACAAACTGAACGCGCTCGATCCGGAACGCGGCACGACCGTGCGCGCACTCGACGTCGCCGCACACGCAGGCACCGCGTTCGACGGGCGTCATCTGTTTCAGATCGTCGAGGACCGCATCGAGAAGATCGATCCCGATTCGGGCCGCGTGCTCGCGACGATCCCCGCGCCCGGCGGCGGCGCGGATTCGGGGCTCGCGTGGGCCGAAGGTACGCTGTGGGTCGGCCAGTATCGCGAGCGCAAGATTCATCAGGTGGATCCGCAATCGGGCGCCGTGCTGCGCACGATCGAGTCGAACCGCTTCGTCACCGGCGTGACGTGGGTCGACGGCGAGCTGTGGCACGGCACCTGGGAAGCGGACGAGAGCGCGTTGCGGAGAATCGACCCGCGCACCGGCCAGGTGCTCGAACAGGTCGACATGCCGCCCGGTGTCGGTGTGTCGGGGCTGGAATCCGACGGTCGCGACCTCTTCTACTGCGGCGGCGGCAACAGCGGCAAGCTGCGCGCCGTGCGGCGTCCTGCGCGAGCACGCGCGGAGGGCGACAGTGCGGCGGCATCCGAACCGGTCGAGCGCTGATCGCCGATCATCGACGGGCCACCCGGCCCGCCGCCATCCCCGGTCAACGCCGAAACGAATCGCGATGGCGATCTCAGCCGATACCGAACCGCGTCCGCTCCCCGAGTGCAGGAATGAACAAGACGCTGCCGCGCCGCCGTCGTTAAGATGCGCGCTCGTCAGTCATTCGTTCGGAGCAGTCGATGCAGCGCGGTGTGGTGTATGGCGTCCTTGCGGGCGCGTTGTGGGGGATGGTCTTTCTCGTGCCGCGGCTGATGACCGACTTCTCGCCGCTGCTGCTGAGCGCGGGCCGCTACGCGATGTACGGCCTCGTGTCGCTGGCGGCGGCGCTGCCGGCCGCCCGTTCGCTGCTCGTGCGGCTGACCCGCGAGGATCTCGTCGCGCTCGCGAAGCTCGCGCTGATCGGCAACGTCGCGTACTACATGCTGCTGTCCGGCGCCGTGCACCTGATCGGCATCGCGCCCAGCTCGCTGATCGTCGGCGTGCTGCCCGTGACCGTCACGCTCGCCGGCCTTGGCGACCAAGGCGCGATGCCGCTGCGGCGCCTCGTCGCCCCGCTCGCGCTGGTGATCGCCGGCATCGTCTGCATCAACGTCGACCTCTTCACATCGGAAGCCGCGCATGCGACGACGCTCGGCCAGAAGCTCGCCGGCATCGCGTGCGCAACCGGCGCGCTCGCGAGCTGGACCTGGTACGCGGTCGCGAATACGCGCTACCTGCAGCGCCACCATCATTTCGGCGGCAACGAATGGTCGGTGCTGTGGGGTGTCGTAACGGGCCTGATCGGCGGCCTCTGCTGGGTCGCGATCCTCGCGCTGCCGGCCGGCACGGTCCAGGCGGCAGTCCCGGCGTCGCGCTGGCAACTGTTCTGGCTGCTGAACCTCGCGCTCGCGATCGGCGCGTCGTGGCTCGGCAACGGGCTGTGGAACGCGGCATCGAAGCGGCTGCCGCTCACGCTGTCCGGCCAGCTGATCGTGTTCGAGACCGTGTTCGCGATGCTCTACGCATTCGTCTACGACCACCGGATGCCGCGCGTGCTCGAAATCTCAGCGCTCGCGCTGCTGCTGGCGGGCGTGTACGGGTCGGTGCGCCGGCACGGCGACACGCACGCGAGCGGCAAGACGCCCGGCCGTGCAGCCGCGAACGCGAACATCACGGCCCACTGAGCGCGGGCAAGCCTGGTCTGACGAATCGGGACAAAAGGAAATGGAGCGATGCTGGCGCGATGCGTCAGCGCGCGTCCTTGTGCATCCACTTGCGGCCCTCGATGGAGCCCTCGCGGCGGGTCTTGTCGACGCGCCGCTGGCGCGCGAGCTTCGGATCGACGATCAACGGGCGGTAGATCTCGACACGATCATGATCGGCGAGCGGCGCGTCGAGCGGCGCGAGCTTGCCGAACACGCCGGTTTTTGCGTGCGCGAGGTCGATTTCCGGGTGCAGCGCGAGCACGCCGCTCGCATCGATGGCCGCGCGCACGGTCGCGCCTTCGGGCAGCGACACCGGAATCAGCGTCTGGCGATCCGGCAGCGCGTAACAGACTTCGATCGACAGCATCGCGTCACCCCTTCCCGTAGCGCTGGTCGGCGCGCTTGACGAACGAATCGACGAACGTGTTCGCGATATGGCTGAACACCGGCCCGATGATCTTTTCGAGCAGGATGCTCGAGAACTCGTAGTGCAACGCAAATTCGATCTTGCATGCGTCGGAGCGCAGCGGGATGAAGCGCCACGAACCCGTGAACTTCCGGAACGGGCCGTCCGCGAACTCCATGTCGATCCGTGTCGGGCGCTGCTGCGTGTTGCGCGTCGCGAAATGCTGCTTGATGCCCTTGAAGTTGATGTCGATGCGCGCTTCCATCCCGCTGTCGTCCTGACGGCGAATCTCGACGCCGCCGCACCAGGGCAGGAAATTGGGGTAATCGGCCACGTCGGTGACGAGGTCGAACATCTGTTCCGCCGAATGACGGATCAATACGGTTTTCTGGACATCTGCCATAAATCGCGCGGCATCGCTCGAGGTAAGAACGCAAGCCGGGCGATTCTCGCCCCGCTTTGCTAAAATCGTGATTTTAAACGAGTTGGCCCGATCCTTTCATGAGCATCATCGACAACAGGAAAGCGCACTTCGATTATCACATCGAGGAACGCTACGAGGCGGGGCTCGTGCTCGAGGGCTGGGAAGTCAAGGCGCTGCGCGCCGGGCGCGGCCAGATCAAGGAAGGCTACGTCGTGGTCAAGAACGCCGAGATCTTCCTGATCGGCACCCACATCAGCCCGCTGCCCGAAGCCTCGACGCACATCAAGCCCGATCCGGTCCGCACGCGCAAACTGCTGCTGCATCGCGACGAAATCAAGAAACTGATCGGCAAGGTCGAACAGCGCGGCTACACACTCGTGCCGCTGAACTTCCACTACAAGGGCGGTCGCGTGAAATGCGACATCGCGCTCGCGAAGGGCAAGAAGTTGCACGACAAGCGCGAAACCGAGAAGAAACGCGACTGGGAGCGCGAAAAGGCCCGCATCATGCGCGCCGGTACCTGACGCGCAACATCCCGCATCGCAAACGACACGGCCCGCTCGAAGCGGGCCGTGTGCTTTTGTGAGCCGCGATGCGTCGATGCGCCGATCGAGCAGCCGCTCACGGTTCCTGATGAAACCCTGCGCCGCTTATCGTCATGCGAGCAGGATCGCGATTCCATGGCGCGACGATTCGCCGCACGCCGGCCGCACGCAACGGCCGGACGGCTCACCGAGCCGCGCGTGCGCTCAACCCTTTCCGCCCGCGGCTGGCGTCGCGTTCTTGACGATCGTCAGCGCCGACGCGATCGCGGTGCCGAGATCCGACAGGTTCGCCGGCACGATCAGCGTATTGCCCTGTTTCGCGAGGTTCGAGAACGCGCCGACGTACTGCTCGGCGACCTTCAGGTTCACAGCATCCATCCCGCCCTGCGACTGGATCGCGTTCGCGATCTTCTGGATGGCCTGCGCGTTCGCCTCGGCCACCGCGAGAATCGCGGCCGCCTCGCCCTGCGCCTGGTTGATCGCGGCTTGCCGCTCGCCTTCCGACTTCTGGATCGCCGCCTCGCGCGCGCCCGACGCGAGGTTGATCTGCTCCTGCTTGCGGCCTTCGGATGCGGCGATCAGCGCGCGCTTTTCCCGCTCGGCGGTGATCTGTGCCTGCATCGCGTGCAGGATTTCCTTCGGCGGCGTCAGGTCTTTGATCTCGTAACGCAGCACTTTCACACCCCAGTTCGCGGCAGCCTGGTCGAGCGCCGACACGATGTTGTGGTTGATGAAGTCGCGTTCCTCGAAGGTCTTGTCGAGTTCGAGCTTGCCGACCACCGACCGTAGCGTCGTCTGCGCGAGCTGGGTGATCGCGAGCACGAAGTTGCTCGATCCGTACGACGCCTTCATCGGATCGGTCACCTGGAAGTACAGCACGCCGTCGACCTGCAGCTGCGTGTTGTCGCGCGTGATGCAGACCTGGCTCGGCACGTCGAGCGGAATTTCCTTCAGCACATGCCGGTAGGCGATCCGGTCGACGAACGGCAGCACGATATTGAGACCGGGCGACAGCGTCGCGTGATAGCGCCCGAAGCGTTCGAGCACCCACGCATGCTGCTGCGGGACGATCTTCACCGTCTTCGACACGATCACGATGGCGATGACGAGCAGGACGACCCAGATGATCAGCGAATCCATGAAATGTTCTCTCCTTGTTGTATCAGCGGACGATCAGCCCGCAGGTTTCGCTACGACCACGAGACAGTTGCCGCGCACGGCGCGCACCTGATACACCCGCACATCGTCGCGCTCGCCGTGCGCGAGTTCGACGTCCCAGTCGGTGCCGCGATATTGCACGCGCGCGCGGCCGTCATGCCATGCGTCGACCGTGACGGTCGAGCCGATATCGAGATTGACGTCGGGATTCGTCGACGTGTCGCGCTTCTGCTTGCGCCCGAGCCCCGAGCGGCGCAGCACGATCATCGCGATGATCGCGACCACGGCGGCCACGCCAAACTGCACGTGCGGCGCGAAACCGGCCAGTTGCAGCAATCCGCCCGCGAGAAAGCCGAGCGCAATCATCAGCAGGTAGAACGTGCCCGTGAGCAACTCGGCCACGACCAGCACACCCACCGCGACCCACCAGAACAGATGCCCCGACATCATTGTGGTCTCCAGAAAAACGGTCCCGTACGCTCACTATATTCTTCGCAGCCGCAAGCGGACGCGACCGGCACGCCCGGGTCGGCCGGGTCACCCCGTTACGTACCGACAAACAAAAACACCCCGGCGCTTACCGGGGTGTTTATAACACGAACCTTGCATTTTGCCTTCAACGCAAGCGCGGCGGTACCGCACTTGCGCCGAACGGCCATTACCGACCGTTACTTCCGGTTGGCGAGCGCCTGCCACGTATCGATGATCGTGTCCGGGTTCAGCGAGATCGACACGATGCCTTCGTCAGTCAGCCATTGCGCAAAGTCCGGGTGATCGGACGGGCCCTGACCGCAGATGCCGACGTACTTGCCCATCTTGCGGCAGGTATCGATCGCCCGCTTGAGCAGGAACTTGACGGCCGGGTCGCGTTCGTCGAAGTCGACGGCCAGCAGTTCCATGCCCGAGTCGCGGTCGAGGCCGAGCGTGAGCTGCGTGAGGTCGTTCGAACCGATCGAGAAACCGTCGAAGTGCTCGAGGAACTCTTCGGCAAGGATCGCGTTGGTCGGAACTTCACACATCATCACGAGGCGCAGGCCGTTCTCGCCACGCTTCAGGCCGAACTTCTCGAGCAGGCCGACGACGCGCTCCGCCTGCTTCACGGTCCGCACGAACGGCACCATGATCTCGACATTGGTCAGGCCCATCTCGTCGCGCACGCGCTTCAGTGCACGGCACTCCATCTCGAACGCCTGCGCGAAGTCTTCGGCGATGTAGCGCGACGCGCCGCGGAAGCCCAGCATCGGGTTTTCCTCGTCCGGCTCGTAGCGCGAACCGCCGATCAGCTTCTTGTACTCGTTCGACTTGAAGTCGGACAGACGCACGATCACGGGCTTCGGATAGAACGCCGCGGCGATCGTCGCAACGCCTTCCGTCAGCTTGTCGACGTAGAACTGGCGCGGCGACGCGTGGCCGCGCGCGACGCTCTCGACCGCCTTCTTCAGATCCTGGTCGATGTTCGGGTACTCGAGGATCGCCTTCGGGTGCACGCCGATGTTGTTGTTGATGATGAACTCGAGACGTGCGAGGCCAACACCACCGTTCGGCAGTTGCGAGAAGTCGAACGCGAGCTGCGGGTTGCCGACGTTCATCATGATCTTGACCGGGATTTCCGGCAGTTCGCCGCGCTGCACTTCCGTGACTTCCGTCTCGAGCAGCCCGTCGTAGATCTTGCCTTCGTCGCCTTCCGCGCACGACACCGTGACGAGCGCGCCATCCTTCAGGATGTCGGTCGCGTCGCCGCAGCCGACGACTGCCGGCACGCCGAGCTCACGCGCGATGATCGCCGCGTGGCAGGTCCGGCCGCCACGGTTCGTGACGATCGCCGCCGCACGCTTCATCACCGGCTCCCAGTTCGGGTCGGTCATGTCAGCCACCAGCACGTCGCCCGGCTGCACGCGTTCCATTTCCGACGGATCCTGGATCACGCGCACGGGGCCCGCGCCGATCTTCTGGCCGATCGCACGACCCGTCGCCAGCACCTGCGACTGGCCCTTCAGCTTGAAGCGCTGCTCGGCCTTGCCGGACGCCTGGCTCTTCACCGTTTCCGGACGCGCCTGCAGGATGAAGATCTTGCCGTCGCGGCCGTCCTTGCCCCACTCGATGTCCATCGGACGCTGGTAGTGCTTCTCGATGATGACCGCGTACTTCGCCAGCTCGATCACGTCTTCGTCAGTGATCGAGTAGCGGTTGCGCTGCTCGTGCGGCACGTCGACCGTCTTCACGCGGCCCGGCTCGCCCGGCTGCGTGAATTCCATCTTGATCAGCTTCGAGCCGATCGAGCGGCGGATGATCGGGTACTTGTCCTGTGCGAGCGTCGTCTTGAACACGTAGAACTCGTCCGGGTTCACGGCGCCCTGCACGACGGTTTCGCCCAGGCCATAGCTCGACGTGATGAACACGGCGTCCTTGAAGCCCGATTCGGTATCGATCGTGAACATCACGCCGGCCGCGCCGACGTCGGAGCGGACCATGCGCTGCACGCCGGCCGACAGCGCGACTTCGGCGTGCGTGAAGCCCTTGTGAACGCGGTACGAGATCGCGCGGTCGTTGTACAGCGACGCGAACACGTGCTTCATGCGGTCGAGCACGTCGTCGATGCCGACGACGTTCAGGTACGACTCCTGCTGGCCGGCGAACGACGCGTCGGGCAAGTCTTCCGCGGTCGCGGACGAACGCACGGCGAACGACAGCTCGCCCGGCGAGCCGTTCTTCAGGATTTCGAACTGTGCGCGGATTTCCTGCTCGAGACGTGCCTGCAGCGGTGCATCGACGATCCACTTGCGGATTTCGGCACCGGCTTCGGCGAGCGCCTTCACGTCGTCGATGTCGAGCGACTCGAGACGCTTGGCGATGCGATCGGTCAGATCGTTGTGCTTGAGGAAATCACGGAATGCGAGCGCGGTCGTGGCGAAACCGGTGGGTACACGAACGCCTGCTTCGGAAAGCTGGCTGATCATCTCGCCGAGCGACGCATTCTTGCCGCCCACGATCTCCACATCGGTCATCCGCAACTGCTCGAACGGGATTACATACGCCTGGTCCTTTGCGACGTTTGCTGCGTTAGTCATACAAGCCCCTAAGTGTGAAAAAAATGCTCGATTGCGCAAGTGGGCTCGGACGCGGGCGCTTGCAAAAAGGCGCGGCGCGTCTTGCGCAACCTGTTGGAGAAACAATCGCAGCGGCGGAAAATCTTCCGACCCGATTTGCAAAAATCCCGGCAGAAGGGCGATATAGTCAGACGAATCGCCGAACTTGCCGGGAGTTTTAGATCGCTCGCGGCAAGCCCGGGGTGCCGTTCGCACCCTGCCCCCGCAATTGCTTATCCAACAGGTTGCCGCTATTCTACCGTGCCGGCTGCCGGATGTGGCGCGACCTTGTCACTGCGTCTGGAGGCGAACCTCCAGCCGCCCGCGCAACCGCCCTTCACGTTCGACGCCCAGATTCATGCTGCCTACCGTTTTCATCGTCTCCGACGGCACCGGGATTACTGCCGAAACCTTCGCGCACTCGATCCTCTCCCAGTTCGACCAGAAATTCCGCCTCGTGCGCTTGCCGTTCGTGGACTCGCTCGACAAGGCCTTTGCGACCGTCGAGAAGATCAACGAAGCCGCGGTGCACGACGGCCGCCGCGCGATCGTGTTCACGACGCTCGTCGACAGCGAGTCGAACGACATCGTCAAGCGCTCGAACGCGCTCGTGCTGGACATGTTCCAGCGCTTCGTCGAGCCCCTCGAGCAGGAACTGGAGCTGAAGTCGAGCCACGCGATGGGTCGCGGCCACCAGAACGCCGACACCGAGGAATACAAGACGCGGATCGAGGCGATCAACTTCTCGCTCGCGCACGACGACGGTCAGTCGAACCGCAACCTGTCGGAGGCCGACGTGATCCTGGTCGGCGTGTCGCGCAGCGGCAAGACGCCAACGAGCCTGTATCTCGCGATGCAGTACGGCGTGAAGGCAGCCAACTATCCGCTGATTCCGGAAGACTTCGAGCGCGGCAAGCTGCCGTCGGCGCTGTCGCCGCATCGCGACAAGCTGTTCGGCCTGTCGATCGACCCGCAACGCCTGTCTGAGATTCGCAACGAGCGCCGCCCGGGCAGCAAGTACGCGGCGCCGGAGAACTGCCGCTACGAGATCAACGAGGCCGAGGCGATGATGCGTCGCGAAGGGATCAAGTGGCTGTCGTCGACACACAAGTCGATCGAGGAGATCGCGACGACGATCCTGCAGGAAATCCGTCTCGACCGGCAGTCGTACTGACGACTTGCCCGCCGGCGCGGCCGCCAGCCGCCGCCAGAAGCAGAAAGGCCGCGTCGAACGCGGCCTTTTTTCATGGTCGGGATACGCGCGCGCGGACAACGCCGTGCGTCACGTCGTCATGTCACGCGCGCCGCTGCTGCCGCACCTGCTCGAACAGGCACACCGCCGCCGCCGCCGCGACGTTCAGCGACTCCATGCCGCCCGGCTGCGGGATCGTCACGCGATGCGTGGCCGCGTCGCGCCAGAACGCCGACACGCCGGCGCCCTCGTTGCCGAACACCCATGCGACGGGCCCGGCCAGATCACAGTCGTAGACCGCCCGCGCGCCGTGCGAATCGGTGAGCGCGACCGGCACGTCGAGACGCGCGGCGAGTGCGTCAGGCTCGACGTCCTCGTGGATCGACAGCAGGAAATGCGCGCCCATCGCCGAACGCAGCACCTTCGACGACCACGCATAGGCAGTGCCCGGCGCACAGAATACGTGCCGCACGCCGGCGGCCGCCGCGCTGCGCAAGATCGAACCGACGTTGCCGGCGTCCTGCACGCCGTCGAGCACGACAGACGTGTGCGTGACGCGCTCCGGCAGCGGCTGCGCGGGCCGGTCGACGAGCAACAGGAAACCGACGCCGCTGACCACGTTCGACAGTTGCCCGAACAATGCGTCGGGCAGCGTAACGACCCGCTGCTCGTCGACGCGCGCGATGATCGCCTGCGCTTCGTCGTGCGCGAGCGCGCCTTCGGTCGCGACGCAGAGCTCGGGTGTTGCGCCCGTATCGAGATACGCGCTGGCGAGGTGGAAACCCTCGAGCAGCGCCTGGCCGCCCCGCCGCTGCTGGGACGTCGAACCCGCGAGCGCCTTCAGGCGCTTGTACAGCGGGTTGTCGCGGGAAGTAATGCTTTTCATCGAATCAGGTCAAGTGCCGCACGCACCGGCGCGAACGAGCGCCGATGGGCTTCGCACGGGCCATGCTCGCGCAGCGCGGCAAGATGTTTCTCGGTGCCGTAGCCCGCATGCACGTTGAAGCCATATACCGGGAAGCGTTCGTGCAGGTCGACGAGCATGCGGTCGCGCGTGACCTTCGCGAGGATCGATGCGGCGGAAATGCTCGGCACGAGCGCGTCGCCGCTGACGATCGCCTCGGCACGCACCGTCAGCGTCGGACAGCGGTTGCCGTCGATCTGTGCGAGCGTCGGCAGCACCGACAGGCCTTCGACGGCCCGCTTCATCGCGAGCATCGTTGCGTGCAGGATGTTGAGCGTATCGATCTCGTCGACGCTCGCCGAAGCGACGCAATACGCGCGCGAGCGCGCGACGATCAGCTCGTACAGCGCGTCGCGCTTCTTCGCGGACAACGCCTTCGAATCGTCGAGCCCGTCGATCGGCTGCGCGGGATCGAGGATCACCGCGGCGGCGACCACCGGCCCCGCGAGCGGGCCGCGGCCCGCTTCGTCGACGCCGCAGACGATCTCGTCGGGCCGGCTGAAGTCGAAGCCGCCCTGCACGTCGGTCGACGCGCGGCGACGTGGTGCACGGGCGGCCGTCATGCGCGCCCCTTGCGTTGCTCGAGTACGCGCACGACCGCTTCGGCCGCTTTCGCGGCCGTGTTCTGCCGCAGCGAGAGATGCATTTCGGTAAACACGTCGGTCAGCGTGCGACGGTTCGCGTCGTCGCGCAGCTGCGTGAGCGTCGCATCGGCGAGCGCCTCGGGCGTCGCGAAATGCTGCAGCAGCTCGGGCACGACGAAGCGCCCCGCCAGAATGTTCGGCAAGCCGACGTACGGTAGGTAGCCCTGCCGGCGCATGATCTGCCCGGTCAACCAGGGCACCTTGTACGAGATCACCATCGGCTTCTTCAACAGCGCGGCTTCCAGCGTGACGGTGCCGCTCTTCACGAGGATCGCGTCGGCGGCCGTCATCGCGACCTGCGAGCGGCCGTCGGTGATCGTCAGCGCAAGCTGCGGATGCGCGTCGACGAGCGGCTGCAGCAGCTCGCGCAGTGCAGGCGTCGCCGCCGGCATCACGAACCTCACGCCGGGCTCGCGCTGCTGCATCAGCGCCATCGCCGCGAAGAACGTCGGGCCGATCAGCCCGATCTCCGAGCGCCGGCTGCCCGGCAACACCGCGATCACGGGGCCGTCCGCGGGCAAGCCCAGCGCGATGCGCGCACCATGCGTGTCGGGCTCGAGCGGAATCTCGTCGGCCAGCGGGTGGCCGACATACGTCGACGCGACGCCCGCCTTGTCGAGGATCGCCGGTTCGAACGGGAACAGGCACAGCATGTGGTCGACGGACTTCGCGATCTTCTTGATCCGCCCCCCGCGCCATGCCCAGATCGACGGGCATACGAAGTGGATCGACGGGATGCCCGCGTCGCGCGCGGCCTGCTCCACGTTGAAGTTGAAATCGGGCGCGTCGACGCCGATGAATGCGTCGGGCCGCTCCGCGAGCAGCTGGCGCTTCAGTTCGCCGCGAATCCGAAGGATTTCGGGAATCTGGCCCAGCGCCTCGACGTAGCCGCGCACCGTCAGCTTGTCCATCTGCCAGTGCGAGTCGAAGCCGTGCGCGAGCATCCGCTGCCCGCCGATCCCGTAGTAGCGGGTCGACGCGGGCAGCCGCTCTTGAAGCCCGCCGAGCAGCGACGCCGCGAGCAGATCGCCCGACGGCTCGCCGGCCACCATCGCGAGCCGGAGCTGATTGGTCGGGAGCGACATCGCTTAGCGGATGATGCCGCGTTGGGACGCGTCGATGAACGCAACGAGCGCGCCAACAGCTGCGTCGCCTTCGCCGCCCGCGGCCGCCAATTCGCGCAACTGCACCTTCGCTTCCTCGAGCGACAGGCCGTTCTTGTACAGCAGGCGGTACGCGCTGCGCAGCGCCGAGATCGCGTCGGGCGAGAAACCGCGCCGGCGCAGGCCTTCGACGTTGATGCCGTGCGGCTCGGCCTTGTTGCCGGCCGCGATCACGAACGGCGGCACGTCCTGCACGAGCGCCGAGGCACCGCCCAGCATCGAGTGCGCACCGATGCGCACGAACTGGTGCACGCCCGACATCCCGCCGACGATCGCCCAGTCGCCGATCTCGACGTGACCGGCCATCTGCGCGTTGCTCGACAGGATCACGTTGTTGCCGACGCGGCAGTCATGACCGATGTGCACATAGGCCATGATCCAGTTGTCGTCGCCGAGCGTCGTCACGCCGACGTCCTGCACGGTGCCGGTGTGGATCGTCGTGAATTCGCGGATCGTGTTGCGGTTGCCGATCACGAGCTTCGTCGGCTCGTCCTTGTACTTCATGTCCTGCGGACGGCCGCCGACCGACGCGTAATGGCCGATGCGGTTGTCCTCGCCGAGCGTCGTGTGACCTTCGATCACGCTGTGCGAACCGATCGTCGTACGCGCGCCGATCGTGACGTGCGGCCCGACGATCGCGTACGGCCCGATCTCGACGGACTCGTCGATCTGCGCACCCGGTTCGACGATCGCGGTAGGATGAATCCTGGTCATGCGCCGTTGCCTCTCGATGTGATGTGTCGCGTTGCTCGCGTTACGTTACCCATGCGTGCCGCGTCGCTCAGGGCGCCGCGTCGGCCGTCTTGACCGTGCACATCAATTCGGCTTCCGCCGCCACCTTGCCGTCCACTTCCGCCACCGCCTTGAACTTCCAGATGCCGCGGATGTAGCGTTCGAACGTCACGTTCAGAATCAGCTGGTCGCCCGGTTCGACCACACGCTTGAAGCGTGCGCCGTCGATGCCGACGAAGTAGTACAACGTGTTCTCCGGATCCTTCGGCTGCTCTTCCGCGAACGTCAGCAGCGCGGCCGCCTGCGCGAGCGCCTCGAGGATCAGCACACCCGGCATCACCGGCCGCTTCGGGAAGTGCCCCTGGAAGAACGGCTCGTTGATCGACACGTTCTTCAGCGCTTTGATTCCCTTGTGCGGCTCGAGTTCGAGCACGCGATCGACGAGCAGAATCGGGTAGCGATGCGGCAGCAGCGTGAGGATCTTGTGGATGTCGAGATTGATTTTTTCAGTGCTCATGATGGTTCGTCTCACGCAGAAGCTGCGCGGTGGTGATGCAAAGGCTGAAGCGGGCCGCCGCGCGGCCCAGTCTGACAAACCGGGCCGGATGCGCTGGCCGTGCCCGGTTCGTGGTCTCGCATGGTGCGGTCAGGCGTCCGTGCCGCCCTGGGCGGCCAGCGCGGTTTCGAGCGCCTTGATGCGGTCGCGCAGCTTGTCGAGGTTGCGCACGAGCGCGGCGCTCTTGTTCCATTCGCCGTGGTCGACGGCAGGGAACGCGCTCGTGTAGATGCCTGCCTTCGGCAGCGACTTCGACACGCCCGAATTCGCGGTGATGATGACATAGTCGCCAAGCGTCACGTGGCCGGCGATTCCGGCCGCGCCGCCGATCATGCAGTGGCGGCCGATCGTCGTGCTGCCCGCGATGCCCGCCTTGCCGGCGATCACCGTGTAGGCGCCGATCCGGCAGTTGTGGGCGATCTGCACCTGGTTGTCGATCTTCACGCATTCCTCGATGACGGTGTCCGCCATCGCGCCGCGATCGATCGTCGTGTTCGCGCCGATCTCGACGTCCGGGCCGACCGACACGCCGCCGACCTGCGGAATCTTGACCCAGCTGCCGGTGCGCGCCTCGCCGTCGCCGACGAAATCCGGCGCGAAGCCGAACCCGTCGGAACCGATCACGGCACCCGAATGGATGATCGCGCGCGGGCCGATCCTGCAGCCGTGATACACCGATGCGTTCGGATACAGGTGCGAACCCGCGCCGATCGTCGTGCCGCGCCCCACGAACACGTTCGCGTCGAGCTGCACGCCGTCCTCGATCACCGCGCCGGCCTCGATCGTCACGTGCGGACCGATCACCGCGCTCGCGGCGACCTGCGCGGCCGGATCGATCGTCGCGCTCGGATGCACGCCGGCCGCGCGCGGCGGCGTGGCGAGATCGATGAACATCTGCGCGACGCGCGCGAAGTACGCGTACGGATTCGGCGTCACGATGAAATTGCGGGAGCCAGCCGTCCGGCCATCAGCGGCCGCGCCCAGCTTTTCGAGATCCTTCGGCGCGATCAGCACCGCGCCGGCGCGGGTCGTCTCGACCTGCGACAGGTACTTCGGATTCGCGAGAAACGCGAGTTGCTGAGGGCCTGCCTGGTCGAGCGGCGCGAGGCCGCCCACCTTGCACTGGGCGTCGCCGACGATCTCGCCGCCGAACCGCTTTACGAGTGCCTCAAGCGTCAATGCCATTCGTCGTCTGCTCCGTTCAGTTCGTCGAGCCGGACGCGAGCGCCTTGAGCACCTTGTCGGTGATGTCGATGCGCGGGCTGACGTACACGGCTTCCTGCACGATCAGGTCGTAATTTTGCTGCTCGGCGATCTGCTTGATGACCTTGTTCGCACGCTCCAGCACAGCCGCGAGTTCCTCGTTGCGGCGCTGGTTCAGGTCTTCGCGAAACTCGCGCTGCTTGCGCTGGAAGTCGGTATCGAGCTGCGCGAGATCGCGCTGCTTCTGTGCGCGATCGGCCGCCGACAGCGACGGGCCGTTCTTGTCCAGCGAATCGGACATCGACTTCAGACGCGCGGCGAGGTCCTGCAGATCCTTGTCGCGCTTCGCGAACTCGGCTTCGAGCTTCGTCTGCGCCGCCTTGGCGGGCGCGGACTCGCGCAGGATCCGATCCGAATTGACCGCCGCGATGCGGGCGACGTCCTGAGCATGTGCCGTCGCCGCGCCCAAGGCCAGCGCAACGGTCAGCGCACACATCACTCGTTTCGAAAACTTACCGGTTAGCAAAATTACCCTCTCGTTGCTGTTGTCATGCGTTCGATCAGAACGCCGTCCCGATCTGGAACTGGAATTTCTGGTACTGGTCGCCTTCATGCTTCTGCAGCGGGAAGCCAAGGCTCAGCTTCAGCGGGCCGATCGGCGAGATCCACGCGAGACCCACACCATAGCCGTAACGCAGGCCGTTCGCGCCGGTACTCGTGCCGCCCGGCGCGTTGCCCCACACGTTACCGCCGTCGAGGAACGTGAACACGCGCAGCGTGCGGTCGTAGCCGGTACCCGGCAGCGGGAACGTCAGCTCGATGTTGCCGACCAACATCTTCGAACCGCCGATCGGGTCGTTCGTCTTCGTGTCGCGCGGGCCCAGCGAGCTCGGCTCATAGCCACGCACGGAGCCGATACCGCCCGCGTAGTAGTTCTTGAAGATCGGGTACGGGTTGCCGATACCGTTGCCGTAGCCGCCTTGCAGGTTCAGGCCCAGGATGAAGCCGCGCGAGAACGAATAGTAGTACTGCGCCTGCAGGTCGGCCTTGTAGTACTGAATCTTGCCGACCGGCACGCCGTATTCGACGTTCGCCTGCGTGAAGTAGCCGCGGCTCGGGATCAGCGCGCTGTCACGCGCGTCGCGGGACCACGCGACCGTCAGCGGCACCGTGTTTGACACGCGGCCGAACTCGTTCACGTAATCCTGGTAGCTCTGCGGCGTGTTCGAGTCGACGTCGAGACGGTTCTGCTCGAAGCCCGCGCCGAAGTAGACGGTGTCGACTTCCGAGAACGGAATGCCGAACTTCAGGTTGCCGCCCGCGCTGATGATCCGGAAGCTCGAGCTCGTCGAATAGTAGAGCGGCTGGTACGTGCGGTAGTAGACGTCCGTGATCCGCTTGATGCCGTCGACCGTGAAGTACGGGTCGACCTGCGTGACGGTCAGCGTGCGGTAGCTCTTCGCGGTATTGACGTTCACCGACAGGCTCGTGCCCGAGCCGAACACGTTGTCCTGCGACACGCCCGCCGACAGCACCACCTTGTCCGTCGACGAGAAGCCCGCGCCCAGCGTGATCGCGCCGGTCGGCTTTTCATCGACCTTCACGTTCACGTCGACCTGGTCGTTCGTGCCTTCGACGGGCACCGTCGTCACGTCGACGTTGGTGAAGTAGCCGAGACGGTTCACGCGGTCCTTCGACAGCGCGAGGCGGTTCGAATCGAACCACGAGCTTTCGAGCTGGCGCATTTCGCGGCGCACGACTTCGTCACGCGTACGCGTGTTGCCGACCACGTTGATGCGGCGCACGTACACGCGGCGGCTCGGATCGACGACGAGATTCAGGTTCACCTTGTGGTTTGCCTGGTCGATGTCCGGCTGCGCGTTGACGGTCGCGAATGCATAGCCGTATTCGCCGAGCTTGTCGACGATCGACTTCGTCGTTTGCTGCAGCTTTTCGGCCGAGAAGCGATCGCCCGGCTTGATCTTGATCAGCTTGTTCAGTTCGGCTTCGCGGTCGAGCAGGTTGCCCGACAGCTTGATGCCCGACACCGTGTACGGCTCGCCTTCGTGCAGCGTGACCGTCAGGTACATGTCCTTCTTGTCGGGCGAGATCGACACCTGGGTCGACTCGATGTTGAACTCGAGGTAGCCGCGGTTCAGGTAGTACGAGCGCACGGCCTCGAGGTCACCTGTGAGCTTTTCCTTCGAGTACAGGTCGTTCTTCGTGTACCAGGAGAACCAGTTCGGCGTCGACAGCTGCATCTCGTCGCGCAGCGCGCTGGTGCTGAACGCCTTGTTGCCGATGAAGTTGATCTGGCGGATCTTCGCGCTCGGGCCTTCGGCGACCGCGAACAGGATCGACACGCGGTTCGCGTCGACCGGCGTGACCGTCGTCTTGACCTCGGCCGCATAGAAGCCGCGCGTCAGGTACTGACGCTTGAGCTCCTGCTCCGCCTTGTCGACGAGCGCCTTGTCGTAGTAGCGGCCGTCGGCCAGACCCACCGCGCGCAGCGCCTTCGTCAGGTTGTCCTTGTCGAATTCCTTCGTGCCGGTGAAGTCGATCGACGCGATGGCCGGACGCTCCTGCACCTGCACGATCACGACGTTGCCCTGGGTGGCAATGCGCACGTCGTTGAAGAAACCCGTGGCGTACAGCGCGCGGATTGCTTCGGATGCCTTGTCGTCGGTGAAGGTATCGCCCTGCTTGATCGGCAGGTAGGCGAACACCGAACCCGCTTCGACGCGCTGCAACCCCTCGATCTTGATGTCTTGCACCACGAACGGTGCCGCTGCATGCGCCGCGAGGCCGTGCGCGGCGAGCGCGGCCGCTGCAACTGTCTTAGGTACAAAGCGATGAGGTTTGAACAACGTGCATCCCCAATATTTAGCTGCATCAAATCAGGCGGCGGCCGACTGGCCGCCGCCTGACGCTTCAGAAATGGATTAACCGAGCCAGGTCGTTGAACAGCGCGATCGCCGACAACGCGACGATGCAGATCAACCCGGCTCTTTGCAGAATCAGCTGCCAGCGCTCCGAGACCGCTTTCCCGGTCGCGGCTTCAACCAGATAATATAACAGATGCCCCCCGTCCAAAACGGGAATCGGCAGCAAGTTCAGCACCCCGAGGCTAATGCTGACAAGGGCGAGGAACGACAGGAAGGCCGACGGACCGAGCCGCGCGCTCTTGCCGGCGTAGTCGGCGATCGTCACCGGGCCGGACAGATTCTTCAGCGACGCATCGCCCGTGATCATCCGTCCGAACATCTTCAGCGAGTAAACCGCAATGTCCCACGTGCGGTGCGCGCCGAGCCGCAGACTCTCGATCGGCCCATAGCGCACGTCGACCGACGGCGTGTGCATCGACAGCGCCGCGCCGATGCGGCCGATCTGCTGCCCCGTTTCATCGTCGCGCTGCGCTTGCGGCACAATCGACACCGTCCGGGCGGCGCCGCCGCGCTCGACCTGCAGTTCGACCGCTTGGCCCGCATGGTGCTTCACCGCGTCGATGAAGCGCGATGCGCCGCCGATCGGACTGCCGTCGAGCGCCAGCAGCTTGTCGCCGGCCTTCAGGCCCGCCTGCTCGGCCGCGCTGCCGGGCTGCACGGACGCCACCGACAGCGTGCCGCCGCCGGTCTCGAAGCCCAGGTGCATCATGAAATCGTCGTCGAGCTGGCTTTCGGGAACATTGCGCAGGTCGACGCGGAAGTCGAACGTCGACGCGCCGCCGTCACGCGCGCCGAGCACGACCTCGCGATGATCGAACGCGGCGGACAGCAGCTTCCAGCGCAGGTCCGACCACGAGCGCACCGGCACGGCCTCGCCACCTTGCGCGTCACCTACGCGCGCGTCGCGGATCGACACGATCGTTTCGCCGCCGTCGAAGCCCGCGTGGGCCGCCACGGTGCCGGCGGCCGGCGGCGCGAGCACCGCGGCCGGCTCGGTCACGCCGGTTGCGAATACGACGGAAAACAGGGCGATTGCCAACAGGAAGTTCGCGATCGGGCCGGCGGCGACGATCGCGATGCGCTTGAACACCGATTGCCGGTTGAACGCCTGATCGAGTTCCTCGGGCTTGACGCCCGCCCCCGGCTCGCGCTCGTCGAGCATCTTCACGTAACCGCCGAGCGGCAACGCCGAGAGCGTCCATTCGGTGCCCGTCCTGCGGCTGACCCAGCGCGCGACGGGCTGGCCGAAACCGATCGAGAAACGCAGCACCTTCACGCCGCACCAGCGCGCGACGCGATAATGTCCGTACTCATGCACGACGACCAGCACCCCGATCGCCACCGCAAACGCGATCAGTTCGACCAGCACGTTCATGAGCACCTCATTCAGACAGCGCGCTCCACGCGTGGCGCAGGCGCTTTCGCAATGATCTCGGCGGCGAGGCGGCGTGCCTCGGCGTCCGCCGCAAGGACGTCGTCGAGCCCGTTCGGGTTACGGTTCGGCAGTGCGTTGAGCACCGCATCGACCGTCGCCGCGATCGCCATGAAGCCGATCCGGCGCTCGAGAAATGCTTCGACCGCGATTTCGTTCGCCGCGTTCAACGCGGCGCTCGCGATACCGCCCTCCTCAAGCGCCTTCAGCGCGAGTGCGAGGCACGGGAAGCGCGTGTAGTCGGGCTTCTCGAACGACAGCTGCGCGATCTGCGCGAGGTCGAGCTGGTCGACACCGGCGTCGACGCGCTCCGGGAACGCGAGCGCGTGCGCGATCGGCGTGCGCATGTCGGGGTTGCCGAGCTGCGCGAGCACCGAGCCGTCGCGGTACGACACGAGCGAATGGATCACGCTCTGCGGGTGGATCAGCACGTCGATCCGGTCGCCCGGCAGGCCGAAGATCCAGTGCGCCTCGATGACTTCGAGGCCCTTGTTCATCATCGTCGCGGAATCGACGGAAATCTTGCGGCCCATCACCCAGTTCGGGTGCTTGCATGCTTCGTCCGGCGTCACGTCGACGAGCGTGGCCGGCTCACGCGTGCGGAACGGGCCGCCCGACGCGGTCAGGATGATCTTCGAGATCCCGCCGTGCTCATTCTCGTCGCGCGGCATGCACTGGAAGATCGCGTTGTGTTCGCTGTCGACCGGCAGCAGGATCGCGCCATGGTCGCGCACGGCGTCCATGAAGATCGCGCCCGACATCACGAGCGATTCCTTGTTCGCGAGCAGGATGCGCTTGCCGGCGCGCGCGGCCGCGAGGCTCGGCGCGAGGCCGGCCGCGCCGACGATCGCGGCGACGACCGTATCGCAGCCGTCGCTCTTCGACACGTCGACAAGCGCCTGCGGCCCGTACAGCACCATCGTCTTGCTGCCCGCCGCGCGCAGTTTCGCCTCGACGTGCGCGGCCGTGTTCGCATCGCCGACCACCGCGATTTCGGGTGCGAATCGCAGGCACTGCTCGACGAGCTTGTCGCCGTTGCGGTGCGCGGTCAACGCGTAGACCGAGAAACGCTCGGGATGGCGGGCGACCACGTCGAGCGTGCTGTCTCCGATCGAGCCCGTGGAACCGAGCAGTGTCAGACGTTTTTGCATAGCAGAAATAGTGGTTTAACCAAGCAGCAGCATTGCGAGCGGCAGCACCGGCAGCAGCGCGTCGACGCGGTCGAGCACGCCACCGTGACCGGGCAGCAGGCCGCTCGAATCCTTCACGCCCGCCTGACGCTTCAGCAGCGACTCGAACAGGTCGCCGATCACGCTGTAGACGACCAGCAGCGTCAGCGCGGCCCACGCGCCGGGCATCCCGTAGCGCGCAGCGAATGCGGAAAACAGGGTCGGCTCGAACCAGTGCGCGGCCATCGCGACACCCGCGACGACCATCACGACGAGCCAGCCGCCGATCGCGCCTTCCCAGCTCTTGCCGGGACTGATCGTAACGGCCAGTTTACGCTTTCCGAAGGCCTTGCCCGCGAAGTATGCGCCGATATCGGCCAGCCAGACGACCAGAAGCAGCGACAGCACGAACGCAACGCCCTGCGCGCGCGCCGCGACGACCGCGTGCCAGCAGGCCGCGAACACCACGAGCCCGGCGGCGAGCAGGAACGGCCGCCACACGCCGCCCGCGAGCTCCGGCTTGCGCCGCAGCGAGAACGGGCCGACCAGCAGCCAGAACACGCCGGCCGCCATGAAAAGGGGACGGGACGAAGCGGCTTCGACGCCGAGCGGCGCGGTCGCCGCGAGCGCCAGCGCCGCGACGATCGCGTAGACGACCGAACCGGTTGCGCCGAGCTTGAGCAGGCGCGCCCACTCCCACGCGGCGAACACGAGCACGACGCCGATCAGCGCACCGAACGCGGCGAGCGGCGCGAACAGCGTCACCGGCAGCAACACTGCCAGCATCACGACCGCCGTGATCACACGGGTCTTCAGCATGAAAGGGAGTCGGCGTTCTGCGATTGTGGTTCGAGCTGCGCGCTGGTGCGCCCGAAACGGCGCTCGCGCTCGGTATACGACGCGATCGCGTCGGCTAGCGCCGCGCCGTCGAAGTCCGGCCAGTATTTGTCGGTGAAATAGAATTCGGCGTACGCGAGCTGCCACAGCAGGAAATTGCTGACGCGCTGCTCACCGCCGGTGCGGATGAAGAGATCGGGCTCCGGCGCATAGGCCATCGCCAGGTGCGGCGCGAACGCGTCTTCGGTCACGTCGACCTCGCGTCCCTCGCGCACGGCCTGCTCGACGAGTTTCTTCGTCGCCTGCAGGATGTCCCAGCGGCCACCGTAGTTCGCGGCGATCGTCAGGGTGAGACGGGTGTTGCGCGCCGTCTTGGTTTCGGCGCGGCGGATCAGTTCGCGGATGCGCGGCTCGAAGCGCTCGAGATCGCCCACCACCCGCAGGCGGATCCCGTTCGCATGCAGCTTGCCGATCTCGCGCTCGAGCGCGGTGATGAACAGCCGCATCAGGAACGACACTTCGTCGTTCGGCCGGCGCCAGTTTTCGGAACTGAACGCGAACAGCGTCAGGTATTCGACGCCGGCGCGCGCGCAGCCTTCGACCACCGCCCGCACGGCATCCACGCCGCGGGTGTGCCCCGCGACGCGCGGCAAGCGGCGTTCGGTCGCCCAACGGCCGTTGCCGTCCATGATGATCGCGATATGACGCGGCACGGCGCCGACATCAGGCACGCGAACGGTAGAGCTGGTATAGGTCATGGCCGTTGAGACAGTAATGCGGGAAGAAGGCGGCGCGCGAGAACGGTCGTCAGACCGTCATGATCTCGGCTTCCTTGCTCTGCACGAGCTTGTCGACTTCGGCAACGTGCTTGTCGGTCAGCTTCTGCACGTCGTCGCTCGCACGGCGCTCGTCGTCTTCCGAGATTTCCTTGTCCTTCACGAGTTTCTTGAGCGCTTCGTTCGCGTCGCGGCGCAGGTTACGGATCGCAACCTTGGCCGTTTCGCCTTCGCTCTTGACCACCTTGGTCAGTTCGCGGCGGCGCTCTTCCGTCAGCGCGGGCATCGGCACGCGGATCAGGTCGCCGGCCGTCGCCGGGTTCAGGCCGAGATCCGCTTCGCGGATGGCCTTCTCGACCTTCGCGACCATGTTCTTTTCCCACGGCTGCACGCCGATCGTGCGTGCATCGACGAGCGTCAGGTTCGCAACCTGCGAGATCGGCACCATCGAACCGTAGTAGTCGACCTGCACGTGATCGAGCAGACCGGTATGCGCACGGCCCGTACGGATCTTCGCCAGATCGTTCTTGAACGCTTCGATCGAGCGCTGCATCTTCTGCTCCACGCCCTTCTTGACATCAGCGACACTCATTTCAACCTCCAAACCTTCCAACCTTCAAAGAACGCGGGCCCCGCCCGGCGCGCCACGCACCGCGGCCGGCGACCCACGCCGCTTGCCCGCATCCGCGGGAGTTTACACGTGGACGAGCGTACCTTCGTCCTCGCCCAGCACGATACGCTTGAGCGCGCCCGGCTTGTTGATCGAAAACACGCGAATCGGCAGCTTCTGGTCGCGGCACAGCGCGAAGGCCGTCGCGTCCATCACCTGCAGATTGCGGCTGATCGCCTCGTCGAAGCTGATCGTCGTGTAGCGCGTGGCTGACGGATCCTTCTTCGGATCGGCAGAATATACGCCATCGACCTTGGTCGCCTTCAGTACGACCTCGGCGCCCACTTCCGAACCGCGCAGTGCGGCGGCCGTATCCGTCGTGAAGAACGGGTTACCCGTGCCGGCCGCGAAGATCACGACCTTGCCTTCCTCGAGCTGGCGGATCGCGCGGGGCCGGATGTACGGCTCGACGACCTGGTCCATGCGCAGCGCGGACTGCACGCGCGCGACGATGCCGGCGTGACGCATCGCGTCCTGCAGCGCCAGCGCGTTCATCATCGTCGCCAGCATCCCCATGTAGTCGGCCGTCGCGCGGTCCATGCCGGCCGCGCCACCCGCGACACCGCGGAAAATGTTACCGCCGCCGATCACGACCGCGAGCTGCGTGCCGAGACCCACGACTTCGGCGATATCCGCCACCATCCGCTCGATCGTCGCGCGATTGATGCCGAAGGCATCGTCGCCCATCAGCGCTTCGCCGGAGAGTTTGAGGAGGACGCGTTTATAGGCATTGGACATAGGGGCTTCCGAGCGACGAGAGGATGACAACCACGAACTGTAGGGGCGAAATACTGATTCGGGCAAGCGCCGACGGTCGGACGGGGGTTCCCGGCCGGCCGGCGGCGGCGCCGGCCGCGGCGGAGCGGACGCCCGCCGCGGATACTGCCTGACTGCTTACTGCTGCTTTGCTGCTGCGACTTGCGCGGCCACTTCGGCGGCGAAGTCGTCCTGACGCTTCTCGATGCCTTCGCCGACGACGAACAGCGCGAACTTCTGCACTGCCGCATTCGCTGCCTTCAGCATCTGCTCGATCGTCTGCTTGTCGTTCTTCACGAACGTCTGGTTCAGCAGCGACACTTCCTTCAGGTACTTCTGGACGCTGCCGTCGACCATCTTCGCGACGATTTCAGCCGGCTTGCCCGATTCGGCAGCCTTCTGCTCGGCGACACGGCGCTCCGTCTCGATCAGTTCCGCCGGCACGTCGGCCGACGACAGCGCGACCGGCTTCATCGCGGCGATGTGCATCGCGACGTCCTTGCCGACCTGCTCTTCCGCACCCGTGTACTCGACGATCACGCCGATACGCGCGCCGTGCAGGTACGTTGCGATCTTGTTCGCGGTTTCGAAACGGACGAAACGGCGGATCGACACGTTCTCGCCGATCTTGCCGATCAGGGCCAGACGCACTGCGTCGACCGTCGAGCCGTCGAGCGGCAGTGCCGACAGCGCTGCCACGTCGGCCGGGTTTTGCGTCGCGACGAGTTCCGCGACCGTCTTCGAGAATGCGAGGAAGTCGTCGTTCTTCGCGACGAAGTCGGTTTCGCAGTTCAGTTCGACCAGCGCGCCCGCGTTGCCGCCGACGAACGATGCGACGACGCCTTCGGCCGTCACGCGCGATGCCGCCTTGCTCGCCTTGTTGCCGAGCTTCACGCGCAGCAGCTCTTCAGCCTTGGCCAGATCGCCGTCGGCTTCCGTCAGCGCCTTCTTGCACTCCATCATCGGTGCGTCGGTCTTTGCGCGCAGTTCTGCCACCATGCTTGCGGTAATTGCCGCCATCATTCGCTCCTTGAGTCTGTATTCACAACGCCGCCCGCTTGGACGCGAACGGCCGAAAATCGTTTCCGGACCCGCGCCGATTCGGCGCGATCAGGTCCGGCGCACAAGCTTAAAAAAAGGGGGCCTGTTGAGAGCCCCCTTTTTGCGCCGGCTCGGGGCCAGTTACGCGTTTTCCTCGACGTACTCGTCGTCGCCACGCGCTGCCTGGACCACTTCGTTGACCGCGTTCGCACGGCCTTCCAGGATCGCGTCGGCCACGCCTTCGGCGTACAGCGCGACTGCCTTGCTCGAGTCGTCGTTACCCGGGATCACGTAATCCACACCTTCCGGCGAGTGGTTCGTATCGACCACGGCGATGACCGGCACGCCCAGCTTGTTCGCTTCCGTCACGGCAATCTTGTGGTAGCCGACGTCGACGACGAAGATTGCGTCCGGAATGCCGCCCATGTCCTTCACGCCGCCGATCGACTTCTGCAGCTTGGCGATTTCGCGTTCGAACAGCAGCGCTTCCTTCTTGCTCATCTTCTCGAGCTCGCCCGCCTCGACTGCCGCTTCCATGTCCTTCAGGCGCTTGATCGAAACCTTCAGCGTCTTGAAGTTGGTCATCATGCCGCCGAGCCAGCGTGCGTTGACGTACGGCATGCCCGCGCGCTGCGCTTCCTGGGCGATCGTGTCACGCGACTGACGCTTCGTGCCGACGAACAGGATCGTGCCGCGGTTCGCTGCCAGCTGGCGCACGTACTTCTGTGCGTCCGTGAACATCGGCAGCGTCTTTTCGAGGTTGATGATGTGAATCTTGTTGCGGTGACCGAAAATGAACGGAGCCATCTTCGGGTTCCAGAAACGGGTCTGGTGACCGAAGTGGACACCCGCTTCCAGCATTTGGCGCATCGTGACTGCCATGTAAATTCTCCACGAGGGTTGGGTCTTAAGCCGGCTGCCGTACCGCCGCGCGAACGCGCCCCGAAGGACCCTCGTTCCGCGCGGCCGGCACCCTGGTTGCGCCGGCTTGCGATTCGGCACGTGCGAAAATGCCCGTGCCGCAAGCCTTTCATCGCCATGCCGCCCTGTACCGCCCGATGACGGACATGTTCGGCATCTGGATGTCGACTTAGCCAAAGAGTATAGCACGCCGATTTGTCGGCTCTCAAGTCGCCCGACACTTTCGCTTGCCGCGCGGCAGTCGACCGGGCAATCCGCGAAAACCCGCATCGGCACCGCCGGCAGGGGCTGCGAGGCCCGCCATAAGGTGCGATAATCCGTCAATTCACCGCATTCCAGGCATACCTCGATGGCTATTACGCTCAAAAACGAACACGACATCGCCGAGATGCGCGTCGCCTGCCGTCTCGCGAGCGAAGTGCTCGACTTCATCACGCCGCACGTCGTCGCGGGCATCACGACCGCCGAACTCGACCGACTCTGTCACGAATTCATGCTCAACGAGCAGGGCACGATCCCCGCGCCGCTGAATTATCAGCCGCCCGGCTATCCGCCGTACCCGAAGGCCACCTGCATCTCCGTCAACGACGTGATCTGCCACGGCATTCCGGGCGAGAAGGTGATCAAGAACGGCGACGCGCTGAACATCGACATCACCGTGATCAAGAACGGCTACTTCGGCGACACAAGCCGGATGTTCATCGTCGGAGAGGGCTCGATCCTCGCGAAGCGCCTCGTACAGACCACCTACGAGTGCATGTGGCTCGGCATCGACCAGGTCAAGCCCGGCGCCCACCTCGGCGACATCGGCTACGCGATCCAGAAGCATGCGGAAGCGCAGGGGTACAGCGTCGTGCGCGAATACTGCGGCCACGGCATCGGCACCGTGTTCCACGAGGATCCGCAGGTCGTCCACTACGGCCGTCCGGGCACCGGCATCGAGCTGAAGGCCGGGATGATCTTCACGATCGAGCCGATGATCAACGCCGGCAAGCGCGATATCCGCACGATGCCCGACCAGTGGACGGTCAAGACGCGCGACCGCAGCCTGTCCGCGCAGTGGGAGCACACGGTGCTCGTCACCGAGACGGGCTACGAGGTGCTGACCGTGTCCGCCGGCACGCCGGCGCGCCCGGTGTTCGCGCAACCGGCCGCCGCGGTCTGAGCGCCGCCGCGCCAGCCCGCCCCACCCGCCCCTGACCTGAACGGCCCGCCCATGAGCGCTCACGCCGCCCCCTCGCCCGAAGCGCTGTCGCGGCGCGCCGAATTCAAGGCCGCCAAGGCCGACATGCTCGATCGCTTTCGCAGCGCGACGAACGTCGCGTCGCTGATGCACGCGCTGTCGAAACTCACCGACGATGTGCTCAAGCGCGTGTGGGACGAGTGCGGGCTGCCCGCGACGCTTACACTCGTCGCCGTCGGCGGCTACGGGCGCGGCGAGCTCGCGCCCTACTCCGACGTGGACATCCTCGTGCTGCTGCCCGATGCGCACGACCCGGCGCTCGACGCGCGCATCGAGCGCTTCATCGGGATGGCATGGGATCTCGGCCTCGAGATCGGCAGCAGCGTGCGCACGGTCGCCCAATGCATCGAGGAAGCATCGCAGGACGTCACCGTGCAGACCTCGCTGCTCGAGGCGCGCCGCATCGTCGGCAGCACCGCGCTGTTCGAGCGCTTCACCGTACGGTATCACGAGGCGCTCGACGCGCGCGCATTCTTCACCGCGAAGGTGCTCGAGATGCGCCAGCGCCACGCGAAGTTCCAGGACACGCCGTACAGCCTCGAGCCGAACGTGAAGGAAAGCCCGGGCGGGTTGCGCGACCTGCAGACGATCCTCTGGATTGCGCGCGCGGCCGGCTTCGGCAGCAGCTGGCGCGAACTCGACACGCGCGGCCTCATCACCGATCGCGAGGCGCGCGAGCTGCGCCGCAACGAAGGATTCCTGAAGACGCTGCGCGCGCGGCTGCACGTGATCGCCGGCCGCCGCCAGGACATGCTCGTGTTCGACCTGCAGACGCAGGCCGCCGAGAGCTTCGGCTACCAGCCGACGCAGGCCAAGCGCGCGAGCGAGCAGCTGATGCGCCGTTACTACTGGGCCGCGAAAGCGGTCACGCAGCTGGCGACGATCCTGATCCAGAACATCGAGGCGCAGCTGTTTCCCGCGACGAGCGGCATCACGCGCGTGCTGTCTCCCGATCGCTTCGTCGAGAAGCAGGGCATGCTCGAGATCGTCGACGACGGCGTGTTCGAACGCCATCCGGACGCGATCCTCGAAGCGTTCCTGCTGTACGAGGCGACCCGTGGCGTGAAGGGTCTGTCCGCCCGCACGCTGCGCGCGCTGTACAACTCGCGCGAGATCATGAACGACACGTGGCGGCGCGATCCGCAGAACCGCCGCACGTTCATGCAGATCCTGCAGCAGCCCGAAGGCATCACGCATGCTTTCCGGCTGATGAACCAGACGAGCGTGCTCGGCCGCTATCTGCTAAATTTCCGCCGCATCGTCGGCCAGATGCAGCACGACCTTTACCACGTGTACACGGTCGACCAGCACATCCTGATGGTGTTGCGCAACATTCGCCGCTTCGCGGTGGCCGAGCATGCGCACGAGTACCCGTTCTGCAGCCAGCTGATCGGCAATTTCGAGCGCCCGTGGGTGCTGTATGTCGCGGCGCTGTTCCACGACATCGCGAAGGGCCGCGGCGGCGACCACTCGACGCTCGGGATGGCCGACGCGCGGCGTTTCTGCCGCGAGCACGGGATCGCCGGCGACGACGCGGCGCTGATCGTGTGGCTCGTCCAGCATCACCTGACGATGAGCCAGGTCGCGCAGAAGCAGGACACGAGCGACCCGGAGGTCATCAAGCGCTTCGCCGAAGTCGTCGGCAACGAGCGCTACCTCACCGCCCTCTACCTGCTGACCGTCGCCGATATCCGCGGCACGAGCCCGAAGGTGTGGAACACTTGGAAGGGCAAGCTCCTCGAAGACCTCTACCGGATTACGCTGGCAGTGCTCGGCGGCGCCAATCCCGACGCGCATTCGGAACTGAAGTCGCGGCAGGAGCAGGCGCTCGCGCTGCTGCGCCTCGAGACCGTGCCCGACGACGCGCACCGCGCGCTGTGGGATCAGCTCGACATCGGCTTTTTCCTGCGCCACGACGCGGCCGACATCGCATGGCAGACGCGCGTGCTGTACCGGCACGTGAACGCCGAGACCGCGATCGTCCGCGCGCGGCCGTCGCCGATCGGCGACGCGCTGCAAGTGCTCGTGTACGTGAAGGACCGCCCCGACCTGTTCGCGGGCATTTGCGCGTACTTCGACCGCAACGGGCTGTCGGTGCTCGATGCGCGCGTCAGCACGACGCGGCACGGCTATGCGCTCGACAACTTCATCGTCACGCAGACCGAACGCGACGTGCGCTACCGTGACATCGCGAATCTCGTCGAACAGCAACTCGCGACGCGCCTTGCCGAAACCGCGTCGCTGCCTGAGCCGTCCAAGGGTCGCCTGTCGCGGCTGTCCCGGACGTTTCCGATTACGCCGCGCGTCGACCTCCGGGCCGACGAGCGCGGTCAGTACTACATCCTGTCCGTGTCCGCCAACGACCGGCCGGGCCTTCTCTATTCGATCGCGCGCGTCCTGGCCGAGCATCGGGTCGGCGTCCACGCGGCGCGGATCAATACGCTCGGCGAACGCGTCGAGGACATCTTCCTGCTCGACGGTGCCGGCCTGTCCGACAACCGCTTGCAGATCCAGCTCGAAACCGAATTGCTGCGCGCGATCGCAGTCTGAATGAATCCCAGCGTTTATGCGCACCAAATTGACCGTCAAGAATCCGCGGCCGGCGTCGCCGACCCGCGCACCTGTCCGCTCTGGCAGCCTCGTCGCCCGCAAGGCGGTGCGCCCCGCCGCGCCGTCCGCGGCCGACAAGCCGCCGCGCCCGAAGAAGGCCGCCGCACCGGCCGCCGCCGGCGAGCGCGCGTTCAAGCCGCGCGGCGCGGAGGGCCCGGGTGCGGAACGCGCTCCGGCGAAGCGCGCACCGCGTGACGGCGGCGCCGAGCGCGGCTATCGCAGTGACGCGAAGCCTGGCGGCCGCGCCGAACGCGGCGACGCCCGTCCGTATCGCGGCACCGACGGCAAGCCCGATGCGCGGCCGCGCCGTGCGGGTACCGAAGGCGGTGCACGTACGCCCTATCGTGACAAGGCAGCCGGTGAAGGCGAAAAGCGCAGCTTCGGCGAACGCCGTACGTCGTCCGACCGCCCGGCTCGCCGCAGCGACGACGATACGCGCTCGCGCCGCGCAGGCGCCGAGGGCGGTGCACGTGCGCCCTATCGTGACAAGGCAGCCGGCGAAGGCGAAAAGCGCAGCTTCGGCGAACGCCGTACGTCGTCCGACCGCCCGGCTCGCCGCAGCGACGACGATACGCGCCCGCGCCGCGCAGGCGCCGAAGGCGCTGCACGCGCACCCTACCGCGA